>JAFGBL010000238.1 GCA_016933115.1 Bacteroidales bacterium | reverse complement strand
TTCGGTTAAAACAGGAGTTAAATTACAGGAGATTATTTACAATACAAATCTTTCAACCCGGGGTCATATTGTATATTTTATAATTTCAATATTGTTTTTTATTTACATCATTGCATCATTGGCAGGTTCAGGTTTTAGCCCTTTTATTTATTTTAGGTTTTAAATGAAGATCATTCATAAAATACTGTTTGTAATTCTGATAATTTTGTTGGTAAGTCCTGCCATCCAAATGTTTTTTCCTGTGATTAAAGAAAAGCCGCTGAATGGTGTTTATATCGCACAAGATTTACCTGAATTTGATTGGAATGAATTGTTTTCTTCCAAATACCAGGATCAATTCAATCAATTTATCGATCAGAACTTTGGTTTCAGGCCTTTTTTGATCCGGCTGTTCAACCAGGTTGATTATTCTGTTTTTAATAAATCCCACGGGAGTGGAATTGTAATTGGTAAAAAAAATTATTTGTTCGAATTGTGGTACATTGATGCTTTTACAGGCTCTGATTTTTCAGGCCGTGACAGTATAGCCGAAAAGGTTCGTAAACTGGAAATCATAAATAAATATCTGAACCATTACAACACAAAATTCTTAATTGTTATTGCACCGGGTAAGGGTCACTATTATCCCGAATTAATCCCAGAATTGTATTTGAAGTTTCAACAAAAAACAAACTATGATTATTATGATGAATTCTTTAATAATACAACATTACAAGTGTTGGATTTCAACAACTGGTTTGTTCAGATGAAGGATACCGTAAAATACCCGTTGTTTTCGCAAACAGGCACGCATTGGAGCGAATATGGTGCTGCACTGGCAGCCGATAGCATTATCCGGAAAATAGAAGTATTGCTGAATAAGAATTTGAAAAATGTTAAATGGGATCAGGTGAAATTATCTGAAACACCTAATGCAGCTGATAATGACCTTGAAAATCTCATGAATTTGTTTTACCCAATCCATGAATACACACTTGCCTATCCGGTATTCAAAGAGGATACTGATTTCGACTTATCAAGCCCCAAAACAATTACCATAGCTGACAGTTTTTTCTGGCAGCTGATTGAAGGCCGGTTTTTAATATCTTTTGATTACCTTGAATTTTGGTATTATTATAATTCGGTATATCCTGAAAGTACTGAAGAAAAAATTACGGTTCGCGAAATAGATGTTTTGGATAGAATGATCAATACCGATGTTGTATTGCTGGAGTTTTCGACCAGTAATTTAAGGGATTTCGGAAGTGGGTTTATTGAGGACGTTTACCGGATTTTTACTGACACCGAGTACCTTAAAAGCAGGAAAACAATCAACATCATCAGACGGATAAAAGCTTCGCCCGAATGGATGAAGGATATTATGGAAAAAGCTCAGAACAATAATATTCCATTGGATTCGATGATTTTCCTGGATGCGCAATATATTGCAGAAATGGAAATTGCCGATCTTCATTTACCCGGTATTGATCAGCTTCAATGATCGGAATTATGGTATTTCCCGGATTATAGAAACCTGATATTTTCCTTTTTGGTTGTCTTTTCGCAATAATAGCACTGCAATGTTAGATCTTCCTTGTCGAGTACCGTAAAACGTGTCTGGATCGGTTCATGGTTGGTGATGCAGTTCGGGTTGATACATTTAACGATCTTATTGATCCGGTCCGGAATCATTACCTTGGCCTTATAAACAACCGTATAATCCTTGATAACGATCAAAGTTGCCGTTGGGGCTACAAGGGCGATTTTATTGATTTCTTCACTCTCGAAATATTTGCTGCTTACCTTGATGATCCCCTTTTTACCCAGTTTGCCACTATCGAGGTTGGTTCCTACCATGATCTGGTTGTTAATGTCATCCAACCCCAAAATTCCGATCACCTGGAAAACCGATTGGGGTGGAATATGGTCGATCACCGTGCCGTTTTCAATTGCAGAAACTTTTAATTCTTTTACTTTATCTTGTTTTCCCATTTTTTCAATATTAATAGTTATTTGCCCAGTTTTGCACCCAGGATGGTAGCCAGCAATGCCTGCCGTACAAAAACGCCGTTTCTGGCCTGGTCAAAGTAGTAGGCTTTGGGATTATCATCCACATCTTCTGTAATTTCATTCACCCTTGGTAAGGGGTGGAGAACCCTGAGGTTCTTTTTAGCATTTTCCAGCATGCTGTTCCTGAGAACGTAGCTGTTCTTAACCCGTTCGTATTCGAGAGGATCGGCAAATCTTTCCTGCTGTATCCGGGTCATATATAGGATGTCAACATTTGGTATCACATCTTCCAGTTCCGTGTACTGGTGGTATTCCAGATTTTTTTCCTTGATGTATCGCTTTACCGAACTCGGGAGTTTCAATTCAATAGGCGATACCAGGTGAAAGGTGGTTTGGTAGTTTGTGAGTGCAATCACCAGTGAATGGACGGTTCGTCCGTATTTCAGGTCGCCTATGAAGGCTATATGCAGGTTGTCCAGTTTTTTTTGGGTTTTCCTGATGGAATAAAGGTCAAGCAAACATTGGGTCGGATGCTGGTTCGAACCGTCACCGGCATTGATAATCGGAACCGGGGATACTTCGCTGGCAAAGCGTGCACTTCCCTCTTTCGGATGCCGCATCACAATGATATCGGAATAGTTGGATACCATCAGGATGGTGTCTTTTAAGGATTCTCCCTTTTTAACGCTTGTTGAAGTTGTATCAGAAAATCCGATGACTTTGGCACCCAACCGGGAGGCTGCCGACTCGAAACTCAGCCGGGTTCGGGTTGAAGGTTCGAAAAACAAAGTTGCAACCACGAAATCTTCCAGTATCTTCCTTTTTGGATTTGTTTCAAATTTTTCAGCCAGGTTAAGGATGGTTTCGTAGTCGGCTTTTGTGATATCGTGAATGGATACCAGGCTATTATTTCTCATGAGTGATTTAACTTTTTTGAATCAGGCAAAATTATTTATAAAATAAATCAAAAGCCTGAATGTTCATTTTTTGTTAAAAAAAAGGCGACCGCAGGTCGCCTTTTTTTATTTGATTAAATTGTGCTTCTTGATAAAGTCATCGATAATTTCTGAGAGATTGGGATACCCTATCTCCTGCAGATCATAATAAACCCTGGTATTCGGTTTATTTATTTTGATGAGCCTGTTCAAGTCAATGGGTGTGCCTATTACAACCGCATCACAAACTGTGTTGTTTATGGTTGCTTCAAGGTCCTTCAGTTGTTGATCGCTGTAACCCATTGCCGGCAGCAATACTCCTATATTCGGGTATATTTCGAATGTTTCGGCAAGCTTTCCGACAACAAATGGCCGTGGGTCAACCAACTCGGATGCACCAAATTTACGGGCTGCTACCGTTCCGGCACCCAATTTCATTTCACCGTGAGTCAGCGTAGGACCATCTTCAACGACAAGCACTTTTTTGCCCTTGATCACCGAAGGATCATCCACTTTGATGGGGGATGCTCCGTCTACAACAATGGCATTTGGCGCTACTTTTTCAATACTTTCCCTAACGGTTTGAATGCCTTCCGGGGATGCACTGTCCATTTTATTAATGATGGCTACATCAGCCATTCTGAGTGTGACTTCCCCGGGATAATAACTCAGTTCATGTCCCGGCCTGTGAGGATCAACCACTGTCATGTTCAAATCGGGAACATAAAACGGGAAATCATTATTACCGCCATCCCATAGTACGATATCGCAACCATCCGGGTCTTGTTCTGCGGCCCGCAGAATCGCTTCATAGTCCACACCTGCATAAATTACGTTTCCACGCACAACATGCGGTTCGTACTCTTCCATTTCTTCAATGGTACATTTGTGTTTGTGCAAATCCTCAATGGTTGCAAAACGCTGTACTTTCTGTTCAACCAGGTTGCCATAAGGCATAGGATGTCGCACGGCCACAACCTTCAATCCCCTCTCCATCAGGTACTCTATGACTTTGCGTGAAGTTTGGCTTTTCCCGCAACCGGTCCTTACGGCTCCAACTGCAATAACGGGTTTGGTGCTTTTTACCATGGTCTCCCTGGGGCCAAGCAATAAAAAGTTTGCACCAGCTGCATTGACGATGGCGCTAATGGCCATAACTTTCTGATAGGGAACATCACTGTATGAAAAAACACAGTCGTCAACCTCCAGATTTTTGATTAGCTTTGGTAAATCTTCCTCTGCATAAATCGGGATACCGTCCGGGTACAAATCACCAGCCAGTTCGGCCGGGTATTTCCTTCCGTCGATATCGGGAATCTGGGCAGCCGTAAAAGCTACCACTCGATAACTGGTATTTCCACGAAAAAATGTATTGAAATTGTGGAAATCTCTTCCTGCAGCACCGATAATAATTACATTTCGTTTCATAATTATTACCTTTTTATTAATGAACAATAAGTTTTGTAAAAAACTGCGAAAATTCATGCAAAGGTATAGCTTTAAATTTTTTAGCCAAGTTTTATTAAATTTTTATTTCCGTTTTTTAAACTAAATTTGTCGGAAACTCAGATTTGGAATGATTGCAGATAAGTTAGCAGAATTCACCCTAAAGGCTGTTCATGATTTATACGGACAGGCTATCCCCAATGAATTGATCCAGATTGAAAAAACCAACAGGGAGTTCACCGGCGATTATACCCTGGTAGTTTTTCCGATGTCAAGGTTTTCAAAAAAATCTCCCGCGGATACAGCCCATGAAATCGGAGCTTATCTGGAAAAAAATATTTCTGAGTTATCAAAAACGGAGGTGATCAAGGGATTTTTAAATATCACCCTCCATGACAATTTCTGGGTCAATTTTTTTATCGAAAACCTCAATAATGAAAATTTCGGGATCAACCAAAAAGCAACAGGAAAGCCTGTTGTCATAGAATATTCCTCTCCCAATACCAATAAACCCTTACATCTGGGGCACATTCGGAATAATTTACTGGGTTTTTCATTGGCTCAGATTCTGAAAGCAAACGGGCATCATGTTGTGAAGATCAATTTGGTTAATGATCGTGGAATTCATATTTGCAAATCGATGCTTGCCTGGATCAAATGGGGAAATGAGGCAACTCCCGAATCCACCGGATTGAAGGGCGACCATTTAATAGGCAAGTATTATGTACTTTTTGATAAGAAACATAAGGAACAAATAGCCGAGTTCGTGCACCGCGGATACACCGAAGATGATGCTTTTGAGCAGGCACCGATCATGAAAGAGGCCAAGGAAATGCTTAAAAAATGGGAAGCCGGGGATGAGGAGGTTTTGAGTATCTGGAAACTGATGAACAATTGGGCCTATGACGGGTTTGACCAGACCTACAAAAGGCTGGGTGTCGATTTTGATTACATCAATTACGAATCGAAAACTTACCTGGATGGTAAAAAAATGGTGGAGGAAGGGCTCAGGAAGGAAGTCTTCTATAAAAGAGAGGATAACTCGGTATGGGTTGACCTTAGAGATGAAGGATTGGATGAAAAGTTATTACTGAGAGGGGACGGAACTTCAGTTTATATTACCCAGGACCTGGGAACTGCCCAACGCAGGCACGACCAGTTCAATCCCGGTCAAATGCTTTATGTTGTAGGTAATGAGCAAATCTATCATTTTGATGTTTTAAAAAAAATTCTCAAAAAGCTTGGACGTGATTGGTCGAAAAATATTTATCATCTTTCCTATGGAATGGTTGAACTGCCCCATGGAAGAATGAAATCGAGGGAAGGGACCGTGGTAGATGCCGATGATTTGATGGATGAAATGTATGAAACGGCTCAAAAGACAACCGAAGAACTTGGTAAAACTACAGATTTTAATGAACAACAACTTCATGAGCTTTACCATTTGGTCAGTATGGGAGCACTAAAATATTTTATTCTCAGGGTTGACCCGAAAAAAAATATATTGTTCAATCCTGAGGAATCAATTGATTTTAATGGGAACACAGGACCGTTCATTCAATATACCTACGCACGCATCCAATCAATTTTTCGAAAAGCTGAAAAATCTCCTGAAGAATATATTCCATTGTTGGATTCGACAAAAATCGAGTTATCGCCGGTTGAAAAGGAAATAATTAGAATAATTTACGAATTTCCTTTGGCAATTCATGCGGCCGGAGAAAATTACAGTCCGGCTACTATTGCCAACTATGCATATGAGCTGGCAAAGACCTACAACCATTATTACCAGGATACGCCGATATTAAAACGGGTGGAACAGGATACTGCAAATTTCAGGGTGTTACTCAGCTGGTTTACCGGTAGGATCATTAAATTATCAATGAGTTTATTGGGAGTGGCAGTCCCCGAGAAAATGTAAATGCAGATTTATTCGTTTAAATCAGTGTTCCTGATAAATCAACTCTTTACCATCACATTGTTCAATCTCAGGTTGTAGGGTCACATGATCGATTCCGAACTCTTCAAGCAATAAAATCCTGATTTCTTCAAGTATTTTATTGGTTTCCGACAGTTTGTCGTCTTGCACAAATTCAACATGTGCCTCAAAATGTATTTGTTTATCATTTAGCTGCCAAATGTGGACGTGATGGATGTTTTTAACCGAGGGAATATTTATTATCTTATTACTAATATCTTCAATAATAATTCCGGAGGGTGTAAATTGCATTAATACTTTCAGACTTGCTCCAAGAATTCCCCACGACATGTAGATCAGATAAATAGCTATGATGAGTGTTAACAGGCCGTCAATCCAGTAAATGTTGAAATAATACATCAATATACCGCCAATAAGAACCGCAATTGAGGTCAACATATCCGTAAGCAGGTGTATATAGGCCGATTTGATGTTCATGTTTTGATGGCTATCACGAATAAGTAAAAGTGCACTGATGCCATTGAACACGATACTTGTTGCGGAAAGTACAATTACCCATCCGCTTTCAATACTGACAGGTAAATAAAACCTTTGGACAGCTTCATAAATCAAATAAACTCCGATTAAGATCAGGGTGGATGAATTGATAAAAGCAGCCATGATTTCGGCCCGTTTATAACCGAAGGTTTTTTTAACGCTTTCTTTCCTCCGTTTTAGCCTGGTAGCAATAAATGAAATAACCAAAGCAATTACATCACTAAAATTGTGCAAGGCATCCGACAGCAATGATAAGCTACCTGAAATGATCCCACCGATAACCTGGCTAAACGTAATTAAAAGATTTAGGAAAATAGTGATTAATAATTTTTTCCCCTGGTGTACTTCATTATTATGTACATGGTTGTGTGCCAATGTTATATGTTTTGAAAGTCATTTTTAATTTCAAAGTTGATACGATTTAAAAATAGGAATAATCATGTATCGTTTAAATTTTATTTTTTTATTCCCTAAAGAATTTTTATATTTGCATCATCACCAAAACCTTATTTACATGTTATGTAATGTAACAATATTGAACAATGTTTGCCAAATTAAGTTTAATTTGAAATTTATTCCAAATACTAAATATCATGAAAAGAGTTTTACTATCAATGTTGTTTGCCGGGATGGTAACAATCATTTTATCAGCCCAGACAAATCACAGCGGAACCATTTCAAGTAATGAAACCTGGTATGCTGCTGGAAATCCCCATGTTATAACAGGCAATATCACTGTAGCTGATGCTGTTCAACTGACCATTGAACCGGGTTGTGAAGTGTATTTTAATTCGGCCCGAAGAATGACTGTGAATGGTATTTTATCAGCAAACGGAACAAGTGGTAGCCCTATTCTTTTTTCTGCCAATCAAGCTGTCCCAAACAAGGGTGATTGGCAATATATTTATTTCAACGGTGCCGATGCAGGGAATATTCTGAATTACTGCCAGTTCAGCTATGGTGGTGCCGGTGGAGGTATGATCAGGGTTAGAAATTCAACTGATAATGTTATCATATCGAATTGCCAGATAAACAATAGTGCGAGCTATGGTATTCAACTAACCAATGGTGCTGCAAACCCTGCAATTTCTGATTGTTCAATCAATAACTGCGACAACTATCCCATTTATACCTATGCCGATAGGGTAAAAGATATTACTGGATCAATGACCTTTACAGGTAATACACCCAACGAAATTTATGTAGCTTCGCAAAATGTGACAACAGGCACATGGCTAAATCACAGTGTTCCTTACATTGTTGGCGGAAACATTACCGTAAACGATCTTGAAACCCTCACAATTGATGCGGGAATTACCCTGAAATTCAATGGTAATTATTATTTCAGGATTTTGGGATCATTGATGGCAAACGGTACATCAGCCGATCATATTACCTTTACTTCCAATCAAATCGTTCCTGCAAAGGGTAACTGGAACCGGATATTTTTCAATGTCGCTGAAACCAGTGTCATGAATTATTGTGATGTGTTTTATGCAGGCTCAGGAACCTCGAGTATTGATGTTAGAAGTTCAGGCAATAATGTAACAATTTCAAACAGCACAATTCAGGAAGGTGGGGGATATGGTATTTTTAACCGTACAGGTTCATTGTCATACATATCCAATGTTACAGTACAAAATTGTGATAATTATCCGATTTACCTATTCCCCGATGGTGTTTATAATCTATCCGGCAGTCTGAGCCTTTCGGGAAATGCCCCTCAGGATGCTATTTGGGTTCAAGGTGGAACTTTATCAACCACCGGTGTTTGGGCTGATTATGGGTATCCATATGTTCTTGGTAATGCAGATTTATTTATTCCTGATGGAGTCGGACTGGATCTGAATGCAGGTGTTACCTTAAAAATGGATGGAAATCGACAGATCAGGGTTAACGGAGATTTCAGCACTTTGGGAACTGCAGGAAATATGGTAACGCTGACTTCAAATGCTACATCACCTGCTCCCGGAGATTGGGAAAATGTTTATTACAATGAAGTGGATTGGTTCTGCAGTATGGAACATACAAAGGTTGAATATGCCGGGTCGAATAACGGAGCCATATATACACGTGGTGGTAATTACCAGTACATTGTTTTAAGGTATCTCGAAATAACTAATAGTGTCAGTTACGGTATTTTTAATGCAAACATTTCCACTCCTGAAATTTATGGGTGTACAATTCAAAATTGTGGTGACTATGCTATCCGGACCGGTGCGAATAGCGTTGCACGCATTGGGGTAATCGATAACCTGATTTCAGGAAACAATCCGGATGCTATCCGTGTTGATGCCCAGGATATTTCCAATGTATTCAGTGGTGGGTGGTTTACGAATGGCGGAACCCCATTCGTGATCATGGGTGATATCACGCTCAATGATGGTGTTTCAATGGATTTTAATCCGGGAGTTACTTTGAAATTTATGGCGGGTGCCAGGCTTCAGGTTGAAGGTAAATTGGTGGCCAACGGTACCTCCAGTCAACACATCACATTTACTTCAAATCAAACATCACCTGCCCCCGGAGACTGGGAAAGAATTTACCTCAACGACGCTGATGCAGGAACAATTTTCAATTATTGTGATGTTTCTTATGGTGGTTCGACAAATGGTAATTTTGATATAAGGGGTACAGCTTCACCCATCACAATAACGAATTCAATCATCACCAATAGTGCCAATGATGGAGTATACATGACGAATAGCGCATCTTGTACTTTCCTTTATAATGAGATTACAACTAACAACGGCGAAGGAATATTTATAAATGGAGCTACATCTTCAACCTTTGGAAGCAATGATACGGAATGGAATAAAATATATAACAATGGTAGTTATGAATTGAGGAACGGTACCCTTGATACAGATGCAAAATATGTTTTCTGGGGAACGGCAGATTGCAGTGATGTCGAAGATCTTATCTACGACAAAGTTGATCAGGCCAGCCTGGGTTTGGTTGATTATGTGCCATGGTTGGATGGAAGCCTAATTTTGCCTTCGTTTGCTACTACCTGGAATGGATCGGTCAATACTTCGTGGAATATTGATGGGAACTGGGACAATTATTCACCCTGTGGAATGATTGATGTTATGATCCCTGCAGCTCCTTCCAATCAACCCATTGTTTCTTCAACTGAAAAATGTGAGGATTTGACAATGGAAGCCGGATCAAGATTGACCGTAACTTCGGGTAATTCTCTTGCTGTAAATGGTAATTTCAGGATGGAAGCCGATGAAAATGGCACCGCATCCTTACTTGAAAACGGAGGATTATCAGTAAGTGGTAATTCAGAGATTCAATATTACTTGTCGGCCGATAGATGGCATTATGTTTCACCGCCGATGGATAATCAGACAGCCAATGTGTTTTTTGATATTTATTTGAGAAATCATAATGAGGCAACGAATACCTTTGCTTATATTGAGGATGAAACAACCCCGTTAAATGTCGGTCAGGGGTATACCGCATGGTCGAGCAGCATTTATCCCTTATATGGCCCTCCGGGCGATACGTCAGTGGCCTTTAGTGGAGGGAACATTAATTCCGGTAACTATAATTTACCAGTTACCTTTACAGGAACCGGTTGGAATCTTGTCGGGAATCCCTATCCTTCAGCCATTGACTGGGATAACCTGGGATGGACGAAAACCAACATCGACGGAACTGTTTATGTATGGGACGGAACCCAATATCTGACCTGGAACGGTGCCACCGGTGACCTGACAGATGGAGTGATTCCCGCAATGCAAGCATTCTTTGTGCTGGCTAATGGATCAAGTCCGGCATTGTCACTGAATAACGGTGTCAGGCTTCACGGTGTTGATCCCTACAAGGAAAGCAGTGTTGAAAATCTGTTGAAACTGAATGTTGCAGGAAATGGTTTTTCTGACAATACTTTCATTCATTTCGATGAAAATGCTACGGATGGTTTTGATAATAAATATGATGGTTATAAACTGATGGGCCTTGATCAAGCGCCTCAACTATATTCAAATATCGGTGATAAGTTGATCCGTATGAATGTAATGAAAGATTTGAAGAATGACCGTATAATTCCCATTGGACTTAATGTAGGTGCAGAAGCTGAATACACTATAACTGCATATGATCTGGAGTCATTCGGTTCCTCTGCAAATATTTACCTGGAAGATAAATTTGAGAAGACAATTGTTAACTTGTCTGAGCAGACGGATTACACTTTTACCGCTTCTCCTTCGGATAATTCTGATAGGTTCCTGTTGCACTTTGGCCCGATACTCGACATTGAAGAGCCTGTTATAGCTGTAAACAACGATGAATTTTCGATATATTCTTTCGACCATTCAGTATATATCCGCAACAATAGCAATAACCTAATTAGTGGCAATGTATCTATTTTCAATATTTCAGGACAGGAAATGGGTAGGGCAAAATTATTTGCAACTAACCTAAATAAAATTGACCTGAACCTAAATTCAGGTTACTATATGGTTAAGGTTATTACAGGTAATAATGTATATACACAGAAAGTATTTATTAAATAAAAAATTCTCATTTAATCTTATAAAAGGATGATCCTTTTGGGGTCATCCTTTTTTTGTCCTAATTTAAGTATTTTATAACCGAAATCGATTTTTTTAGTATTTTAGAGCCATGAACTAAAATTTTTAAATCTCAACTGACTCGTATGACTGATACCAATCATAGCTGTCTTGAAATAGTTTTACGAACTCTGGTTTACTATGATATTTTCGACTATCCTTTACTGGAGTCAGATATTTTTGAAAATTGTAAATTGCATCATTTGGAACTTCAGGAATGTTCACGGGTTTTAAATCAACTAAATAAACAGGGGGTTATTTATAAAATCGGAGATTACTATTCCCTGAAAAGTGATCCGGAACATGTTAAAAAAAGGGTCATCGGTAACCAATTAGCCGAAAAATGGATGCCAAAAGCCAAACGTTTTTCCTGGATTATATCTGCATTTCCTTATGTCAGGGGCATTTCACTTTCCGGTTCTCTTTCCAAAGGATTCATTGGCGATGATCCGGATATCGACTATTTTATTATTACAAAGCCCAATCGATTATGGCTGACCCGGACCATGCTGGTAGCTTTTAAGAAATTGTTCCTGTTGAATTCCTATAAGTATTTTTGCGTGAATTATTTTATCGATACTGAAAGCCTGGAAATTGAAGATAAAAATCTTTTCACTGCTACAGAACTCACCACCATGATCCCTGTTTATGGTGGTTCTGTTAAAAAAGAGTTTTTCCAGTCAAACTATTGGGTCAAAGATTTTTTTCCGAATTATAAGATCGACAATCTGGAGAAAATTCCCGAAAAATCGGGTATTATAAAAAAATCTATGGAATATATTTTCAATGGCAGGTTGGGTGATAAACTGGATGATTATTTCATGCATGTAACCGTAAAGCACTGGTCGAAAAAATTCAGGAAAAAATATCCCAAAAAGGAATTCGACCTGGTTTTCCGTTCAAGGAAAAATATTTCAAAGCACCATCCAAGAAATTTTCAAAAAATCGTGTTGGATGAATTTAACCGAAAAATGGATGAAATAATTGCAAAACATAAATTGACTTTTAAAAGTGAAAGTGTTGTTCTGGATTAGACGCGGTTTGTATGTTTAAAGGGATTTACAATGGATAGCATACTTTTTACACACTCATATTTCTACAAGTTCGATCACAAGCAGTGGGAGAATAAACAACCTTATCCGCCATTGGGAACCATTACGGCCGCTGCTTTTCTGAGAGAGAAAGGTTATCCTGTTGATCTTTTCGATACGAACCTGGCGGAAAAACCTTCGGATATTTTACCAAAATTGAAGGAAGCATCCCCAAAATACCTGGTTATTTACGACGACGGATTCAATTACCTCACCAAGATGTGCCTCACCCTGATGCGGGAAGCAGCATTTGAACTTATAAAAATCGGAAAGGAACAAAGTTGCAAAGTAATTGTTTCAAGTTCAGATTCTTCGGATCATTACAAAACCTACCTGGAAAAAGGTGCCGATTTCATCCTGCAGGGGGAGGGCGAACTGACTTTACTCGAACTAATTGAAAATTTGGAAGAAGGTAAAACTGACTTTGCCGGGATCAAAGGACTGGCCTGGAAAAAGAATGGCGACCCCGTTTTGAATAATAGACGGGGAAATTTTGACCGCCTGGATGAATTACCCATGGCAGCCTGGGACCTGGTGAAAATTGAGGATTATCAAAAGATTTGGAAAAATTACCATGGCTATTTTTCATTGAATATCGCCACTACCCGGGGATGCCCATTCGGATGCACCTGGTGCGCCAAGCCGATTTACGGAAGAAAGTACAATTCACGTTCCCCTCAAAATGTAATTGCTGAAATTGAATTTTTAATCAAAACCTACCAGGTTGATTATTTCTGGGTTTGCGACGATATTTTTGGACTGAAACCTGGATGGATTCAGGGATTCAGGGATTTAGTGCTTGAAAGGAAACTAAAATTTAAATACATGATGCAATCCCGTGTGGATGTTCTTTTAAAAGATGACACCATACCGGCATTGGCTGAGTCGGGCCTGGATATCGTATGGGTTGGGGCGGAGTCGGGTTCGCAAAAAATACTGGATTCAATGGAAAAGGAAATCCGTGTTGAACAGGTATATGAAGCCAGGAAAAAACTCAGGGAACATGGGGTCAAAGTGGCTTTTTTCCTGCAGTTTGGTTACCTGGGCGAAGAAAAGGAAGATATCCGGTTGACCGAGAAGATGCTGTTCGACCTGATGCCCGATGATATAGGGATTTCAGTTTCTTACCCTTTGCCAGGAACTAAATTTTATAATCAGGTGAAAGACGATTTAAAAGCCAAAGCCAATTGGACCGATTCGGATGATCTGGCGCTGATGTTTAAAAATACCTACCCTCCGCAGTATTACAAAATGTTGCACCGTTATTTGCACAAGAAATTCAGGAAAAAGCAGGGAATTCAGCGGATGAAAAATTTTATTAAAGCCCCTTCAAAAAATGGGAACGGAATCCTTCGCACCATTGCCGCAACCATTTACTATATCCCAACTACAATTTTTTACAGGTGGATGTTAAATTCGCTGGAAAATAAAAAATCCTGACAGATGTTCGATGAGGTAGCGATCCGTTATGACGAAACATTTACGCACACGCAGATTGGAACCATGCAACGAAATTTTGTTTGGAACTATCTTAACCGTGTACTGCCCGAAAATGAAATGATGACCATCCTTGAGCTTAATTGTGGCACGGGAGAGGATGCTATCTTTCTTGCACAAAAAGGTCATAAAATCACTGCAACAGATATTTCCTCAGAAATGATCAGTGTTGTAAAGAATAAAATTGCTGAAAAGGATCTCAGAAAGGATATTCAAACCCTTCAGTGTGATATAAGAAATGTTGGAGATTGTTTTCCGGAAGACACTTTTAACCTGGTATTTTCAAATTTTGGCGGATTGAATTGCCTGAATTCCGCTGATTTGATAGAATTATCGGGCACACTTGCTAAAATCTTAAAATCCGGAGGTAGATTCATTGCAGTGGTCATGACCAATTTTTGCCTGTGGGAGAGTTTGT
This sequence comes from Bacteroidales bacterium, assembly GCA_016933115.1. Lineage (GTDB taxonomy): Bacteria > Bacteroidota > Bacteroidia > Bacteroidales > JAADJA01 > JAADJA01. Next base: position 4,481 of record JAFGBL010000238.1, on the reverse strand, counting down.
ATTTCATAGCCAAGCTCAAATTTAAAGAGGTTTTCAGAAGAAATACGAAGAATGGTATGATGGTAAAAGTGGGGAAACATGAGATCGAAACCTGGTATTATGCTCCGGGTGAATTTGGACAACTGTTTGAAAGTAATTTTCGAACGCTTGGTTCAGTTCCCATTGGGTTTGCAGTTCCTCCGTCATATTTGGAACCATTTTTCAAAACGAGATTGAGTTTTTTAAACAAACTGAATCGCATTGATGGGTTGATACAGCGGATTACGGCTATGGCCCGGATGTCGGATCATTTTCTTATCGATTTTCTGAAAATATAAAAAACGATGCAGGTATTGCTGACACACGGGTATTTTCTGAATGAGGATGAGGTTGAAAAAAAAATCATGAAACCTTATCCGCCGATAGGTTTGTTGTACATCTCCGGGTTTCTTGAAGAGAAAGGGATTGAACACAGCGTATTTGATACCACCTTTTCTTCTTTCGATAAACTGATTCGGCAAATTAATTCTCAGCAACCTGATTTCCTTGGAGTATATGTCAATTTTCTGACAAGAAAAAATGTTCTAAAGATCATTGGCCATATTAAAAATGGTAAAAATTCAGGTAAAACAAAAGTTGTCCTTGGCGGACCCGACGTTAGGTTTTATACTGAGAATTATTTGGCTTCGGGTGCTGATTTTGTCGTGATTGGTGAAGGCGAGGTCACTTTTTACGAATTATTGACACATGAGATTTCGGGAAGAAAATTATCAGAAATTGAAGGGTTGGCCTGGATGGAAGATGGGAAAATCAAAATAAACCGGGAAAGAATTCACCTCAGGGAGCTTGATTCCCTGCCCTTACCCAACCGAAAGAAAATCGATATTGAGCAATATTTACAAGCCTGGAAATCAAATCATGGCTATAGTTCCATTACCGTCAGTACCCAGCGCGGATGCCCTTATACCTGCCGGTGGTGCAGCCACACCGTTTTTGGCGATACCTATAGAAGAAGATCCCCGGCATCGGTGACAACCGAATTAAAAATGATCAAAAAGGACTACAATCCTGATTCCATCTGGTTTGTGGATGATGTGTTCACCATGAGTGAGCGGTGGATGATGGATTTTCAAAAGGAATTGAATGATGAAGAACTGTCCATAGGCTACGAATGCATTACACGGGCAGATAAATTGAGTGAAAATATCATCGGTGTTTTAAATGAAACCGGTTGCCACACTTTATGGATCGGGGCAGAAAGCGGCTCGCAACGGGTGATCGACCTGATGGACCGCAGGGTGGATGTGAAGCATGTGCGGCAAATGATCAAATTGGCACGTCAATATGGGATCAAAGCCGGAACCTTCATCATGCTTGGGTATCCGGGTGAAAATTTAAAAGATATCCGGGAAACCATAGCACACCTGAAGGAGAGCAACCCGGATGTTTTCACCATCAATAAAGCTTATCCGATCAAAGGTACCAAAATGTACGATGAGGTTCGTGATTATATAATTGATAATCCTTCCTGGAAGGAAGTACCCGATAAAGATATCGATTTTAAGAGAACTTACGGCCGGCGGTTTTACGATTTCGCCATTCGGAAAATTTACAATGAAGTTAACAGCCACAAAAATCGCCTGAAGAAAAACTATGCCGGATACTTTAAATATAAGATCAAGTCGACGGTTGCTGGTTTGGGTATGTTAATGACCAAATAAATGAAGAATGGATTTTGCTGAACGACATATCGCTTTGATCAAATTTTTAGAAAGATGTCCGGTTACCGATAGTGTTTACATATATGCAGAAGAACACGGTTTTTCTGCATTCGAAAAATCCTATATCGAAACCAGGAAGAAGGAAAACCGTGTTTATTCCGATGAAATAGTTGCTCAATTGCCTGATGGTTCTTTTACCAGCCAGCCTGACGAATGGAAAAAGCGGAAGCGATCGGCACAAAGGGTTCAAAAGTACTTTAGTAAAGTTGAGGAAGTGATCATTCTTGACCTTGGTTGTGGCAATGGTTGGTTTACGAATGTATTGGCTAAAAACTCCCAAAATATCTTTATTGGAATGGATGTCAATGCCCATGAATTAAAACAAGCAACGCGTTTGTTTCAAAGTCCGAACCTCTGTTTTTTACACGGGGATATTTTTGAAACACCTTTCCCTTTGGCTATTTTCGACTACGTTACAATCAATGCGGCTGTTCAGTATTTCCCGGATTTGGGAAGGTTGATTTTTCGATTGAATGAATTACTGAAGGAATCAGGTGAAGTCCATATCATTGACAGCCCGTTTTATAAAGGCCATGAGATCGGGGATGCCCGGAAAAGGACTGAAAATTATTATTCGCAGGTCGGAAATGTTGAAATGGCAGACTTTTATTTTCACCATTCATTTGATGAACTGAAAAAATTTAAATTCGACATGCTGTACAATCCCGATGAGGGGAAGATAATTAAAAAAATACTGGGGAAGAAAGATATGCCATTTCCATGGATCAGGATTAAAAAAGAGATCAATTGAAAAAGCGGGAGAAACAAAATTATAGATTAACAGACCAATGGCCTGCCAATTTCCTGATGCTGGCGACCTGTTTTATCCTTCCTGCCCTTTATTTCAGGACGACACAGGATCCGGTTATTTATCCACGGTTTACGGGATTGGCCATCTCGGTTTTTATACTGGTTGTCCTCATCTGGTTGACCATGAAAAAAGGCAAGTACAGTTTTTCGGTCTTAAAGGACAAATTCTTTGTTTTTTCCACCGTTTACATTCTTATTTCGGTTGTGGCATTGTTTTTTGCCGTCAACCCTATTGAAGGGTTGACCGATCTGTTTAAATGGATGTTGTTTTTATTTCTGACCGGGATTGCAACTCTGATATTCATTCGAACCGGCAAATCTTTTTCCCTGATCCAAAAAGGAGTGATCATCAATGGTTTACTCGTTAGCCTGCTGGGAATTAGCCAATTTTTTCTTTACTCTTTTAATCAGGATGATCCCAATGCCATTTACGAAGTGAAAGGTCTGATGGCCCACAAAAACCAGTTTTCGATTTCACTTTTTGTGATGCTGCCTTTTTTGCTCGGTGCTTTGGCAAGCCTTGAGAAATTCTGGAAGCGCCTGGCCGGCATTTCCATTATCCTTGTCGCAATCAACATTTTATTACTGCAAACCCGCTCGGTTTGGATGGCCCTTTTTGTTTCTCTGCTGGTCATCATTGGTTTACTTTTTTGGCAAAAGGAAATATTAAATTCCTTATTGAGGAAAAAATTGATAAAAAGGATTTTACCGGTGCTTGCGGTCCTGATTATGGTGCTGATTGCAATAAGTATCTTTTGGCCTCAATACAGCCCTGTTGTAAAAGTCTATCAAAGGTTGGAAACCCTTTCTGATCCTACCTTTGCCAGTAACGAGTGGCGAACCGAAATCTGGAAAGCTTCGGTCGATCTTATCCGTGACCATCCCGTCATCGGGGTAGGAGGGGGAAACTGGAAAATTTCCATTTATCCTTATTATGGTGAATACCTGCCCTCGGTTTACAAGCACTGGCGGAATCCCCACAACGACTACCTGGGTATTGCTTCCGAAAAGGGTTTACTGGGATTGATAGCTTTTCTGATCCCATTTCTGATCCTGATTTCCTATGCAATCAGTAATATCAGAAAAGCAGATAACAACAAGGATTTTTGGCTGAACACGCTCATGTCATCTGGGATAGCCGGTTATATGGTGATCATGTTGTTTTCATTTCCCAACGAAAGGATCAACCACCTGGTATTTATTATCCTGATGGCGGCATATGTCATTTCACTCAAATATTCCCGGAAAGATTCGAAAAGGACTTTTCCCGTTAAGGTAATCAAACCGATGTTAATAGGGATTCTTGCAATAAGCTACCTGGCGATCCATTTTGGGATCATCTGTATCAGCTCCGAAATGAACATGGTGAAAGTGCTGGTTGCCAAAGAGCAGAAGAAATGGAGTTTTCAGACTTACTATGCGGATAAGGCGTATAATTATTTTGCGCCCATCGAACCTACTTTTTCATTCCCGGTTTCGCTTTACCAGGGACTGGGGAGGTACAACCAGGGCCAATTCAGAGAGGCATTGCCTTATTTTTTACGGGCTTACCAGCATCATCCCACCAGCATTTCGGTGATGAACAATATCGGTTCCACCTATGCACAGTTGAAACAATACGATTCGGCCATGATCTACTACAAAAAAACGATCGTTATATTCTCGCATTACGAATTCGGCCTGGTTAATATTGCTAAAACATACTACGTTCAGGGGGATTACGAAAAAGCCTATAACTATATTCTTTCCTGTGACCCGAAAAGTGACAACAAGGAAGTCGGAATCCTGAGGAAAGAAATAGAGAAAAAGTTGAATCATAATTAGCACATTGCAGTTTTCTTTAGTATCGATAATTCAAGACCAACATTGGTGTATTTCTAACAGATAGATATTTTTATGATAAAATATTGT
>JAFGBL010000237.1 GCA_016933115.1 Bacteroidales bacterium | reverse complement strand
ATTGCCCTCCACACCGTCAACAGTGGCTTTGCCGCCGGAATAAGAAATAACATCCAATGACCCCCACATGTGCTCCATAAAATCGCGGGTTAGGTGTCCTTCCAGTTGATACATGGGCTCAGTCTTCAGTGTTTTACCCTCAAAATCCGTGTTATCGGTGAAGAACCAGATGGCCGGCAGAAACTCAAAAGTGGTGCGCTTACCCGGAACCCATGATCCGATCTGCCATACAACGGGTGTTCCAATACGCCCATACCATCGGTTTTGTCCAATATTGACAGGGCTTGTATTGTCATAATGCCCGATGGGGAAAGCGATGCTACCGATGATGTCGAGCGAAAATTTTGGCTTGTACCGGAGCATATCCGGGATGTTCATGATCGCTTTTGGGCCTATCACATTGATGCCAAATTGCAACAAAGGATCACCAAATCCCCTGGTCGTAGCGCTAAAGCTTGCACTGGGGGTTAAGCTGAGGGTGTCGTCAATCGAAAGGTTTCCTGATATTCTGCCCATTGGTACAAGAAGCGAAACCATTGCCGAACGCTTGCCTATAGGCAGCATCTTTGCATAGCCTGCCATACTCATAACTGCCGTAAAATCAGATCCTGCGACAACGCTGTGAGCAGGATCCAGGGGATTTGCATTACCACCCATGGAGTTTGCAATTACCGGGAAGGCGTTCGTTCCTGCCAATCCTTTCCAGTAAAACCTTGCGCCATCTCCCTGGGCCATAGTGGAAATGGATACACAAAGCATGACGATAACCAGTGGTATCGAAAAATTACCTGCACGCATGCTGATAAACTTTATATAGTTGTTCATGATTATTTTTTCTTTAGTTATTCTTTATTTTTTTAGGTTCGGCCATCATGTCTGCAGGCGGAATAAATTGTCTGATACTGATAATAGGAGGATAGCCTTCCTGAACAGGGAACCTTTGTGGTAATTGATCTTCCAGTGTTTCAAACACAGTGCGATCGGGTAGTATTACATTGTTTTCCTTCGCATACTTGTCCCAAAGTATCAGCATTTCTTTTAGCTTATCAGGATTTTGAGCCGCTAAGTCAAAGCGTTCGGCCGGGTCTTGAGCAAGATTAAACAATTCCCAATCAGACTTACCAATTGGTTGGATTTCCCAGCGTATTTTCCAGTCGCCCTTCCTTAAAGCGCGGTTGCCAAAAACTTCCCATGCTATGTAATCCTGATTTGTTCTTGGAGAGGCCGCTTGCCCATTCAGTACAGGAATCCAGGATTTACCCGGTAATTTGGGTTGCGCTTTACCATTATATGTTTCGGGATAGGTTGCACCGGCTACTTCAAGCAGGGTTGGCATAATGTCGGCCACGAACATGAGTCCATTGTTTATACTTCCCTTCGGCAGTTTGTTGATCGGGCCGCTTACCACCAATGCATTGTGAATACCGCCTTCGGCTGTCCAGCCTTTGTACTGACTGAAGGGAGTCATTGATACCTGCGCCCAGCCAGCACCATAGCCCACATACGAGTTCGGTTCTCCCCATGCATTGGGATGGTTGTTGGACCATTTGGATGCAAAGAAGAGAAAATCGCGGGTGCCGGGTGTGCCGCCTATCATGGCGCCCAGGTCGGTGCCTTCCGCACCGTTGTCACCAAATACTATAAAGATGGTATTTTCGTATTCTCCGATTTCTTTCAGATGCTCAATTAACCTACCGATATGATGATCCAGGTTTTCAACTAACCCGGCATAGAGCTCCATTTTCTTCCCAATCACGGCTCTGGTAGCGGGTGCCAAAATGTTGTAATCAGGTACAAACCACATCCTCTCGGCGAGTTGGGTATTTTCAGGAATTATGCCGAGCTCTTTTTGCTTCTTCAGTCGTTCTTGTCTAACCATGTCCCAACCTTTGTCATACTCACCCACATGGCGGTTTCTCCAATCTTTGGGTAAGTGGTAGGGATCGTGGGGGGCCTGATGTGACAAATACGCGAAGAAGGGTTTGCCATCGCCATGATTGTCGTCGATAAAACTGATCAGTTTATCCGTATAAGTTTCCGTTGCGTAATAATTTTTGGGAAGTTCGGTCAGGTATTTTCCATCTTCCGTAAAAACTGACGTATGGTTGAGTGCTGTCATATTGGTCATGTCCCAATAGCTACCCATGCCATCAAGGAGGGTAAAATCCCTTTCAAAGCCACGGGCGGCCGGAATATAGCCAGGTGCTTTACCCAGGTGCCACTTGCCAACCATATAGGTGTGGTATCCTGCATCTTTCAACAATTGAGGCAGGGTTACCAGGCTGGTGCTCAGATGCCCTTCGTACCCTTCTTTACCCATCTGGTTGGGGGCGGTCCACTCATCCATGGCACCCAAACCATTGATGTGCGTATCATGCCCCGATAATATCATAGACCTTGTGGGGGAGCAACTGGCATGTGTGTAGAAATTGGTGAATCGCACACCTTCAGATGCCAGGGCATCCATGGCAGGTGTTTTTATTTCACTGCCGAACATACCCATATCTGAGTAGCCCATGTCATCGGCCAGGATGATGACAATGTTAGGCCGTTTCGTGACTGTTTGTGCCCCCATTTTTTCAAAGGGAAGCAAAATGATCACAACTAAAAAAACAAAGCATAAATTTTTCATATCTGCGGTATTATAAATCTTATAAAAGTAGTGATAAATGACAAACTTTCTCAAAAAAACAGGAAAATCAACAAACAGTCATGTACCAATTGCAATGGCGTAAATTTATCATTGCACTCTTACGGTATAATCATGATTAAGTGCCTCAATTTTCATTTTTTCAACAGGTAAATTTAAACTTGTTGTTGTGCCATGCACTGTTCCATTGCTGAATTTATCATAATTGAGCTGCCCATCAATCAAATCTTTACCCAGTAAACTTGAAAATTCTTTATAAACGATAAGATTGGTAACCGGGTCAATTCTCAATGTCAGCCTGTCTCCATTTAAATGGACATTGCTGGCTGTAGCCTCAATCAGGCCGTCCTTTTCGGTTATAGCGGCTTTATCAAAAAAATCGACCAATTCGCCTTTTGACAGGAAAGCATAATGCGAAGCCAATTCTAATGCTTGTTGCACATATTCTTCTTTATTTTCTGCTGCATTTTTTTGGGCAACTCCCCGTAAACCGTGTTTTTTCTTTACAGTGGTTTGGGCATCAACCATTGTGGTTTCAAGTTTGCCATCAGCATCAAATTTAAATTCGGTGACTGTTGTAAGTTTAAGCTCGCTATCAATAAAAACATTGGAGGTTCTTTTCCAGATGTAATCTTTAAGCTTTGCAATGTTTTCATCTTCAGCCCTGGCAACATTTAGTGCGAGTTGGTCTTTATCAGTTTGAGCGTATATTCCTGCTGTTAAGATCAAGAATATAATAATTAATGATTGCTTTTTCATGGGTGATTAATTAGTACAGTAAAAATGAATAATCTTTTTTAATCCTCTACAGATAACAGAAAGTATTATAAATCATCTATTTATTAAAACAATATGCCAATAAAAATTTACATACAAGAGCACCTTATTAAATTATAACTACTCAAGTACTTTTATTTATTTTTAGCTCATTATCGAATTATTGCAGCGTTAATTTTACAGCCAGTTATCCTTAAGAACGTCGCACTTTAAAATCATTTAAAAAGAAATTTGTTATTGCATTTTAACTTACCACTTTTTTTTCAAATATTTTAAGAAAATTTATCATAATTGGAAAGCAAAACCCAAACTAACAGTAAAATATCCCTGGCTGTCCAGATCTTCCGTATTAAATCCGTAATAGTATTTTCCAGCAAGCTTAAGATCCGTTTTGTCTGAAATCTCATACATCATACCTGCTTCAGGTTTCATGGCAAAATGCCAGGGGCTTAACTCAAACCGGTAGAGATTCATATCTACTATTCTTTCCGTGTACATTGCTCCAATACCTATTCCAACATAAGGTTGGATTTTTTTATCTGCGGTAAACAGGTAGTCTGCGGCGATTAGAATTGGTATCTCATTTTGATAGCGGTACTGAATTCCGGAAATAGTTTGCGTGCCCGATGTATATGAGTCATCCTCTTTTTTTTCATAGAAAACATTCCATCCTGCATCCACTCCCAATAAAATATTATCCTTCACAGCAATCCTGTATTGAGCGGAAGCACCCCGGAAACTGGGCTTCGAAATAAAATCTCCCAGGTCGCCAGTGCCAAAACTCATATCATAATTGATTGAAAAATGGCTCTTGTCCTGGCTAAATAATGTGATCGTACCAGCCAATATGGTAAATATTGCTAAGACAATTATTCTTTTCATATTTTAAATTTTATGAGGTTAGACTTATTTTGTATCCAGATAGGGTGACTGCTCGAACGCCTGATCAATGGCCCTGGTGACGCGTGATGTGTTATATTCTCCCGTCATAATTCCGTTTGCAGCAGCGTACCAAATGGCTGAAGGCTGAACGTAATTTTCGCCATCGGCAACCAGTGACATGATCAACGTACCCGTCGTATAAGAAGAAACAGAAACCGGGTAATAATATCCCCAGCCACAATAATATGGGTAATACCAGCACCAGTAGTCGTAATAATAAACAACTGTTGTATTGGTCACAACGGCAGGAAATAATACCAGGTCGGCATTGGCAGGATCTTCAACTTTTGTCCAGCCCTTTGTTGTCATGTTGCTTTCTATTTGGCCAATAAGCTGTGAGTTAATTGGCTCCTGAACGAATTCAGGATCTTCGCCTTCTATCAGGTTGCCCTCAATCTTAACGATTTTATCCGGCATCGCAAAGGTGTTGTTGCTGTTGAAATCGAAGTCTTCTGAATAATTCGTGTAAACCACATCGAGATCTTCGTAATACTCCGGTCCATCCGGATAACATGAAACCATTATAAAGATGATTCCAAGTAAGTAAAAAACATTTTTTTTCATATTGCTTTCACATTTTGAATTGTTTAAATATTCGAGTTCACAGTTTAATTTATAGAAACTAAAATCCATTTTTATGGAACAAAATTATTATTAGCAACTTTGAAATAAAATACTTACTTATGAGTATTTTTATATCTTTGAAATTATCAAAAAACTTAATTGGGGATGATAGATAAAATTTCAAGCTACAAAATATTTTTTAAACTTATTGAATCGTATGGCCCGTTTGGCTTTAGTGGGATTGATTCAAATGATCCACTGATGGCAGAAGCAGAACGAATGATGAAAAAAAATGATCAGTTTATTTACTTCGGCGATCTTATTCTTTTTAAAATTCTCTATACAAGCAATCGAAGTTTAGATATGATGGGCGTTGAGGCTGGACAACTTACCGCATTTAATTTCTTTCAGTCAATACATCCCAGTGAAGTGAAGAGACATATACTGGGAAGAACAGCTTTATTAAAGATTGCACACGACCTTTTTACACAAAAAAAAGGATATAAAATTTTATCCACTAATTTCAGGGTTAAAAATGCCAAAGGAGAATACACGAATCTGTTGTTTCAGTACTATATTTACTTCAGCCATTTGCCTTACGAATCAGTATTTGCTTTTAAGGTTCATACCAACGTTGATTGGTTAGTAAAGCAAAATTACGGATACCATTATTATGTTGGAGATGATCTATCTAACCTCAGGTACCCGGATAACGAGTTGTTGCAGAAGGGAAACCTATTCTCAAAGCGTGAATTTGAAATCATTCAACTGGTTGAGCAGGGCAATAACAGTGATCAAATTGCTGATAAATTATTCCTGAGTAGGCACACCGTCGATACGCATCGCAGGAATATACTTTATAAAGCACAGAAGCTAAACATTTCCGCGGTGATCCATGACTTAAAAGAGATGGGACTACTTTAAACAGATTACCTTCCACAATACTCATGGGCTCCATTGTGAATCCTGAATATTTTGACAATTTTTTCAAAGGAAGAGATTGAATGCCATGAATCAAAAAAAAATTGTGAATGGCAATTCAGATGCATAGAACAGGAATATTCAAGGCCCGTTGAACCCATTCTTGTCGGAATATCATTTTAGCTTGGATTCCCATATTTTGTTACTTTTACCGCCAAATATCCTTTATGAAAATACGCTCAATCGTCTTACTCATTGTGCTTTTTTCACTGTCGAACAATGTTTTTTCTCAGGAACAGGACTCTGTTTACCGCAAAAAAAACCTGTTGCAGCGGATGGATTCAATTACCAACTGGAAAATTCAGAAGGGCCGTTCAACGTTAATGCCATTTGCAGCGCCGTCCTATTCGCCTGAAACATCGTTGATGCTTACTTTGGGCGGATTATATACATTTAAACTGAGGCCTGACGATAAACTGTT
>JAFGBL010000236.1 GCA_016933115.1 Bacteroidales bacterium | reverse complement strand
ATGAAAAATTGTTTTATTTTTGAAAAATAATTTTATATTTGTAGAGAATTTTAATATTGAGATTTATGAAGAAGAGAAGTTTGATGGCCATCATTATGGTTATTGCTTTTGTATTTGCCTCCTTCATTGTTGTTTCCCAGAATGGTACATCCAATAATGGCACCCAAACAGGACCTACTGGTGATATCACCAGCGTTACTGGTCAGGATGTCAATGGTGAATTTGTGCCTGATTAGGAAGATTTTTATACTCCTTTTTTGAGAAATAAATAAATGGAGTTTTAAGAATGAAATTAATTTTGTTCTTAAGGCATATTAAAGTAATCACTAATGTAGCAGCCAGATCGTTATGATTGAATGAAATTCGAAGAAAGGTCTGATTCAGACCTTTCTTTTTTTATCTTCAAAATTCTATAACTATTTATAGCAATTGGAGTATAAGGTAATAATGCTTCAATAGATTATGAAAAGAAGGGTCGAGTCTTATTTGTCAATTATTTTGTTTTTTGTAATATGGGAATCGCTGTTCGCATTTGGACCTGAATTTTTACAAGCAGCAAACAATAAGAAGAATGACAACCCTGATTCTTTATTTGCTTCCGCAGAAAGCTATTTCAAAAAATCCAGCTTCGATTCAGCTTTATTAAATTATAGAAAATCCTCCAGCGAATATTTCTCTCAAAATAATTTCTATAAGTATTTACTAGCATTAAATAGAATAAGCAACACATTTCTAACAATCGGATTATATGATTCAGCCAATATCTTTTTGAACAAATCAATCAATATATACTTTCAGATCGATTTAATGGAACCAGAACTATTATCAGAAGCTTATTATTTAAAAGGTAATTTATATAATAAAAACCGAAATACTGACAGTGCATCCTATTATTTTCAACAATCTCTCGATTTGACTAATGAATCAAACGATTCTCTTACAGCACTTATTTATAAGTCTCTTGGAAATGCTAATCTTGCTAAGCGTCAGTATGATGAAGCTTTGGATTTATATAAAAAATCCCTGAAAATTGAAGAATCAAGAAAAACCAAATCAGAAAACACAATTGCCGGACTTTATCAAAATATTGGAATTGTCCATGCAAGTATCGGCAGTTATGATACCGCCAGGTACTATTTTCAAAAATCGATAAACTTAAAAGAAAAGGTAATTTCTCCTGATGATCCTGCACTAGGTAGGGGTTATTTGAACTTTGGCAGGTTTCTACAGATCATGGGTGACCTGTATGCTTCAATAGAATATTTTGATAAAGCTGAGAATCTTTTTATCTCTAAATTGGGAGAGGATTATTTCGGCTTAGCTTCGGTTTACTATAATAAGGGAGGTGTTTATATTCAATTGAATGACTTTCAAAAAGCGCTCAGTTACCAGGAAAGAGCTTTGGATCTTTATAAAATAAATGTAAATCCTGATAATTCCATTTTTCGGGAAATATATATGAATATTGGAATGATCTATAGTGGGTTGAACCAGTATAAAGAGGCTGTTGAATATTTTTTACTGAGTTTGCAGGATGGATCTAAATCTGAGTCCAGGGTGAGAGCCTTAAGAAATTTAGGGTCATGCTATTTTGAGCTTGACAGTCTTGATAAAGCAGAGAAATACTTATTATTATCAATTGCGGAAACAAAAGATTTGTTTGGTAGAGAACATTCTCTTAGTGCTTATGCATATTATGAATACGGTGTTTTTTGCGATAAAATTGGAAAATTTGATACGGCAGAGAAAATGCTTTATAAAGCATTTGAAATTTTTGTAGAAAATTTCGGACATCAAAATCGTGATGTTTCAAACACTTTATCTCAATTAGGAACTCATTATTTTAGAAATGACGATATTAATAAATCACTGGAATATTTCCAAAGAGCTTTAGTTTCCTACAATGAAAGTTTTAACGATACTAATATATATTCGAATCCTTTAGTTGAAAATTTCAAACCGGATGTAGTTTTACTAAATTCCCTGGTGCAGAAAAGCATAGCTTTATATTATCGTTTTGTGGAGGATTCAAACGACCTAAACGATTTAAAAGCTGCACTCAATACCGGCTTAACAGCTATCGATTGGCTCGAAAAGACTCATCTTTCTTACGAACAGGAGAACTCGAAACTTACTATATTGACTAAGTTTAACGAAATATATGATTTGGGAGTTATTGTGGCTTCCGAATTATATAAATTAACTGGTGATCAAAAATACATTTCCGTTGGATTTGAGATTTCTGAAAAAGGAAAAGCAGTTGTCCTCCTGGCTACCGTAAGGGAACTGGAAGCCATGGAACTGGCTTCCATACCCGAAGAAATCCGGACGAGGGAAAAAAATCTGAAAAGAGAACTTTCTTACTTCAACAACCTGATATATGAAGAAACCCTGAAATCCAACCCCGATGCAAACAAGCTGGCAATTTGGAAAAAGTGGGTCTTTGAAAAAGAAAAATCATATGATAGCTTAATGATCTTTTTTGAATCCCATTACCCGGAATTTTATAATTTGAAATTCAATACCTCAACTATAAAAATAAGTGACATTCAAACCAATTTATCAGAAGATGAATGTTTACTTGAGTATAAAGTTGCAGATTCCTTATTGGTTTCTTTTCTCATTACCAATGATTCAGCTTCTATGTCTTTTATTAAAATCGACAGTACCTTTTATTTTGAGGTTGAAAGCCTGATTAAAACGGTAAATTCTTTTCCCAAAACCGATAATGCTTCAAAAGATTATAAGAAATTTGTAAAACTAAGCAACAAGATTCATAATCTACTTCTTGGGAATGTAAATATCCCTAAACAATGCTCCAAATTGATAATTATCCCGGATGATATATTAGGGTATTTAAATTTTGATGTTTTGATCACTACTTGTCCTGATACCACATCCATTGACTATAAGAATTTAGATTATTTATTGAATGATTATGCCATATCTTACGGCTATTCCGGTACTTTACTGTTTAAGCATCTACGTCATAGGTCCTCGACCAGAAAAGTGCTCGCAATGGCTCCGACCTACCAACATTTTGAAAACGGTATGGTAGACAATCATAATCCCAACAGAGAAATATCCGATTATTTGCAGCCTTTAAAATATACCTCAACAGAAGTAAATAATATAAATGATATTTTTAAAGGACTTATTTTGACCGGTCATGATGCTACGGAAACAAGGTTCAAAGCCGTTGCCCGGAATTTCAATATCCTCCATTTTGCAATGCATACGATCATCAATGACGAAGATCCGCTTACATCAAAACTTGTTTTTTCATTGACGGGTGACAGTTTAGACGATGGTTTTCTTAATACTTATGAAATTTATGACCTTGAATTAAATGCGGACCTGGCTGTTCTTAGTGCATGTAAAACAGGTGCAGGAAATCTAAGGAAAGGAGAAGGTATCATGAGTTTGGCCAGAGGTTTTCTTTATGCAGGTGTTCCCAGTATTGTCATGACATTATGGGAAGTTGAAGATATTTCCGGAGCTGAAATAATTACCTCTTTCTATCACAATCTTAGGAATAAGGATAAAAAAGATATTGCATTACAAAAGGCAAAACTTAACTATTTGAGTAATGCTAATCAATTACAGTCGCATCCATATTTCTGGGCAGCATATATGCAAATAGGCAACACTCAATCTGTTGTTGCCTATTCATGTAATTATATGCTTTTAGCTATTTCCCTCTTGGTGGTTGTAGTTATTGGATTATTTCTCTTCCGAAAGAAATTGAAAAGGATTCATTAACTAACAAATTTCTTTCAATTATTTCAGGTATTTTAGAATATCAACTGCTTGTTTTGCATAATAGCTTTTGCTGGTCGATATTTTCTCAAACTGGGTAATGGCATTTGATTTTTGGTTGTTCATCAAATAAATTAATCCCAAATACCAGTCGGCTTGCTCAACAAAAAGATTATCCTTGTCGTTGATGACATACTCAAATGCCTCAATGGCTTTAGAAAACTTTTCAAGCTCGATGTAGCAAATTCCCGAATAAAACCTTGCTGTTATCTGATTTTCCAATGAATTGAAATACTTCAGTGCATTGATGTAATCGTTTTGCCTGTAATAATTAAAAGCTTCTTTGAGTGCATCATCAGAATTAAAATCCACCGACCTGACTTGTAGTATAGGGTGAGCCGGTTTGTAATACTTTGTAACTAATTTTTCAGTTGAATAGGGCTTGTTTGAAAGAATATACCACAGTCCGCCAACAACCAAAATCAATGAAAACGATGCTGCTGCAAGGTGCCATGATTTAACCAGGTCGCGACTGATATGGATGAAGCTATAATTAGAAACATGACGTTTGTGTTGCATTTCCAGCTTTTCCCGTAAGTCCATCATGCCGCTATCCTGAATGGCCAGGTTTACCTCTTTTCTTAATTGAATTTCACGATTAACCAGGTCATTATTTTTCTTGAGGTTTATTAAATCATTAAGATTCTCATCCGGTAGGTTCCCATCCAGATAATCTTCAATATTTTGATACAACTTTTCCATTTTTTTGAATTTTTTTTCAATTAGTTATTTCCTTAAATCTTGGATCATTTTTTATACTGGCAATTAGTTTTTCCTTACATTGATGTTTTCTTTTTTTAACATAAAGGTCACTTTTCAATCCCAACAAGTAGGCAATTTCTTTCAACTGTATCCTGGCCAAGAATAATTCAAGAATTTTCTGGCAATTATAACTAAGTTTCTGGAAGTGGTCCTGATAGAGTTTATACCTTTCATTTCGTTCATCAATTGAGAGTATATCTTCATTCAGGTCAATAAATTTCCCACTTTCTTCCAGGAATACCTGTTTTAATTTTCGTTTTTCGAGCTGTTTCAACCAAAGCAACCTGCAAACCGAATATAAATAAGTATTAAAAGAACATTTTAGTGTCAGGTTATTTTGCCTTATTTTTTGATAAATTATCAAAATTGCATCCTGATAAATATCTTTTGCATCCTCTTCAGTACCGTTATTTTGGTTGATAAAAACTTTTATTTGGTAAAAGTACTTATCATAAATGAAATCCAAAATTTCAGTATTTCTATTACGAAGGCCTTCTAATATTTCCTCTGCCTTGAATTCCTGCACTACTCGATGATTAATTCTGTTAATACCTAAAAGGTAACCCTGTTTTAATTAACTTTTTAATAAAAAAGTATTATTTGATTTATCAATAGTTTTTTTAGTTAACATCCTAATTATGAAAAATCTTACTGGTTTTAATAGGCGGTGAAACGGTAATTTCTGCACTGCCAGAAACATTTCCCTTACATCCAGACTCATTTTTTAAACTCACCAGCGTAAATTTATGTATTTCGGGTGGATTGGAAAGTGAGCGGGTTTCAATTATAAACGGACTCGATTCAACTCCTTTGATATCAATATCATTGGATCCATCATTGTACACAATATCCCATGGTGCTGTTCCTGTTAGTGAAACTTTAATTTTGTTGGTTCCTGTATTACCGTCAAATAAAGTATCAGATCCACTTATTACAGCTGTAGGTACGGGATAGTTAATAACTCTCAACATAACGGTATCGCCTGACCGGCCATATTTATTCGTTTCAACAACCTTGATGAATTCCTCCGTCATAACATCCGAATTTGACCATTTTATCCGTACACTATCGCTTTTTGTATCAAATCCATAGGCTGCACTGCCTCCCTTGCTCACTACCCAATGATAGGTTGAACCAGGAGTTTTAATTACCTTGTAAAATTCAGTTGATCCGGCGCATACCGTATCAACCGGTATGTCTGATTGCGCATGGATAAATAGACCTGATAAAATAACAGTTATAACCAATAAACCTTTCTTATAAAACATAGTATTCATTTTTATATTATTTATCAGGTATTTCTTACGTAAAAGTTGGTAAATAGTTTAGCGTTTTTTGAAAAAATCGTACCTTTTTTTGGTTACCTGTAAACTATCAAACATTAATGGGAAGCAATCAAATTATAATTCAGATATACAGCTAATTATGTTTAATTTATGGATATATTGAGAAATCCTATTTCCATCTGCCAGCGATGAAGGTGCCACAGTTCGAGCATTTACTATCTTCAATTTTATTGTTAAGGATGTTAAACCCCTTTCGTTCAATTATTTTCGTTTTACACTCAGGGCAGTAAGTATTTATCGACTCCAAACCCGGAACATTTCCTATATAAACAAATTTTAGCCCCTCTGAAATTGCTATCTTTCTTGCATTTTCAAGCACCTGAACGGGGGTAGCGGGCAAATGGGTCAATTTATATAAGGGATGAAAACGACTGAAATGAAGCGGATAGTTTTCAAAATTGTTTTCAACCAGCCAATTACACATCTTTTTGATCATATCCATGTCATCCGTCCAATCCGGAATAACCAGGTTGGTAATTTCAAGCCAAACACCTTCATCAGCTAATGTTTTTAAGGTATTCAGCACTGGTTCCAGTTTTCCGGCATTCAACATTTCATAAATCTCATTACTAAACGATTTGAGGTCGATATTGGCTGCATCCATATATTTGCACCATTCTTTTAACGGTTCCTCAAGGATGTATCCCGCTGATACCAATACATTCCCGATGCCATTCTCACGGGCAATCTTGGCAGTATCATATGCATATTCATAAAATGCCACCGGATCGGAATAAGTGTAGGCAATGGATTTGCAATCGGACTTAATAGCTTCTTCTACAACTTTATCAGGCATCAGGTCGTGATTTCGTGTTTTATCCGGTCCTGTCTGAGAGATTTCCCAGTTTTGACAATTGAGGCAGGCCAGGTTACAACCGGCAGTGGCAATAGAATATGATCGGCTACCGGGTAAGTAATGAAAAAGAGGCTTTTTTTCGATTGGATCGATATGCACAGCACAAGGATTGCCATAAGCAATGCAATATAACCTGTTATCCAAATTTACCCGTGTATGGCATTCCCCAAATTCATCCGTTTTAATTTTGCATTCGTTGGGGCAAAGCAGGCATTTTAAACCTTTTGGCGTTGGAACATAGTATTTTGCTTCAATGGTCCATTTGTTCAGATCTATTTCAGGTAAATGTCCATTTCCAATGCCAATTAAATTGGTAAAAGTATTGGGAAAAATGCCGGGAGAATATATCCCACATCCTGCTGCTCCAATACACATCGATGCCTTTTTCAGAAAATCCCGTTTAGTTATTTTTCCCGAAACCATGGAATAAAATTATATTAAATTTCCTAACTCTCAAAATTTGAGGATTATTTCCTCAGCAGAATGGATAACCCAACAATAAAGTTAACGATACCCAAAATGAGACAAACCTTTAATATACCAAGGGCAGGGATTAAAAAAGCAGCAACCGCCAAAGCCCCTAAAGCTGAACCGAACAAATCGGATGCATAGGATTTTGATGCATTTAATAAAAACCCTTGATTTAACAATTGTGTGGCAAAGGAATATTGCATTCCTGTAAGTGTTCCGGATACAAAAAGAAGTACGGCAAATATCGGGTAAATCAGGATTATACTTCCCAATTTAGGGTTTACTAAATATAAAACAATAGAAACCAAAATAGAAAAAATACCAATGACATATTGGATCAGACTATAGATTTTAATGTCAACTCTGATTTTGAAAAAATTATAATTAGCTCCGGTTGCCAGCCCAATCATAAAAATTGTAATTATCATTCCGATCATCTGATAAACATTCCCATAGATTATCTGAAAAGCAATAATCAAAATAATTTCAAGAGAAGTAGCCGTAAACCCGGTTGAAAACAATCCCAGATTAATTTTATTGGCTCTGAAAATGAAAATGATGAAGGGTAATAATAAAAAGATCAACGGCCAACTGTTAATAAATTTTATTTTATTCAACCAGTATTTTAATTGAAGAAATTGAGAAACAGGCTGAAAATCATAATTGATACGTACCTGGTCTCTGATATCGTTCATGATAAAATCACTCCGGCTGATGATCAATTCATCATTCAGGTAATATTCATTTACATAACTGTTTTCCAGATTTTTTAATTCTAATAATTCAACTATTGTTCTTTTCAGTTGCCCATCGGATGCGATGAAATAATTTCGTTCCCCCGGAATTAAAATTACATGTTGGAAAATTAATTGAAGTGTAGAAAACAAAGTCGCATGTGTTTTTACAGCTTCTTCGGTTAGATAATTGTTCGAATTTAAGAGGTATGTTGATACAACACCATATTCATTCATTTTTTTCTTCAACTCTTCAAAAAATTCAACTGTATAATACCGGTTTAATTCAACAGTTACAGGATCGGGAATATTTAAAAGGACTACATCATATTTTTTGTCGGTTTGCCTTATGTATTGCCTCCCATCCCGGTTGATAACATTAAGCTGCGGAATCATTGAAAGGTTTGAAGTGAATTGTAAAGCAGCATTTATCACCGCAGGGTTCAGTTCAACATAGTCGATTGCGGATACCTGGTATTTATTTATTTCCGCCGGAATTCCCGAATAACCACCCGATACTACCAAAATATTTTTTGGGTCGGAATGTTGCAACATGGCATAATGTACGCTCTCTTCAACATTTATCTTGTCTTCTGTAGAAAAGTATGGAATGCCATTCTCATAGAAATTGAATTGATTATCGGTTTTTGTTATCACCAGGTTTCCATAGGGTGTATTTTCGCTTACCAATACTTCTTTATCTTGATATTGAAGTTGGATTACCGCAGAGTCGAAATTTTTTATCAGGAAAAAAACAGCCATGAGAAAACCTGCACCTAAAACTGAAAATCCTGCCAAATTTTTTTTGTAATTGAATACCAAAATGGTTGCAGCAATTAAGTTGAGCAGCATGATGATCTTCAGGTTTACAAAGGTTTTAAATAAAAAGAGTAAAATGAAATTAAAAACCAATCCGCCGACTACACTTCCGAAAGCTTCAATTGCATATGTTTTCCCAATGATATTTGAATATTTTAAGCCCGCAAGCTGAACACAAAAAACAATAAATAAAAATCCAGACAACAGGCAAAAAGGGGTAAGGATTAGCAATGAACCGAAAATAGTTTCATAAAGTCCGACCATCTGACCGGGAAGGATGAAACTGCTTTTAAGGTAGTAAATTGAATATGTGGTTACCATGGGCAGAAATGCCAGAAGTAGTTGCGATACAATTATCAGCATTTTTTTTCCACTGAATCTTTTAAAATATTTGCCCAGGAATGCTCCTGTTGCAGTTAAAATCATCCAGTTTGAAAGGACGACACCTATAACAAGTTCATTTCCATAGAGAACAGTAAGGAATTCCCTTAATAATATGATTTGGGTAATAAATGCCGAAAAACCAAGGATAAAAACCGAAAATTTTATACTGTCTTTTTTTTGTCCGAACATTTATTAAATTTGTTATCGTTATTGGTATCATTTACGAAAATAAGGAAAATATGTACAGGCAAATGTATATTCTTCAATTTACTTTTCTTTTTCTTCTGATATTTTCTGAATGTACATCACAGGACAAAAAACAATACGATTTTGCACAGAATCAATTACAAAATCGTCAACCAGCAGTGGCCGGACAATTCTATCCCGCAGTTGGAATTGAATTGCAATCGACCCTCCATGAATTGTTTAAAAAAGCAGAACCACGCAAAACTGACAATGTTGTTGCTCTCATTTCGCCGCATGCAGGTTATGTTTATTCCGGGATTGTGGCTGCCTCATCATTTAATCAGATCGATACCGGCAGGCATTATGAAAATGTTTTTATTATCGGTTCGAGTCATCGGGCATATTATGAAGGAGCTTCAATTTATAGTGTCGGTGATTATGTTACACCCCTTGGTGAAGTTAAGGTAAATACTAAAATTGCACATCAACTTATAACAGGAAGCGAATATTTTTCCTACATTCCAAAAGCTCATATTTCGGAACATAGCATTGAGGTTCAGCTACCCTTCCTGCAATATCTTTTCGATGAAAGCCTCCAAATAGTCCCTATTGTAATCGGTACACAATCGGAACGAGTATGCAAGCAACTCGCTTCGGCTTTAAAACCCTATTTTGGCAAAAACAATTTGTTTGTCATCAGTTCGGATTTTTCTCATTACCCGGCATACGAAGAGGCTAAAAAATGGGATGGTATAACTGCCGATGCAATTATTTCGAATAATCCTGATCATTTATTAAAATCGATCAACGATAAAACAGATGATGCCGTGCCAAATCTTGTAACGAGGGCGTGTGGCTGGACTTCTCTTTTGACCCTGATGTATATAACTGTTGGGAATCCTGAATTTTCATATAAAAAAATTCTTTATCAAAACTCAGGTGACACTGATTTCGGTGATAAATCACGTGTTGTTGGCTATAATTCTATTGTTGTTTCTCAGAATATTGTAACATCATCTGAATTCAAATTATCCGAAACTGATAAAGAATCATTGCTTCAAATTGCAAGAAATACCCTGGTTGAATATATAACCAAAAAGGAAATACCTGAGATTGATGAAAATTCACTTTCAACAAATTTAAAAACACCATGTGGAGCTTTTGTCACTTTAAACAAGGACTATCATTTGCGAGGGTGCATTGGCCGGTTCGCACCTGAAGATCCTTTGTATAAATTAGTCCAGGAAATGGCCATAGCTTCGGCCACAAAGGATACCAGGTTTATACCTGTTGGTAAAGATGAACTCAATGAAATTGAAATTGAAATTTCGGTTCTGACTCCAATGAAGAGAATTGAATCGACGGATGAGATCATTTTAGGCAAACATGGTATTTATATTAATAAAGGAAACAGATCGGGGACCTTTCTTCCTCAAGTGGCAATTGAAACGGGATGGAATTTGGAAGAGTTTCTCGGGCATTGTTCACAGGACAAGGCAGGATTGGGATGGAATGGCTGGCAGGAAGCAGTTATTTACATTTACGAAGCTGAAGTATTTTCCGAAAGAGATTATTAAAACGCCTTATTTTAAATTATCCAGAACCCGGGTCAGGCGTTCGTTTGCATCGAGGGCCAAAACTTCGAGGGCAGGGTTTCCTATTTGATTCATGAGGTTCACGGCATCCATTGTAGCTACTTCAATATTGCCTTCTCCCTGGTCAATAACAATAACATTACAGGGCAACAATGCACCCACTTTATCCTCAGCCTGAAATGCCTGAATGGCAAGGTGAGGATTGCATGCTCCTAGAATTGTATATTCTTTATAATCAACATCCAGTTTTGTCTTCAAGGTTTTTTTAACGTCAATTTCGGTCAATATTCCAAATCCTTCGTCCTTCAAAAGGTCTGTGACACGGTCGATGATTTCAGTAAATTCTCCCTGAATGGTTTTGCTGATGTAATATTTCATTGGCTTAATTTTTTAGGTTTTCTATTCTTTCGGTAATTTCCCTAACTTTGGTTTTCAGGAAGTCCAATTCTTTTAATTCATTTTTATTCAATTTATTCCGTTTGGATTTACTTTCCAGTTCAATGATTTTCATTTCTATTTCAAATCGCAGCCTTTTTAATTTATCAGATTTCTTCACATGCCAAAATTAGAGAAATTTTGATATTTGATCTATATTGCCGGAGTGATAATAATAACAACTAAATATCAGTATTTGTCATATTGACTTTCGGGTGATTTTTTTTGAAATCTCATTTAATTTTATGAGGGCAGCACTGCCATACCAGGGATGTAATTCCATTTTGAGCCTTCCGGCTTGAATAGCCGGATCTGTTGCAGTTAGCGCTTCTGCTTCTTCAACAGTAGATACATTGAAAATGTAAATTCCCCTGATTTCGCCATTATCAAGAAATGGTCCTGCAAGTACCAGTTTCCCTTCTTCAGCCATCCGGAGGATATTATCCAAATGAGCCCTTTGCAGATTTGCAGCAGTAGCTGAATCTTGGCTGCGAATAGGTCCGCTTTTCAAAAATGCCATAACGTATTGCTTCATTCCATAATCATCAGCACCTAATTGCTGGGCAAGCTGTTCATCAAAAATAGCATCTGTTTCATCAATGTTAGTTAGTGAATCAGTTTGATTGGCAGGTTTGTTTGAGCACCCCCAGGCTACGAACAAAATTAAAAACATGTAAACCGCTGTTCTCATAACTTAATTCATTAAAAAAGTATAAAATTATTAATTGTCCTGTGTATTAGTTGTATTGCATTAACAAAAGTATATCTGCTTTGTTTGATATTTCTTTTCCTAATTGGATGATAATATATGTATTAAAATTTTCTTTTAGGCAAATAAAACAACAAATTATGCAATTTAACCTGATATGTGAATAAAGTTGTTAAAAAAATGTAAAAATTATGTTTAATTAATAAGACTTTCATAAGAATAAATCAATAATTTTACGCGTTCAGGTCTATATAACTATATGATTATATAATTATTATAATGCTTCTGTTATTAGGAATTTTGGGTTTGTACTATATTTCTACGATTGCTTTGAACGTTATTGCAACCAAAAGGAAACAAAAGTCGTGCAAGGCAGGCGAACCTTGTTTTGTTTACATTGGCGAAAGCAAGTTCAGTGGATTAATTATGAAAGTGAGTGATGAGATTGACGTTTGGGTTACCAATAAAATCATCAGGTTTCGACGCGATCAAATTTATGCCTGATCAAAAATCCTATAAAAAAGACAGGAAAAAATAATGAGTAATCAATTCAATGCCGGGTCGGCAGGGAAGTTAGTCCAATAAGCGTAATCACCTCCAAGTTTTTTCAAGGAATTAATCCAGAGCTCTTCGGCATTGTATTGCATTACCTGTGGTGCCATGATATTTGAAACAAGCCAGGAATTCCTTGACAATTCACCATCCAGTTGTTTTGAAATCCATCCTGAATAGCCTACAAAAAACTTGATTTCTCCCGGGCCAATTTTCCCGATCGTGATCAACTCTCTTACATGTTCAATATCACCACCCCAGTACAATCCTTCAATGATCTGTAAACTGTTATCAATTATATTTCCCAGGGTATGGATAAAATACAAGCTATCTGTTTTAACGGGGCCTCCGAGGTAGACAGGAGATTCAAATTTTGGGAAATCTTTAATTACATCACTTAATAGTAAATCGACCGGTTTATTGAGAATGAGTCCAAAAGTGCCGTCATCATTGTGTTCTGCCAACAGGACAACCGATCGTTTAAAATAATAATCGATTAAAAAAGGCTCCGATATCAAAATTTTTCCTTTTGAAGGTTTGATGTTATTGGTCCTAATTTTAAGTATGTCGTTGATGTCGGTCATTATCTGCGTTTTTTTTATTTCTTTTGTGTCAAGTAAAACGTTTCAAACGTTTATTTTGTTTATCAAAAAACATACCACGCAAACAGTGTATAAAAATAACACTAAAATATTTAAAGAACTCAGAAAAACCTATAAATATTTCATTTACGAGGACTTTGAAATACGGGAGACAGACAATAGTCTTGTTTTGCGATATCATTTCAACCTGGACGATAAATATAAATTCTATCCCGAACTTAAAATCCTTAAGAAATTATTTTTTAACCACATTTTTCAAATCCGGGATTTGGAATTATTTGTTTTTCATATCGGAATGATAGAAATGGTCAGTTATTGGAAGGCTGCCTGTCCGCCGCAAATAATGATCAACCCTGGATATCTTAGCAATGATCAGGTCAATTGGTGGAAAAAACTGTACTTTTTTGGACTGGGTGAATTTTTCTACACAAATGGTATAGAGATTACGCAAAACGATTTTGTTGATATTCAAATTGAGTCGGATAAAAGATTTAAACCGGCAGGTATAGTAACAAATCCACGGAAAGTAATTGTTCCTGTGGGTGGAGGTAAGGATTCCGTTGTATCGCTGGAACTGTTAAAGAATGATTATGAAGTGATCCCTTTCATTGTCAATCCCAGAAATGCCAGTATAAATTCGGTAAAACAAGCGGGTTTCGCTGAGGAACAGGTATTTGAAGTCGAAAGGAACATTCACCCCCAATTACTCAAATTGAATGATATGGGTTTTTTGAATGGTCATACACCCTTTTCCGCCTTACTCGCGTTTGTAAGTGTTTTTGGTGCTGCAATTACGGGTTCAGGGCACATTGCATTATCCAATGAGTCGAGTGCAAATGAACCCACGACTCAAAGTGGGGTGAATCATCAATATTCAAAATCCTACGGATTTGAAAAGGATTTCAGGGATTATCTCTACAAGAATATCACTAAGGATATCAATTATTTCAGTTTTCTGCGGCCATTGAGCGAATATACCATCGCCGAGTTGTTTTCGGGGTTTGCTAGCCATTTCGATAGTTTCAGAAGTTGTAATGCTGCGAGCAAGACTAATTCATGGTGTGGGAAATGTCCAAAATGCCTGTTTACTTATATCATCTTATCTCCATTTCTGGATAGCGGTACACTGGATAGAATTTTTGGTAAAAATTTGTTGGATGACGGGTCATTGCTGGTGATTTTCAACGAACTCACAGGAATAAGTGAGGAAAAGCCTTTTGAGTGTGTTGGCACCGTTGATGAAATAAATCTGGCCTTATTGAAGACTATTGAGAAATACGAGGGCACATTACCAAAACTATTGCAGTATTATAAATCGACCCCTTTGATGTCGAAATATAGTTCCACAGTATACAACAAAGCGGAAGAAATGAAATCTGAAAATCATTTTCTTGAACCGGATTTTTATCAATTACTAAAAAACAGGGTGCATGCTGGATAAGTTGTCCAAATTGGTGATTGGGAAGAGGATTTTGATCCTTGGCTTTGGCAGGGAAGGGCAATCGACCTATAAATTGCTGAAAAAAATTCTTCCGCCTGAATCGATCACGATTGCCGATAAAAACCCAAATATCATAAAGAATAAATGTTTACAATTTGATCGGGAAACAAAAATAAACGCGGGAGCAAATTACCTTTCCGGATTGAATCAATTTGATTTGATCATCAAATCACCTGGAATAAGCGGAAAACTGTTAAATTCAGTAAGTGTTGCCTTGACCTCACAAACAGATATTTTCTTACAATATTATTCGGGTCAAACGATTGGTATTACCGGTACAAAAGGAAAAAGTACAACATCCTCGCTGATACACGATATCCTGAGAAATTATTTTGATGACGTAATCCTGGTTGGAAATATTGGAGTGCCCCCATTTGATTTATTGGATAAGATCAACCCAGAGACTAAAATAGTTTTTGAATTATCCTCACATCAACTTGAGAATATCAATATCGCTCCGGGAATTTCCATATTACTCAATATTTATCAGGAACACCTCGACCATTTCAATAGTTTTAATGCATATAAACGAGCTAAATTCAATATTGTCAAGTTTCAGGATATTTCAGATTGGTTTATATACAATGCGGATGACAGGGAAATAAAAATGTTGATGGAGGAAATTTCAGTACCCGGCAGAAAAATTGGTTATTCGAACCGGAAAAAGGAGGATGTTGGGGCTTTCAGGGATATGAAAGATAATATTTATTTTTCCTTCGACGACGATCATGCAACCTTTGATTTTAGTAAAAGAAAAAGCCTGCCGGGCGATCATAACCTCCAAAATATTATGGCAGCGGCTTGCGCTTCAAGGATATTAGGAGTTCCGGATGATGTCATTATAAAAACGGTGACTGAGTTTAAAGGGTTGAAGCACCGGTTGGAATACTTGGGCCAATTTAAAAATATCCATTTTTACAACGATTCAATAGCAACTGTTCCAGAGGCCGCCATTGCTGCTGTGAACACATTGAAAACGGTGGATACCATAATATTGGGTGGGAAAGACCGTGGAATTGATTACAATGCATTGATCGCATTTTTATTGAAATCCGATATTCAAAATGTAATTTACATTGGTGAAGCCGGTAAACGGATCTGCCGTGAATTGGTTGTAAAAAATCCCGATCCTCCATTTAAATGTTTTCCGGTTGATCATTTTGACGATATTAAAGAAGTGATTTCTGCCACCACCAGGCCAGGAACCATTTGTTTACTTTCGCCTGCTGCTTCCAGTTATGATATGTTTGAAAGTTTTGAAGAACGGGGAAAGGCGTTCAAAAAAATAGCAGAAAATCTTTAATTTCCTGCTATCCTAATTGATCAGAGATCAAACACTATACAATAATCTAATCTTCCTTCTATTGGTTCTGATTATTCATTTTCGCTTTCTGTTTTGTCTTCCGCTATATTTTCTTTGGTCTTGCTCTCTACTTCAACTTTTACAGTTTTTTGTTTCTCAGTCGGTTTTATGGAGGCAGCTTTTTTAATTTCAGTTTTTTTCTTTGATTTCGGTTCTTCGGATTCCTTCTTTTTTAATGCTACTTTTTTCGTGGTCTCTTTTTTTGTAGCGGCCTCTTCTGCGGTTTTAGTGTTTTTCCTGGGTCTCCTAACACCATAACTCCCCATAATGATTTTACCCCTTTTGGTCTTTTTATCTCCTTTTCCCATAAGCTAAGTTTTTAATGTTAGATTTAAATTTTCGTAAAATTATAAATTTTTCAGGAATTCCTGTTTAATCAGCTCAGAACTTTTTTAATGTGTTTTTTACCAATTGTAATTTTATTTCAATTTTTTCTTCATCGGACAAGTGCCAATAGATGCCTGAGGTTCTCAATTTTTCAGTGAAATAATAGAAAAGGATGGCAACCGATACTGAAATATTGAATCTTTCTATAAACCCGAACATCGGAATTTTAACAAACCCATCTGCAGCCTGTATGGCAATATCGGAGAGTCTTTCCATTTCGGTCCCGAATATCAGGGCTGTTTTTTATAAATCTGCAAATCTCCAGGTAGTTGATCATTATCATGAGACATGGTGGCGATTACTTTGTAACCTTTCCTTTTAAAATGTTCAAGTACTTCAATCGCATTGTTTTCCTGGTTGTTGTAATGATAAAGATTAAACCTTTTAATGAACCCAATGCCAGGATTGACCTGGTAATTGTATTTATTCTCAACGATATGAACATCCTGACCCCAGAAACAATCGCAGGTACGAAGTAAAGCATTTGTATTATAGATTTGAAAAATATCTTCCGGTAATGCAGTGATATAACGCGTCCGGTTTTCAATGTTTTTATCAAATATTTTTCTTTTATTTTCAGATATAAATCCTGATGAGGAGTTCAGTAATTGCGCTTTTTGACCAACATTAAAATCAATGGAATTCAATAATTGTCGATGTAATGTTTTTCAATAGACTCAGGTCAGATTAAATATGTTTGATTATGACAAATCGTGAAATTGGCAATTTCGTCATAGTTAACGGCAAAATCGCCTTTAATTATTTTGATTGGTATTTACATTGGTTTAAGAATGATAGTGATTTTGTCAAAAATTATTAGTTTATTGTAAAAAAACATATCTTTGCGCCCAAATTTGAAAAAAGAAAATGGCAAAAAAGAAAGACTCAACTGAAGAACGGATCGTCGCGGTAGAGGAAGCCCTGAGTAAATCAGAACAATTTATTGAACGCAACCAAAAAATACTCACCTATGTTGTCGGTGGGATTATAGTGGTAATTTTGTTGTTTTTCGGTTACCGTAAATTTATTATGCTTCCAAAAGAAAAGAAAGCAGAAAAAGCGATTTACAAAGCCCAAAGTTATTTTGACAAAGATTCGCTCGATTTGGCCCTTTTAGGTGATGCTGAAGGGAATCCCGGGTTTCTGGAAGTGATTGATGATTATGGCTCGACAAAAACAGGAAACCTTGCAAAATATTACGCGGGCGTTTGCTATATGGAAAAAGGGGAGTATGAAGAGGGCATTAGGTACCTTAAAAAGTTCAGTAGTGACGATGTATATGCATCAGCAATGGCGCTCGGTGCAATAGGTGACGGGTATGTGCAATTGGGCGAGAGCCAGAAAGCCGTTGGCTATTACCTGGATGCAGCCAAAACACAGGCCAATGAAATGACATCTCCGGCATTTTTGCTCAAAGCCGGCTGGGTTTACGAAACCATGGATAAATGGAATGATGCCCTGGAAGTGTATGAAAAAATGAAAACGGATTATCCAAAAGCACGTGAAACCAGGGACATTGATAAATATATTGCCAGGGCTAAAGCCAAATTGGGTGAGCTTTAGCACCTGACGTTTGAAATAGTAAACCTGTTCATTACGGACAGGTTTTTTTATCTGCTATGGATAATCAACGAATGCCAAAGATTGTATTTATGGGAACCGCAGAGTTTGCGATCCCATCCCTTGAAATTTTAATTCAAAACGGATATCCCATTCCTGCTGTGATCACGGCCCCGGATAAACCTGCGGGCAGAGGGCAAAAAATTAAATTTTCTCCTGTAAAAGATCATGCAATTAAAAGCAACCTGACGGTTTTGCAACCCGAAAACCTGAAGGAAGAAAGTTTTATCGGGCAATTAAAGGGCATGAATCCTGACATTTTCGTTGTTGTTGCCTTCAGGATGTTACCTAAAGCCGTTTGGGAAATTCCTTTGCTGGGAACATTTAACCTCCATGCTTCCTTACTGCCCCAGTACCGCGGTGCCGCACCCATTAACTGGGCCATCATCAACGGAGAGAAGGAAACAGGTGTCACCACTTTCTTCATCGATGATCAAATTGATACCGGTAAAATAATTGAATCTAAAAGGATTGAAATCAATTCGGATGACAATGCAGGATCATTGCATGATAAGCTCATGATGATTGGCGCAGAATTGGTTTTAGAAACAGTAAATAAAATATCCAACGGTCAATTTGAACTGAAAGATCAGGATCAACTAATTCAAAGTGGAATGGAATTGAAGAAAGCACCTAAAATATTCAGGGACGATTGTAAAATTTCATGGGACGAACCGGTTGAAAAAATCCATAATTTAGTCAGGGGACTCAACCCATATCCAGGGTCGTTTACGCAGATTGCCTCACCTGAAGGCCGGTTATACGACCTGAAAGTTTTTGAAACATTTGTAGTAGAGGATAACCAAATACCAAATCATTCATTTCCGCAACTAAAAACCGATGGAAAAACATATTTGCAGGTAATCTGCCGGAATGGAATAATTGGAATTTCGAAATTACAACAGGAAGGAAAACGGCGAATGAACACAGAGGAATTTCTGAGGGGATTCAGTATTTCTGAAAATTGGAAAATAATCGGGTAGATTTTCAGTCTAAAGAGAGGTATTTTAAAGTATATAGGTACGATCTATGTTTTAAATTCCCCACCTACAAAGGCTTTCAGGGTCGAAGTTATTAACAAAATCGCTGAATTATTAACAAAATCAAGGGTTTTAGGGTATTCGACTTGCTTTTTCTTAGAAATAGCTTATCTTTGCAACCACATTAACCATTAAATTTTAATAAAATGAACAAAGCAGAATTAATCGATGCAATTGCAGCAGAAGCTAACATGACAAAAGCTGATGCTAAAAGGGCTTTAGATGCATTTGTTGGTGCAACTACCAAAGCTCTGAAAAAAGGCAACAGGGTTGCTTTAGTAGGATTTGGTTCATTCTCAGTATCTAAACGTGCTGCAAGAACTGGTAGAAATCCACAAACTGGAAAAGAAATTAAAATTGCCGCTAAAAAAGTTGTTAAATTCAAAGCTGGTAGTGAATTATCCGGTTCTGTAAAATAGGCCCATTGCTTTTAAAAATTTAATAATCCCTCTTGAAAAAGGGGGATTTTTTTATGCCTGTATCTTACCCACAACCAGAAAACGGTATGGTAATTTAGCATCTTCCCCGGCATATTCAACCCCTATCCTTGAACCGGTGTAAATGTCTTCTTCAGGTATCTTTATTTCCCGGTCCTCTAGCCAAATATTCCCGGTTTCCAAATTCACACCTGTATGAATCACTTTAATCCCCAATGCCTGCGCTACTTTCCCGGGGCCATCTGCAAACCCTTTTGATCTGTATTTGATCCCGCGTCTGTGTTCCATTATTTCGATTCCTTTTTGAGGAATAATACCCCTTAATAAAATGGCGTCAGGTTGGTCGACTTTATTTGTTACAATATTGAATAAATGATGAACCCCATAGCATAAATAAACGTAAGCAGTACCGCCAATTCCAAACATCACTTCAGTGCGGGATGTAAGACGGTTATTATAGGCATGCGATGCCCTGTCACGAATACCGGCATAGGCTTCAACTTCTGAGATGATGCCACTTGTTATGTGGCCTTCAATACTTGTGAATATTATCTTTCCCAACAAATCTCTGGCAATCTGAACTACGTTTTCCCTCAAGTAAAATTCCTGACCGATTTTCATAAACTTCGGTAATTAACTTTTATCTATTTTTGGATCAATTGATGACAAAGATAATTGACTCATGAAAAAGCCAATCATTATAATATATATTTTATTGCTTGTTTCGGCCAGGATGGCTAGTTCCGGCGAAGTTGACAGGAAGACCGCTCGAATAGCTGCGAAGAATTTTCTATCGGAAAAAGCAGGTTGCCCTTTTAATGTCCATTTTATGGATGATTTTACGATCAATTCAGAAAAATCTACTTTTTACATATTTAACTTTAGCAATGGATTTATCCTGGTTTCGGCATCTGACCTGATCTATCCGGTTATGGCATACTCATTTGAAAGTACCTTTACCGGAAAAAATTTACCGGAAGGGCTGAAATTTTGGATCAATGATCTCAATCATGTAACACTTGAAGAAATAAAAAGCGCAGGAGATGCCCGTCCGGATATCAAAGCTGCCTGGAACCATTATCTTTCTGAGAATTTTATATCATCTGAAAAAATACTTGCAGTAGCTCCCATGATCCACTGCAAATGGAACCAGGGGTGTTATTTTAATTCCTTTTTCCCGGAAGAGCCCCTGGGGCCTTGTGGCCATCTATATACGGGTTGTGTAGCGACTGCAATGGCACAATTGATGAAATATTATAATTTCCCGATACACGGAACCGGTTCAAATTCATACAACTCCAATTATGGTTTTGTTGAAGCAAATTTTGAGGACGGCTACAATTGGTATGAAATGGAATTTCAGTTAAGCGGTGAAAATGATGCGGTTGCCGAATTGTTGTTTCATGACGCCGTCAGCATCAATTCCCAGTTTTTTCCCAATGGAACAGGTGGTTTCGATTTTGATGCCCGCGACGCGCTTGTTGAATATTTCAATTACAAGGGAAGTGCCCAATTTATATGGAGGGTTGCCTATTCAGGTGATTGGGGGTTATTGATCAGGGATGAGATAGAGAAAGGCCGACCGGTTCTCTATGGATTCGCCGATAGTTCAGCGAATACAGGCCATACTGCAGTTTTGGACGGATATCAGGAGACTCATTTTTTTCACCTCAACTGGGGCTGGGGAGGTACTTACAATGGTTATTATTACCTCGATACCATTTCAGCGGGGGGTTATAATTTCAATTACCAGCACGATGCTGTCATCGGAATTCAACCCGATATTGAGGAAAATGCTGATGTCTTTCCACCGGAAAACCCTGTTGCAGTG
This sequence comes from Bacteroidales bacterium, assembly GCA_016933115.1. GTDB lineage: Bacteria > Bacteroidota > Bacteroidia > Bacteroidales > JAADJA01 > JAADJA01. Next base: position 37,937 of record JAFGBL010000236.1, on the reverse strand, counting down.
ATACAAAACAAGGAAGTATTGCTCACTTGGGATGAACCGTTTAGTCCAGGCCTTCTTCAGCTTCTCGGATATTATATTTACAGAAATGATTTCCTGATATGCAATAGAATTATTCCGGATCAGCATTTTGAAGATATTGATGTACCTGCGGGTTCTCATACCTATAGCATCCAGAGTGTTTATTCAGGTTGGGGAAATGGACCGTCAGTTTCTGTTGATGCCTATGTAAGTAGAATACATGATTCCAGGCAGGTAAATTTTGAAATTTTCCCAAATCCTGCTTCTGATTTTATAATGATCAGCAATACTGCAAGAGATCAAAAAGAATTGGAAATTTCACTAACAGATATTAAAGGAGAAATGATCCTTGTAAGTGATGTATTACTGGATCAGGGTAGTACAGCAAAAATCTATATTCCTGAAACATCCACCGGTGTTTATTTGCTTACCATTAATCAGGGCTTTGAAGTTTTTTCGAAAAAAATATTGATCTGCAAATAAATCCTTGCGAGGGTAAAATAGAATTAAATCATTGGTTTCTTTAGCCTGTCGCAAATCTTAACTTTTTTATCTTTGCACCCGATTTTTGTGTCTAAAATCTAAATACTTAATACTAACTATTTATTATTTTATGGAATTAAACGAACAGGAAATTGTCAGGCGGCAAGCACTGGATGAATTAAGAAATCTGGGAATTGAACCTTACCCGGCCGAACTTTATGAAGTGAATATTACGGCTGCGGAAATTCAGGAAAAATTTCAAAAGGATAACAGCCTGTTTCAGGACGTAAGCATTGCCGGACGGATCATGCAGCGAAGGATTATGGGTGCAGCTTCATTTACGGAGATCCAGGATGCGACAGGTAAAATTCAGTTGTATTTCAAGCGGGATGACATTTGTCAGGGCGAGGATAAAACCCTGTACAACACGGTATTTAAACGTTTGTTGGATATCGGTGATATCATTGGGGTGAAGGGTTATGTGTTTACGACCCAAATGGGAGAGATCACCATTCATGTGAAGGAATTCAAATTGTTAAGCAAATCATTGAAGGTACTTCCTGTTGTAAAAGAAAAAGAAGATAAAGTTTGGGATGCCTTTACCGATCCGGAACAGCGCTATCGTCAAAGGTATCTTGACCTGATTGTCAATCCAAAGGTAAAGGACGTTTTTGTAAAGCGAACACAACTCATGAATTCCATGCGCGAATTCCTGAACAAAAAGGGTTACCTGGAAGTGGAAACACCGGTTTTGCAACCGTTATACGGAGGAGCTGCGGCAAGGCCGTTCAAAACCTATCACAATACCCTGGATATGACCCTTTATCTGAGGATCGCCAATGAGTTATACCTCAAAAGGCTGATTGTCGGCGGATTTGACGGAGTTTATGAATTTTCAAAGGATTTCAGAAATGAGGGGATGGACCGCTTCCACAATCCGGAATTTACCCAGATGGAGCTTTATGTCGCCTATAAAGACTATGATTGGATGATGGACCTGGTGGAGGAGATGGTAGAGAAAATCACACTTGATATGCATGGAACCACCCAGGTGAAAGTTGGAGAGCACATCATCGATTTTAAAAAGCCCTGGCCCCGATTGAGTATGTATGAGGCCATAAAAAAATATACGACCATCGATATATCGGAAATGGATGAGAAGGAATTGGTTAATGTAGCCAAACAAGTAGGAGTGGAGGTGGATGCTTCCATGGGAAAAGGCAAACTGATAGATGAAATTTTTGGCGAAACCGTCGAGCCCAACCTGATCCAGCCTACCTTCATTACCGATTACCCGGTAGAGATGTCGCCTTTGGCCAAAAAACACCGAAATAAGGAAGGTCTGGTTGAACGATTTGAGGCCATATGCAACAGTAAGGAAATTTGTAACGCGTTTTCCGAGCTGAATGATCCGATCGATCAGCGCAAACGGTTTGAAGAACAGGTAGCTCTTGGTAAAAGAGGAGACCAGGAATCAATGGTGCTGGATGAGGATTTCCTCAGGGCGCTGGAATACGGTATGCCCCCCACAGCAGGACTGGGCATCGGAATCGACCGGCTGACCATGATCCTGGCTAACCAGCCCTCCATTCAGGATGTGATCTTCTTCCCGCAAATGCGGCCTGAAAAGAAAGCCGCCGGTGCTACTGATGCAGAATTCATGGAACTGGGTGTTCCTGAGGCATGGGTGCCATTGATCCGCAAAGCAGGATTCAAAACCATTGAAGAGTTCAAATCTGCTAATCTCAATAAACTTTTCAATGATCTGGGAGGATTGCGAAAGAAGATGAAAATGGATATACCTGCCCTGAAAATTGAAGAGGTACGCGCCTGGTTTGAGAATCGGTAGAAATATTGCAGGTCAAAGGAATCGAGATTTGGAGCCTGTATAACCACTCCAATTGTTTAAAATTTTGTTAATTTCCGTTTGAACCAAATCATCAAATAAATTTTTATGTAATTTTAAATTTTTCAGCGTCGATATTTACCATATTAATCAAAATCAGTAAGACATGAAAATACTTAAAAACCTAACGTTTATTTGTTTTGCGCTCGTGGGAATACTGGGTTACGGCTTTGCCATGGTCTATTTATTCAGGCCGGAATATATGCCTTACCATGCCATTGCAGTTGACATTCCTTGGGAGGAACTCACACCTGGAATACAAGTACTGATCCTGGCGCTTATGCGTGTTGCCGGCGGGGGATGGCTGGCCACTTCAGTAAGTATAACATTTTTCCTGGTCGCCCGAAAGAAATATAAATCTCCCTTTTTTAGCTATGCATTGGTACTGGTTGGTATTTCCGCTTTGGTTCCGACCTTGATTGCCACCCTGTTCGTTAAATTTAATTCTCCGGCTAATCCGCCCTGGATCGCAGCAGTTTTGGGTATTGCCATATTGATAGTGGGATTGATATTAGATTTTATCGTTAGGGGTAAAGAAAACAGGAAGTAGATCAGGAAATCATAAATTGCATACCCAATAATTGCTGGTCTACTTTGTTAAACTTTGTAATTCGATAATCAAATTATCGATTTCTTCATCTTTATAGCCCTTTTCTTTTGCCGCCTCCTCAAGTGTACCCCAAATCGGCTCACCGCAGGCAATGCATTTGATCCCTTTCTCTGCCATGAACTTAACAGAGGCAGGATAATCCCTTACCAGATCTTCAATTTCTATATCTTTAGTTATTTGAGTTTTCACTTAAATTAATTTTAAACTGAATATGATCTAATCAGATTGACCGGTATAACCGAGGTTAGGAAAAACCATTCCGTTTTTATCTGTATTGTCAATTTGTCCATCCAGGTTATAATCGGCCTTGTGATATTGTTTCCGACCGGCATTTGCGGACCAAATAGTAATTATATCATTCCAGGACACTTCCCCATCACCGTCACCGTCACCTGACCTCATACCCCATTTTCCCGGAACGATTTCTTTATGTGCCGATGCTCCGCCATAAACAGTATTAGGGCCGGTTGAAAAATTTCGTGCATAAATATTATTGAACCCTGAAAGCGGATTGGCTGACAATATTCCAAGGTGATTTCTGTGCCAAACCACTATAAATAGTCCATTATCAATTTTATGTTGAAAATACAGTGGCGATGAACCGTCCATACCTACCACCGAACCATCTTTCAATAAAAAGGCGGCTTTCATTCCAAAAGAGGTGGAAGGTATTGCGGAGGCAGCATCGGGTGCATCCCGGCACTCAATTAACAACCAGTCAACGATATTACTGTTAGGGATAAAATCAACGCTTTGGGGTACATTATAATTCCAGGGGCTTGTATTGTAAGGTTGACTTAATGGGATTAAACTTTGGTTATTCAATGCGGTGTTCATTTCGGTTCCATTGTAAGGCCCTTCGAGTAATACGGTCAGGTCAACTGCAAAAACTGGCGGCGGTAATAACTCAAAAAAATCTAAATAAGCCGTCATCAATTCATCTTTGGTCGATGGAGAACCTCCATCGGCCAATCCGCCAAATTCATGAGCAGTTCCAATGGTTTTATAGGTTCCTCCGTCATAAGCGATGGCTGTTCCATACACAGGCGACTGGTTTTCAAGGATCGTAAAAGCCGATCCCAAAGGAACCAGGTGATCCATCCAGCTGTTTTCTCCGGTATAAACGAAGCTCATTCCCTGTGTAAATGTCGAAGGTTTTCCAATAACCGTTAACATATCCGAAGTCCCGTCATCGGTTCCATCAATAAAGAACATGGTGTGTGCGGCAGTTTGGGCATCATAGGCCCAGGTATCGCCTCCTTCCATAAAAAGCTTTCCTCCGTTATTTAAATAGTTGGCCAGATTAATGCCCTGGTTGGATGTCAGCACATGGTTGTTTGGGTAAATACCCAGACACACGAAAATCCCGGGATAAATATTCAGATCGAGGGGAAAACTACTTGAAGTTTCATACAGCATACCCAGATTATCCATGGATGCTTCGATATAAGGCGCGGAGTTGTTATTGTCGTCCAGGTCAATGATCAATAGCGGGCGTTGCCCTACAACTATATTGAATTGCCCGGATCCTGAAATATTAAAATCAGCTTCAATGTCAACATTAAATGCAAGATTATACCCGATGGGAGTAGATTCAGAAACATGGATTGTATAAATAACATTGGCGGTGCTGTTTCCAACCAGTTGTGCCAGGTTGGCTGAACCATTGATGATTGTTGCATATTCATCATCTATCAAAAGTTCAGTAAGTATATTGGTGGCTTTGGCACCTCCATCGTTCACAATTTCAACCTGCAAGTCTACAATTTCTCCCGGCTCAATAAATCCATTGCCTTCGTCATATACCACAACAGAACCTGTCGATAAAATTGCCGAATAGCCTGTCAAACCGATCGAACTCTCCCAGATCTCACCCAGGTTCTCTTCAATTTGAGTTGCCAATTCGAAAAAATAGCCATCAGGAATAGCATAGTCGACATTGAATTGAAAAGCATCGGTGAAATATTTTGTTTCTCCGGCACTAAAATTTCCCAGATTCTGATAATTGTCGTTTAAGGTGATAAAGGTATCTGTATTAAAAATTGTCATTTCTGCTCCGGAGATTGCCTGAGCGCTTATATTTTTGATTGAAACGGTAAGAAACACCTCTTCGCCATATTCTATGATCTGATCTCCCTCTGCATTAATGGTCACTTCATCGATAAGCAGTCCATAAATTGGCATGACAACTTCTTTGGAGGTCTTTAGGTTGTTTTCATCGGTTACCCTGACTTTAATGGGTAAATTAGCATACTCATCCGACGGAATCCCTGACAGAATACCGTCGCGTGTAAGGTTAAAGTCAACCGGTTGATAGAAAGGATTGAATATGGTAACATAACCGTATGGAATTGAAGCATGGTTGGATAATGCAGAAAATTGATAAAATAAATTATCCCCTGCCGACAATCCTGCGACCCACTCAATATCGGTGAATGTGTTTGTTCCGTAATAGAACCGAATTTCACCGGTTTTATACAACCTCACTGCGAAATTGAGGTTCGATGCACTTTCATCTCCGTTTACCGAAGCTTTCCAACGGAAGGTTGCCAGGTCCTCGTTTCCGTTATACCACATTCCGTCGGCATCCGCTGAATTCAATACAAGGTTGGATTGGAAAGGTGAAATCAGCTTATTCTTTGTGAAATTGAAGAAATCATAAACTGCATACGGCCAGGAAACCATATCGTCGAATGATATGTATCCATCTACGTTTATCCTAACCTCATTGTATTCGCTTCCATGAAAAGGAAAAGAAAATCCCAGCGATTTTGTGGCATATCCGTCGTCATTATTTCCGGGATTAAGCTGTTCGGTATTGACACTTGGAAAAGTTCCTGAAGTAAATGTTTCCGAATAATTTCTGTCGAATTCCCAAATATAGGGTTGTGTTCCACCAGCAGCCTGCAATTGTGTGCTGTATGGTTCATAAATGGTTGCCGTGGGAAGAACCTCGGATATAATTTCAATGTCATTAAAATTTACAGTATGGTTTGCCCAGAGAAGGGTTTGTCCGTTTGAAACAATGGCGACATTGGATTGGGTACTGGTAATTTCCTGTACCCCGTTGTTATAATCTATAATTGAAAAGCTATTCACCTGACCCCAGCCCCAGCCTTCGGGGTCGTTTTCATCGATTACCAGGAAATACCTGGCCGGTGTTCCCGTTCCCAGAATATTCAACAACGGTGTAATATCCAATCCAAACTCAATGGTTTTATTGGCTTCGACTGTGGTATCCCCCTGCATATACTGGCAGCCCCCCTGGTAATTAAAGATCGGAAATCCAAGAATGTAATCCGGAGAGGTTGCATTGGTATTTGTCGACATGCCAATCTGAACCCTGATCCTGTTACGGCAATTGTAGGTCATGTTGATCTTCGCCGTTAACAAAGGTTCGGTATTGGCCTTCGCATAGATAACATGGGCTGCATTATCCCAGATTCCCCCGTTTCCGTAAGGATCGGCACATGATTTATAAGTCATATAGCAAAATCCGTTATTTCCGAAGCTAGGTCCGCCACTGTATGTATTTGCAAACTTAAATCCCCCGATTTCCCAATCACGCGGGGTTATGATTCCATCCCCGTTCAGGTCGATATTATTGGTGTACTGACCATCACTATTATAATCCCACCGAATGGAATCGTGGTAGCCGCATATGGTGAGACCGTGGTTGGCATAACTCCAGCCGGTTACAACATATTTGCCGGCCTCCGGCGTGCCCGAAGGAAGGGTTGGCATTCCTGATGGTGCATTGGTATAAAAATTGGCTACACCCCCAACATCCGATCCGTCTAAGTGATTATGAATCCAGTTTCGGAGGGTGTTGATCCCTTCTTCCTTTGATACATCAATCTTGTAGATATCGGCCAGCCGGTTTTGCATGGCATGGTAATAATTATTATAACCACTCATCCACCTTTCATGGCCTCCTTCAATCATTCCTCCGTAAACTGCTACTGTCGGATTACCTTCCAACTTAACAATTTCGAAACTGTGGAAATAACTTACTCCGGACCATCCACTGCCCTCGTTTCCAAAATTCCAGGTAAAATAGGCCGGATACTGGTTTTCAGGAACATTTGATGGTAAATTCCGCAAACGGTTTATCGCATATGTAAATCCCAGCCCGATACCGCTGGCCTGCCCGCATTCATACATGGATTGCGCGAAAACCGGCCTCCAGTAGATTTGTTGGGAGTTGTCGGTAATTTCGGGCAGTGTCGGAGGATTGGGCCCTTTAAGCCAATCCGGTAATTTAAGTTCGGGCAGATTGACCAGTGCTATGGAATCCATCGCTGAAAGCGGTGCTAATTTGGCTGTATCGGTTGTGGAATACTTATCGTTTTGAGCAATGATTGTGTAATGGATTGTCAATAATATCAAAACCAAGGTGATAAAACGGTTAAATAAAGATTTCATGTGGCAATTTTTTTCTTTCCAAATGTAAAAAAATATATTCAGGTACGAATATATATTAAAATTAACTTCCGTTGATTTATTGTTCGTCAGGGAATTTATCGGGTTTACCCAATTCCGGGTTGTTCAAAAATGCGGTATCGGATAATGTGTATAAAAATGCCTTTAAATCTTCTTTTTCAATAGGCGTCAGTTGTGTACCATTGTTTGCTATATGATGCATCAATGGATCAATTTGGGGTGACCATTGAAGTTCATGACTGTAAAAATTAATTACTTCATCCAGTGTATTGAATCTTCCATCGTGCATATAGGGTGCCGTATATTCAATATTGCGTAAGGTTGAAGCCTTGTATGCTCCTTTATCCATTGGATCGCCTGTGATCGAATACCTGTCAACCGGATCGGTAAAAACCGTATCCTTGCCGTTGTTGTAAAACAGGTTTGTTGTGAACAAAGGGTTTCCCGCTCCGCCATGGCAGTGGAAACAATCGGCGCCTTCCTCTGTGGTAAACAAAACGAATCCGTGAAGTTCCGCATTGGTGAGTTGAATCTCTCCCCGCAGGTATTTATCAAATTTGGAATCTGCAGAAATAATTGTTCTGACGAATTGTGCGATCGCTTTGGCTATCCGTTCCACTTTAACTTCCTTGCTTCCAAAGGCTTTTTCAAATAATTCCGGGTATCCTGGAATTTCTGTAATTGCTTTCTCAACGGCTTCAAAACTGCTTCCAAATTCGCTTGGATCTGTGATCACTGCAAGCACATCATCCTCAATGGAAGATACACTTCCGTTCCAGCCCAGGTGGCCGGGATTCCAAATCAGATTTATCAAAGGCAGCATGGCATGGTGGGTAGGAATGCTGTCAAGTCCGAAGGGGTGGGGGCGCGGTAATCCTATAATAAACCCGTTTTCCTGCTTGTGGCATGAACTGCAGCTCATCAGTTTTCCCTCGTCCGCCCTCCCGGCCAACCGTGTATCGTAAAACAGGTAGCGGCCAAGTTCAATTCCTTCAACGGTCAATGGGTTGTCATCCGGAATGTAAATCCTGGTTGGAAAACCAAATGGTATATCAATATTATAGGGTGTCGGCTGATAAGTATGATCCGGTTCTTCATCCTCATTATTTTTACAAGAAAACAAGATGGAAGTTAAAACCAGAATAGTCCATATAAAGTTGTATGTTTTCATTGTAGTCTAATTAATGCAGCTTTCCAGTAAAAGGGCTCATTATTTACCTTTCGGGTGTATTCCAGTTGTATGATAGTGTCATTTATAATACCGCTTCCCTGAACTGATATGACTGGGATTGTATCACTCAACAATTGAAAAGGTATAATAATGGTCGTATCGATGACATCAGCAAAAACCTGATGCCCATACTGGCATACGAAATCCGAAAAATTGAGCCTGTAATTCAAACTTGAATCCGCACCAACAATAATATCATAGCTACAGGTATCGCTTCCCGTGAATGTTTCCGATTCGGATAAATGATAGGCGCCCATATAAATCCATCCCTGGTTATAAACCTGGACGGTTCGCGATACCGGGGCTGCTTCATTGCCTGCCTTATCCAATACCTTGTAGGTAACTGTATATTCCCCGACAAGGTCCTCATTGACCGCATTATCGATAAAAATTTCAGAATTCAGATTTCCGTCGGTTTCGTCAGTGGCAGTTGCACCCTGATCCACATAGGTGGTGTTGAGTATGTGACTTACCAATGTATCGCCCTTAAGGGTAAGAACAGGTGGCAGGTCGTCGGTTTTTTTGCAAGAAACTGATCCGGCTATGATCAAAAACAATCCGAATATGGCCCAGTATTTCATTGGTTTATTTCCTTTGATAAAAATGTAAATACATTGTGTCCGTTTTCTTTCACCTTTTCCATTGCATCCTGATTCTGCATGATATAGCCGCCATAAACATTATGATCGTAAATATTCGGTTCTTTGAACCATTTTTCAATGTTCATCACCAGTGTCACTTCAGTTGTTATGCCTGGCTGAACAATAAAACCGGAACCCTGCAAAGATACCCTGAATTCGTTAGAAACAAAACCTGTAATTGAATCGGGATAGGAGTAATAAATCTGCCCCCTGCCCAAATGGAAATCAAATGGTGTTGTTTGGATGGTTTGATCCGGTTCGAGCCATTTGCCGTTTAATTTCAGGTAATGATAACCACCACCCAGGTATTCCGGCCAGAACATGTCGCGTTCAGGTGGATTTACAAACATGAAAGACATGTTTTTTTCATCTTTGAAACCAAATATAAAGGAAATCGAATCATATATACCCGATCCAATGTCATCATAAACTTCCCACCTGAAGGTTGAAGTTATATCCGTATCTACATAATGGTGATCCTCCCAATCGTCAATTGTTTTTTCTGAACCATCGCTTTTATAAAGTACAACATCCGAAATGAAATATTGAATTTCGTTTATCATATAAGGATTATCAGCCTCATTGGTATATATGAGCGTATCGAATTGCACGGGTTGGCCATTTATTAAATGACTAAATTGAATCGAAAGTTTTCCGCTTGTTTGAGTTGGACTTTCCTCCTCTTTATCAGAACAACTGCTGATCAGAATGGTCAGCGATAAGAAGAATAAAGCTGTGGTCAGGCTTCTTTTCCTAAAATGGAATTGTCCCTGAAACTGTAATAATTTTACCCGGTTCGCTTTCACTGTATTTTTCTTTATAAACCTTTCCATCTAACAGAATGCTTATATTAACCGAGGATGCTGTATCGGCATATTGTGCTGAGATATAGACAATATCCCCATGTTTGGCTTCAAATGAATAATTCCAAGTGTCTTCCGCACTCTGAAAATTGATGGTTTCCGATTCCAAACTTCCCGATTCATTTTGATAAGATATATGAGTCTCAGCATAAGCATCACTAACCCTATATTGGACTTTTACCGGTGAATTTTCTTCATCGCATGCGAAAATAACCAATAAAACAAATGCTACAAAAATTAACTTTTTCATCCTGAAATTAGTATCAGATTTTAAAAAATAAATTTACAAAAAATACCCTTCCCGGTTCGTAGAGGTTACCGTTGCTTCCGATGATATTCCGGTTCAGGTGTTCATAGTAGGCTTTGTCAAAAATATTGTCAACTCCCCCGCTGACTGTGAAGTATTTATTGAACAGGTAAGTAAAAGAAAATCCGATAACGGAAAATCCCGGGGTCTCTTGTTCATAAGAAGCTTCCGAAACATGATTTTGGGCAGCAACGATGCGGTAACTCAACTGGGGAATGAACTTGCCCTTGAAAAACCGGTAGTGAACAACAATTTTGGATTCGAAAGGGGGAATCTCAGTCAGTGCATCATTTTCCAATTCAACATCATCCACTACGCTCCCCTGGTCGTTAAGGATGTATTTATGCACTTTGTCGAGGGTCGCACAGGTATACGATGAATAAAGCTTTATGCCGAATTTTAAATGCAATGGCGTGGAATAAGTTAATTCAAATCCTCTGAACCTGGCATTTCCGGCATTGTAAAACTGTTTTACACCCAGTACATCCTGGGTGAGCGGTTTCTGAATACTCGGTGGAAGCCTTTTACCCGTGATATAATCATTCACCAGCGAATAAAATCCGTTGACTTGCAGCAACCCGATTTTATGTGAAGTAAATTTTACTGTCAGATCAGCCTGATTGTTGGTTTCGGGTTTCAATTGCGGATCGCCCAGATAATCGAATTTGTCATATCCGATCGGAAGCAGGATAATATAACGTTCGGTCATATCCGGACTACGAACACCACGGCCCAGTGATAAGGATAACGTCAGGTTTTGAGTTATTTTTTGGTTGGCTCCGGCACTAATGCTAAAATTAATGTATTCGGATTGTATGGAATCGGTACTGTAATGAAATATCTCACCCTGCATAGGATGCATCACCAAAATACTGTCGGATATCCCTTTATTGAAATCGAGGCGGGAGGCGGCAACCAGCTCAAATTTTCCCAGGGTAATCGAATATTCGGCAAATACGCCAAAGTTGTTGATTTCTGCATTGTTCCACAATTGCTCCCGTTTGACCGGGAGGCCTGGCTGTTTGATCATGGTCTTCGTACGTTCTCCGTCTTTTTTGATCTGTTCAAAATCAACTCCGGCATACAGTAAACCTTTACTCAATGGAATTCCTGCTTCCAGCCTTCCACCCTGATTTAAGGCATTGATGATCGATACGGCAACAGTTGTGTCGGAGAAAGGCCTTTCCTTTGTGTCCATTTCATGTCGAACGTCTGAATTGTACAATTTCAAATTAAATGAATTTATTAAACCTGTTATATCACCGGCATTATAATCAAGTGAAATCAATCGGGTATCATCTTTTCGTTCATCCATCGGGAGTGTAGGGAAGCTGACATCCCTTCCATTGGATTCTTCGTAAGTCATTATAATACTGTGATTTTTATGAGGAACGAATCCCAGTTGGCCTTTGTAGTTGTATTTTTTAAAAGAAGTTTTCACCTCGTTGCTGTTTCCGTCTTTATAATTACCATAATCTTTTCTTCCGCCCGAAAGGTTAAAAAATACTTTTTTGCTTTCTCCCTGAACCGCAAGTTGTTCCTTGTTCCCATTCCAATTGCTTTCATAGCCTTTCAATGCATTGATATGAATCTGAAATGAATCGGAAGGTTCAGGCCTGACAGTCTTCAGGTTGATCACACCGCCGAATGACTGGCCGTACCTCAAAGCATAGGGCCCTTTGTACACTTCAATTTTTTCTATATCTTCTATTTCGACGTGTGCAGTGGCAGGGTCCATGCGGTTCGGGCAGCCACCTTCAATTTTTTGGCCGTTGTTCATTTGAATATTTAGCTGGCTGTATTTAAATCCCCTGACGACAGGATCGAGTTGGGTGCCACCTTTCCGAATTCCACCTATATTATTGGACGACCTTAAAAAATCACCGACGTCGCGGGAGGCATTCTTGTCCATTTCCCTTTTAACGATCGATGTTTCAATATATGGAAGCTTGCTGATGATCTGGTCGGTTTCCGATTCGCTTTCCACAATGAATTCCTCCAGTTGCAGCGATTTGCCCGTTAGGGTAAATTTCAGATCGATGTTTTCACCTGTATTCAGTTTGATTTTTTTTACAACATCATGATACGCGATATGCCTGATTCGAATTGAATAATATCCTTTCGGCAGGTTCTTAAAAACAAAATAACCATTATCATCGGATGTGGTGATGATAGAATCTTCAATTAAAATAATTTCGGCATTGGCCACCGGTTGTGATGTTTGCTGGTCAATCAAGTTGCCTGAAATACTTGATTTTTCCTGGGATTGCGTTGCCAGAAAGGCTAGGAAAAAAACAACTAAAAGAACAAAATTTTTCATTAAATTTTGAAATTGATAACCTCTTGTAAACTTGCTGGGAACAAAATTACCAAATAATTTTGTATCCTTTTGAACAAATTGAAGTATAATCGCTTTATAATACGTTACGGAAATAATTTTATTCGATATGGTCAGAAAAATACAAAACCTGCTTTTAACCACCATCCTGGCAATCGTATTTTCAATCGGGGCAATGGCTGATCAGCCGCCGGATCCGGGTGGAGGACCCGGCAGTGGTGATGATCCCGTTGGTGGTGGATCGCCTGTTGGCAGTGGATTGGTGATTATGCTGGTAATGGGTGCCGGATATGCGGCTAAAAAGGCCTTCAATATGCACAAAAGCTAAAGATATTAATTTAGAGAATTGTGGAAAGGCTTTGCATTCTTTGTGAAGCCTTTTTGTCATTGTCGTAATTACTTTTCATAAAAAGTAATTTCGTAGCATTATATCTGGCTACATTTATTAATTCAGGATCATATTCCCCGCTGCTTGCAGTGATTAGGGTAATAAACCATTCCTAATAAATACCTCTTGGCTCTGCCACAAGGATATTTATTTTAGTTAAATCATTTTGCAAATCACTCAACTAAAAGAATTTATTGATTAATTTTGCTCCCTGAAAAAATTATTATCAATTCTGGTTTATGAGCTACATCAAATTCGATAAACAACAATTAGTTAACCTTGAATATTCACTGACGAAGGAATTGTTGCGGACTAACAGGGCCGGTTCTTATGCAAGCACAACACTTCCCGGTTGTAATACAAGAAAATATCATGGTTTAATGGTGAGTCTTCAACCGCAAATCGATAACCAGCACCATGTCTTGCTATCCTCACTTGATGTTACCATCATACAACGCAATGCCGAATTTAACCTGGCAATTCACAAATATGGCGATAATGTTTATGAACCAGGAGGGCACAAATATATAAGCGATTTTGAATCGGATCCCATCCCTAAATTAACTTACCGGGTGGGAGGTGTAATCCTTAATGTTGAGCGCCTGTTCGATGAAGAAAACGACAGGATCATGATTCGTTACCACCTGGTTGATGCCCATTCTCCCACTACACTTCGGTTCAGGCCTTTGCTAGCTTTTAGAAATGTACATGACCTGAGCCGGAAAAATGATTATGCCAATACAACTTACAGCAATGTAGAAAACGGCATAAGCATGAAAATGTATGATTTATATTCTTCATTATTTATGCAGTTTTCCGACAAAGTGAATTTTATTTCCGACCCGAACTGGTATTTCGGAATCGAATATACCAAAGAAAAAACCAGGGGTTATGACTTTAAGGAAGATCTTTTTAATCCGGGATATTTTGAAATTCAGGTAAAAAAGAATGAAAAACTGATCTTTTCTGCCGGATTAATCCAAATTGACCCGGGTGATCTTCATTCTGCCTTTAAACGGGAATTGAAAAACCGGGTACCCCGCGATAGCTTTAAAAATTGCCTGCTGAATGCAGCCGAACAATTTTTTGTTCAGGATAACGGAAATGTCGATCTGATTGCAGGCTATCACTGGTTCATCGAAAGCGGCCGTGATACATTTGTGGCACTTCCGGGCCTTACATTAAACCACGGTAAACAGGAGCTATTTCTTAAGGTGGTCAATACCATCATTAACAAGATGAAAGGGCCGTTTTTCCCCAATAACAGGATCGGAAAGGACTATATTTATAACTCAGTAGATGCTCCGCTTTGGTTTTTCTGGTCGTTGCAACAATTTATTTTAAATACTGGAAAAGGTAAGCTCATTTGGGATAAATATGGTATCGTGATGAAACTGATCCTGGATGAGTTTTCAAAAGGAACAACTTATGGCATCAGGATGCTGGAAACCGGATTGCTTACTGCCGGAGAAGAAAATGATGTCCTCACCTGGATGAATGTCCTGGTTGATAATAAACCGGTGACCAACAGGAATGGGCTGGCAGTGGATGTAAATGCACTTTGGTATAACGCCATTTGTTTTTATGCAGAATTAGCGAAAAAATTCAGAAAACCCGCCGAGGCCAAAAAGTGGAATGAAGTTGCCGGTAAAATCAAAGAGCATTTCACCAATGTATTTTGGAATAAGGAAAAAGGATATATGGCGGATGTTGTAAGAGGGGACTATAAAGATTTTTCAGTAAGACCAAATATGGTGTTATTAACTTCCATGCCTTACAGTCCGGTAAGCGATGACCAGAAACACGGGATATTGCAAACCATCGAAAAACAATTGCTGACACCTCGAGGATTGCGTAGTCTTTCTCCGCGTAATCCAAATTACAAAGGAATCTATAAGGGGAACATAACGGAACGTGACCTGGCTTATCACCAGGGAGCAGCCTTTCCATGGTTGTTTGGCCATTTCGCAGAAGGTTATATCAAACTATACGGAGAAGAAGGAAAATTACTCATTGAGCGAATTTATAAGGGATTTGAAGAAACAATGGTGGAGCATGGAATTGGTACCATTTCCGAATTATACAACGGCGATCCACCGCATACGGCCAAAGGGGCCATTTCGCAGGCCTGGAGTATTGCGGAATTATTAAGAATAAGTAATATGTTGAACAAATAAAATAATTTACCAACCAGAACGAATGAAAGTACTAATGTTCGGGTGGGAGTTCCCACCTCACATATCAGGAGGGCTTGGAACCGCATGTTACGGCATGACAAAGGGTTTGCTGAAACAAGGCGCTGAAGTTTTGTTCGTCGTTCCCAAAGCTTATGGCGACGAGGACCAGCGCGCCGTCAGGATTGTGAATGCCAGTGATGTTTCGGTGAATATTCAGGATAGCGAGTTTTTTCAGTTTGCCAAAAACCTTACATACATGGAAATAGGCTCCAACCTTATTCCTTACCTTGATCCTGAAGAGTTCAAAAAAATAACCAGGGAAACCAAGCTTCAAAAGGAACTCAGGAAAAAGTCCGTTTTTGCGAAAAAATTTGAATTTTCAGGAAAATACGGTGAAAACCTCATGGAGGAGGTGTCGAGATATGCGCTGGTTGGAGGAGCTATCGCCGAAGAATATGATTTTGACCTTATTCATGCACACGACTGGCTGACATATTATGCGGGCATTGCTGCAAAAAAGGTTAGCGGAAAACCGTTGGTTGTTCATATCCATGCTACTGAATTCGACCGTACCGGTGAAAACGTAAACACATTTGTTTATGAGATCGAGAAGGCAGGGATGATGGCTGCCGACCGTGTGATTGCCGTGAGTAACCTGACCCGGAATGTTGTAATTGAAAAATACGGGATCGATCCCAATAAAGTCGTCACGGTTCACAATGCCATCGAACCGGTCGATAAACCTGAGGTGTTGAATATTAAAAAAGCTGTCAAGGAGAAAATTGTCACCTTTTTAGGCAGGATCACTTTTCAGAAAGGGCCTGAGTATTTTATCGAAACAGCTTACAAGATTTTACAAAAAGACCGGAATGTGCGGTTCGTAATGGCCGGCTCGGGTGACATGCTTAACCGGATGATCCGGCGGGTTGCACAACTTAAGATCGCCGACCGGTTCCATTTTACCGGATTTTTACGCGGTGAAGCCGTTGATCAGATGTTTGCACTCAGTGATGTTTTTGTAATGCCTTCCGTATCAGAACCATTTGGACTTGTTCCGCTGGAAGCCATGCGGACCAACGTACCGGTTATTGTCTCCAAACAATCCGGTGTAGCCGAAGTATTGAAACATGCCATTAAAGTCGATTTTTGGGATGTGGAAGGAACGGCAGATGCTATTTGGGGCCTGCTACATTATAAGTCATTGTCTCAAATGTTTATCAAATACGGCAGGGAAGAGGTTGACAGCCTGAAATGGGACAGTGCCGCAGTTCATATCATGAATGTGTACAGGGAAATGGTTTCCTGATACAATTTAGGTAAATGAATTAAATATGAGAATTAAAAAAGATTAGTGCTAAAAATAACAAGTTAAGATATATGAGATCAGTTTGTTTTTATTTCCAGGTGCATCAGCCCTTCAGGTTAAGGACCTACCGTTTTTTCGACATGGGCCAGCATCATAATTATTACGATGATTACCTGAATAAATCGATCATGCAGCGAATTGCACAAAAATGTTATTTGCCGGCCAATGAATTGATGCTGAAGCTGATCAAGAAACACGGCAAATCATTTAATGTTGCGTATTCGATTTCTGGACTGGCAATCGAACAATTCGAAAAATATGCCCCCGAAGTGCTTAAAAGTTTCCAAAAGCTTGCGGATTCAGGTAATGTCGAGTTCCTGTCCGAAACTTATTCCCATTCCCTGGCATCGCTGAAGAATAAGGATGAATTCAAAAGGCAGGTTGAAAAGCATAGTCAAAAAATGGAAGAATTATTCGGCCAAAAACCTGTTACCTTCAGAAATACGGAATTGATCTATTCGGATCAAATTGGAGATATGGTGGCTGAAATGGGATACAAAACCATGCTCACCGAAGGGGCAAAACATATTCTGGGTTGGAAAAGCTCCAATTACCTCTACCATCATGTGCACAACCATGATCTCAAATTATTGTTGAAGAATTTCACATTGAGCGATGACATTGCATTCCGTTTTTCGAACCAGGCCTGGAGTGAGTGGCCGCTTACCGCTGAAAAATATACCAAATGGCTGAAAGACCTTGATGAAGATCAACAAGTTGTCAATTTATTTATTGACTATGAAACCTTCGGGGAACACCAGTGGGAAGATTCAGGAATCTTTAAGTTCATGCAGGCATTGCCTGAGAAAGTATTGAAAACAACCGATTTTGTATTTTCCAAACCCAAAGATATCGCCCGTAAATTTAAACCGGTAGCGGGGGTTGAGGTAAATTATCCCATATCGTGGGCGGATGAAGAACGCGACCTGACGGCCTGGCTGGGAAATGAAATGCAGGATGAAGCTTTTGATAAATTGTATTCTATTCAGCAAATGATCATGGGCTGCGACAACGAGGAGATCATGAAAGACTGGAACTATCTGCAGGCCAGCGACCATTTTTATTACATGTGCACCAAATGGTTTTCCGACGGCGACGTTCACCGGTATTTTAATCCATATCCATCGCCATACGAGGCGTTCATCAATTATATGAATGTACTTTCGGATTTTGCCATTCGGGTTGAAGATCATTGCAAATTTACCAATGATAATATTAAGGATATGAAAAAGAAAGTTAAAGACTTCACCGACGAAGTGAAGGAATCAGCTAAAAAAACCACAGATAAAGCAAAGGCCAGGGCCAAAGAAAAATGGGATGGAGTGAAGGATTACACCCTCGACGACATCGCCAAAATGTCCAATGCCAAGGTGAAGGAACTGATCAATAAAGTCGATATGGAAGAACTTGCGCATGTGCTAAAGGATGCAAGGGATGAGGTGAAGGATAAGATCATTCCGAACATGACCAAAAAGGCTAAAACTGAATACGAAAAACTGGAGAAGGAGTTGAAGAAGATCAAAAAATCGGACATCAAAGCCTTTACCGAAAAAATTGAGACCGAACTCAAGAACATCTGGAAGAAATAGTTTAGCTGAATTCGGTTATCATCCGGATCAACCAATAGAAAAACCAAAATACAGCCAGGCTGATTAACGCAGTCTTTAGAATACCTTTATTTATCCTGGAAAGTACTACCCGGCCGCTGATGGTTTCATATAACATTACTCCAAACAGGCCAATAAAACCCAAATATAAAAAAGGTCCCAGCAAGTGGTTTTTAAATCCTTCAAACAAGTGCAAATTGGCTGTGGAATGAAACGACCTTGTCAATCCGCAACCGGGGCAGCTCAAACCGGTGAGATGCTTAAAAGCACAATCGGTGATCCTGTAATGGACAGGATCGAAAAATACTGCTCCAACTAAAATGGCCAGTAACACAAAGCTGATGATCGACCGGATGATTCTTTGGTCTTTTTTGAGCTTATTAGGTCCTGAATTCATCACACAGTTTGAATTTCAGAACTATCTGAATCATTTTTTTCGGGGAAGATTTTGAAGTCATCTCCGAATTGCTCCAGAAATTCAACGCTGTAAGCCCTGAAAAGATAAGTCACAGGTAAAACCACTACCGATCCGATGTAGGGTATAAGAAGCAGTAAAAATCCCAGGCAGCAGGTAAACAAACCAAAGAATACCACCGCGATAACAACCACAATACCCAGCAGAAAGATAAAAATCCCATATAAGAGAAAATAACCGAAATGTTTCCACAGGATGGTGAAAAATTTGTACCATGCCCTGGAGGTGGTCAGCCTGTGTTTGAACATGATGGGAGCCACAAAATTATCAAGAAATAAAGAGATATACCCAATGAGAACGAGTATCAGGATAAACTGGAAGATCATAGCGATGATGGCCGAGGCGGGTTATTGAGGGTAGTGCATCGGTATAATACAATTCGCGAAAGGTGAGGAAAGCATATGCAAGAAATGAAATAACGGCAGCAAAACAGATGAATCCGTAAATAAGTCGCCAGATAAACAGTGAATTTCCTTCACGCCTGAATTCCTGCCAGGGTTTCAGTACTTCGGCTTCATCGTAAACTACGTTGTATAAAAACATGAATTTGCCCCGTGAACTGAGCCAGGTGAAAACGAAGATGAGTGCTAAAACCAAAATTATCCCGAAAATGATGAAAGTAAGCCAAAACGTATGTTCCAACAACCATTCCCTGGCAATTCCGGGAAAATTGAAGAAGGTGTCCCAATCGGCGTGCTCGCTATATTTGTTGGATGCATTGCCTCCGCCGTGATAGTCCATCAAAGTGGCCAGGAAAGCGGTAAAACCTACGGTAAACCATTTCCCTAAATCAAAAGGTTGAAACAAAGCTTTTTTCATTCTGTTCCAGGCGCGGGACAGGGGTTCGATAATTTGGATATTCATGTTTCGCGGTTTATGAGTTTACTGACTGACGAAAGTAAGGAAAAATATTGAATAAGGTTATATATTAATAGTTTTTTTATAGTTGAAACAGGTCATTCATGAGGATGACGGGAAACCACAGCCTGTGGCCGATTAAAAAAATCAATTTTTTATTTCAATTATTTCAAAGGAAAAACTAATTTTAGTGAGTAAATCAAAACAAAAAGTCAATATAAATATTGTAACCCAGTAATTTGAAGCCGGACAATAGTAATTGTGGTTGGAATATTACAATTTTGGAACACGC
Organism: Bacteroidales bacterium; assembly: GCA_016933115.1. Classification (GTDB taxonomy): domain Bacteria; phylum Bacteroidota; class Bacteroidia; order Bacteroidales; family JAADJA01; genus JAADJA01. The sequence goes on along the minus strand of JAFGBL010000236.1, from coordinate 17,934 downwards.
GGATTAGTTGTTAAAAATAAAGATTTTATACCATGCCCAATTTAACACCTACAGAACCAAGACAAAGAATAGAAATTCTTGACATATTGCGGGGATTTGCATTGCTCGGTATTATATTTAACAACATACTGTATTTAAGCGGTTACTCTTTCATTCCCTTCACTGAACTGCGGGAAACCCCAACTTTTCAATGGGATGAAAAGATATATCATTTGTTGGAGATTATCGTTTCCGGAAAATTCTATACGCTTTTTTCCATGCTTTTTGCAGTGGGATTTTTCCTTCAACTCAGCAGAAATAGGGATCGTACTATCGATTTTTTAAAAATTTACCGCCGACGGTTATTTATTTTACTCCTGATAGGGTTGATACATATTCTGATTTGGTTTGGGGATATATTATTCTTGTATGCATTGATAGGTTATATCCTTATTTTATTCCGAAATACCAAGACAAAGAATCTTTTCAGGTGGTCGCTCTTTTTCCTGTTTATGCCGGTTTTAATTGATTTGGCCATGCTGCCTTTTTTTCACGCTTCTGGTACCACAATTGCTGAAACGTATGCATCAGCGGCACATACAAACTATCCTGATATGACAGCGGGTGAGGTTTTTGATACATTCAAGTTTGGATCCATCAAAGAAATTTTCTTTCTAAATATCCATCATACTCTATGGAAATGGCTGTCCTATCTTCTTTCACGAAGGTTCTTAACAGTTCTTGGAATATTTCTTCTGGGTTATTATCTGAGTGCAACCGGTTTCTTTCAGGACAAATCAAAATCGACCAGGCTATTTTTATCGAGTTTAATTATAGGTCTTTCCGCATCAATTTCAGCCGAGGTTTTGGGTGGAAGCCAATTACAATTTCCTCCAACGCTTTCAAATATTTTTTATAAAATTCTATCATTAACAGGTCAGATTTTTTTATGTTTTTTCTATATCACCTTTATTTACAAGGCTGCACAGACTTCAATTGGTAAAAGGTTGCTGAATTATTTAAAACCAGTAGGAAGAACTGCCCTGACCAATTACATATCCCAGACCATTCTGCTTATTATCATTTTTTACAATTTTGGATTTAACTTTTTTGGAGAACTTAGTTTAATCGCTATCTGTGGAGTCGCAATTTCTGTTATAGTCTTTCAAATAATCGTTAGCAATATCTGGTTGAAATATTTCCAATTTGGTCCGCTGGAATGGGTTTGGCGTTGTTTGACTTACAAAAAGCGACTAAGAATCCGAAATGGTAATTCATAAACAGAAGACCTTCACTTGTTCGAGTCTTCCCGTCCCGCCTGTGTGCAAGTGAGACCAGCACCTGTAGAGATATCGTTCAATCGGCCAGAGGCAGGGTGAAAATAAAGCGGCTGCCTTTTCCAATTTCCGATTCGACACAGATCGACCTTCCGTTTTTTTCGACAAATTCCTTACACAGGATCAATCCGAGCCCCGTTCCGGTTTCTTTTTCCGTGCCCGGTTTTCTAAAACCTGCTTCAATTCTGAAAACCTTTTGTTTTTCTTCATCGCTCATACCTGTTCCCGTATCGGAAACGGTAACTTTCACCATGTGTTCATTGCTGAGGGCTTCTACTTTCACCGATCCATTGCGTTCGGTAAATTTTACCGCGTTCGAAACCAGGTTTCTGATGACCACATCCACCGTTTCGCGGTTCGCATACACCTTCAGGTTTTCACCTACCAATGATGCGAGAATTATATTTTTATGCGCCGCCATATCTTTGATAAGGTTGATATTTTCATCGACCGCTGCATGCAAGTGGAAAATTTCGGGTTCATGCTTAACCAGGACCATCTGGCTTCTCGACCATTGAAGCAGGTTTTCAAGCAAGCGGTAGGTATTTCCGGCCGCTGTATTGATTTGCCTGATCATGGTCCTTTTTTCCTTTTCATCAAAATCCAGGTAGGATTCGGAGAGCAAATCGGAGTACCCAATGATGGAACTGAAAGGATTTTTCAGGTCGTGGGCGATGATGCTGAAGAATTTATCCTTGGTGGCATTGGCTTCCATCAGTTTGGCCTCATTCCGGCTTAACCTGTTCAAGGTATACTGCAGCGCGGTTTTCTGCGACTCGATAATCTGGTTGTTTTTTGCAAGGTTCCTGGCATATTTTGATTTGTCGCGATAAAACAAATAAACGATAACCAGTAAAGTAATAAAGAAGAAAAGCGATATTGTGCCCGACAGGATGATATTCTGCCTGAGTTTTTTCTCTTTTTTAAGTTGAAAGTTTTTCAGTTCCTTTTCCTGTCTTAATATTTGGTTTTCGGCCTCCTTTTTTTCAGTTTGGTAGCGGGCGTGAATTTCGGCAATTTTTTGATCGGTTTCGGCCGTGTGTATCGAATCGGAAAGTACCAGTTCCATTTGCGAATACTCCCAGGCTTTCCTGTAATCTTTCAAACCGGCCCAGGTGAGGGCAAACAAGTGAAATATTTCATTTCCCATGATCGAACTTCCTGTTTCGTACCTTATTTTCTGAGCCATATTCAGATAGGATAAAGCTTCCGTGTATTTCCCAAATGGTAGCATGCATCGGCAACATTGCTGCTAACAATAATTGAAGCCCTGGTGTTTTGGGAAGACAGGTAGAAATCCAGCGATTTTTTAAAATAATCTTCGGCAGATTGAAAATCATTCCATCCCGTGGAATATAAATGGCCGATATCATGAGTTATCATACTTTCCAACTCTCCCGAAAGACCACTGGAATAATCCAAAGCTTTCTTGAGATAAAACATGGCACTGTCAATGTTACCCTGAAGCATAAAGGAATTGCCGATCTCAGTCAAACTAACTACATATTTGGATTGATTCTTTTGATAGGATAACCCGGTTGCTTTTCTGAAAAACTTTTGTGCTTCTTTTGGATTTGTTTCTCTGTAGACATAGCCGATACCGTAGTATGCATTGCTCATGGAAAGGGTATCGCCGGATTTTTCAGACAAATCCAGTAATATCTGAAATATTTCCAGGGCATATTCATGGATCAGGTCATTGAAAATTAAAAAAATACCAGTGGTATACAATGACTTCCGCAAATTATCTCGGTTAATGGATGTTCTTTTTTGGTATGAAGTATTCTGGATATAATGATGTACCAAACGTGCATAATAAACTGCTGAATCGTCTCGTTTCAGGTCGTTGTATGCATTGCAAAGGTTTCCGGCCGAAATTATGATGTTCAGCGTGTCGGAACCTGATTTTGCCCTGTAATATGAATGAATATTGCCGAATAGTTCCTTATTTTCCGTATCCGGATTCTTTTCGGAACCTGTCTGGCTCAAAACGATCAAATTGATTGTAAATACAAGAAATAGCGTAATTAATCCTGTAAGGGTTCTTTTTTCTTTCATCCTGACAATAACATGGATTTAGAATTTTAGCCGGGCAACTTTATGGCAGCCCTCGATTGATACGAACTTCGGGCAAGCTTTGTTCCGTATTCAGGTACATTTTCTGAACCCTGTCTGTTCGGGTCTTCAGGCTCAGGATGTCTACGCTGCATTGACCCGGGCATTAATCATTACTTTTTGATGATTTTCTGCGTAATCACTGCCTGATCGGTTTTCGCCATAACAATGAACATCCCCGGATGAAAACTTGAAAGGTCAATGGCAGTTGTTGATCCTGCCTGCAAATTACCAAATGTTTTCATCATGACTTGCCTGCCTGTGATGTCATAAATCGCTACATCAAGATAATCGATTTCTTTTTTAGCCTTCAGGTTGAAATTGTTTTCGACGAGAGTGGGATAAATTTCAAATAAATCATTGACGGCAACATTGTCATAGATTATATTCGGTGCTCCACCTACCACCAAATCAGAAAAATAGCCATGAGCATCCAATGGGAAATCCATTGCATAATAACTCAATTTGATGGTGCCGAATTCCGGTTCCAGGTCATAAGGCAGATTGAAGCTGAAAGCAAACTGGCCGTTCAGTATTTCACTTTCCAATTCGGTAATGACGCTGTCACGAACGGTAAAATCCCTTACCATACTGGAAAGGTCATTTCCCAGTGTCCAAACTGTATCAATGCGGTCAAATACTTTCACGTTCAACGAGCCATTGAAATTGTAAAAAGGATTTCCCATTGCATCCTCCAGATATCCCGACACAATGATTTCTTCACCCGGATTAATAGTATCCATGGGCTGACCGGCCGGAATACCGTTAACGGCCTCGGTGATGATTTTGAATTCAGGAATGGCCAGACGCATGGAAGGATCGCCAAAGAATATGTATTTCCCGCTCTCGGCATTGCCTGCATCCAGTTTTGTTTGTTTGAGGTTTTTGCCTATTGAATTCCATGGATTGCCCACAATATTTTTATAAAAACATTCCATAAAGTTTCCATTGTTGCTCGCATAGGTTGCTCGCGTGGGTGCTACAACAGATGACAATCCCTTATTTTCCAATAAAAGCCCCTTTTCTGCCATTGAGTATTTCTCAGGGTCATCAAACTTACCGAAATTGCCTGTTGCTGTGTACAACAAAGGATAATACTGTTCATTCTCCCAATTTTCCATATCGTCCTCTGTCAGTATCTGTTCATGTGCCAGGCCATTGTATGATCCATGTCCCACATAATTGATGATATTTACCCCTGCATTGATGTGATCGGTTATATCCTGATTGACGTCCGGATAAACCGGGTTTCCGTTTTCAAGTGTATCCTGAACATATGCATCCAGGTAAATTTTTGAAAGATTAAAGGCAAAGTTTGTGGTATCAATTAATAAAGCAAGCTCCTCTGCCATCGCCAAATGCAGGTTGTTATCCTCATCATCGGCAATCGATACAATTTCGTTCCTCCAATTACCGAAAGCCGATGCATCCGATGAGTAATGAATAATCTTTTCAACCACAGTATTGGCCTCTTCCGGTGTTTTGGCAGGTATCCTTCCGATCCCCATCTTTAAATTACCGTATTTATCCACTTCATCGAATTCACCAAAAAAATCATCAGAACAATAAGAACTCACTTCGTTTAAGGATTCTAAAGTTTCCCACGCGGGCACAAGATTTTGCTGATCATTATCTATATTTTTATAATCGTAGGACCCATCGCCGAAAAGTAGGAGAAAATCGGGTTTTTCTCCGTTCGACTTTTCATAAAGATGTTTCATAAAATCCCGAATTGCCGTTAAATCCTGTGAACCTGAGGAGAATTCATTATAAATTTTTTCCGGAGTTGTGACCAAACAGGTAAGGCCGTCATGGGCTTCTCTGAAATCGGCCAGTTGTTGGGCTTCATTCAGAAAATCGGGATGCGAAACGATCACCATATCCGGCGGGTTGATTCCATGCAGGTTTTGGTTTTCGACCGCCCCAATGAACTGGGGAGTAAAAAACTGGCTCTGGTCGAATGCGATAAATTCCAGTAAACTGTTGGTTTCAAGTTTAAATTCAGCGGTACCATTTGAAAATGCGAAATCAATATTTGATGGATTCAGGGGATCAGTGACGTTCCAGATATTCAAAATATCAGTATTGGCTAGAACCTGGAATTCGGTCAATCCCTGTCCGATGGATTCTACATCCCTGAAATTCATCTGGCCATTACCAAAATTATTATTACGCCTGTAGTTTATTGAAAAATAATCAAGCCAACCGGTTGAATATTCAGTTGGTTTATTATAAGTAATGAGTAGGGTTACTATTGGATTATCGGTATAAAAATCACAGGATTCAACTTTTCTTCGCCCATAGCTTGTAGAATTATTCATGTTTACACCCGGAATATCAATATTCATTGCAGGTTGCGAATTAATTTCGAAGCCGAAACTGCTAATTTCAGATGATCGTGCAACTGAAGATGCGATTAATCTGGCCGGTGACCCTGAAGTTATGTTCGGGCAATTGATCTGGAATTCATATTGGAGCTCCTCTTCAAACCTTTCGCCGAACCACATTTTCCCTGAATGGATCATGTTTTCCAGTTCCAACTCATGAAAATAGTAATCATTTACCTGTGTGGAGGTATAGTCTGCTTGACCCAGGATATAGGGCTCAATTTCAATCCTTTTCCCGGGGCCTAAACTTGCGGTGAGAAAATAGCAGGTATTACCGGAATAATAATTGACCTGGTGCTCGAACAATCCCGAGGTTTCATCGAAATTCCATTCTGTCGGAGCTTCTCCGTAAAACAGGAGATAATCGCCGGGGTCAAAACTGGAATCCTCTTCTCCATAAACCAAAACGGACAATTCCTGCAGGTCTTCGTAACGAAACTGCGCCGTGGATTCGGGAAGCATTCCATTGCCGTTTCCATAGATTTGGAGGTTTTTAGGATTGATATCTCCGGGATCAATACCGTAACTTACCAGATCGCCGTATGTGATTTGATGGATTCCGGTATTTTGTGCTGCAATCTTTATCCATTCACCCGTCGACAATACGGAATTTTGCGAATAGGATTTAACCGAAATGGACAGGATCATGATCAATCCTGATACTAAGATGATGTGTTTCTTCATTTTGTACATTTTTTGGTTTTACAATAAAAATGAAGGTAGAAGTTTTCCGAAATGTTAAATTTTATTAATTATCCGATTATGAAAAGTAAAGGTTTGTTATAGGCTGTTTATTGATTACCGTTAACGACAATCAGATGTGTAATGAATTTAAAAGGTTGCGCGATTTAAAAAAAATATCGTTTCATACTTTGATTAGAAGTTTAATAAAATAAATTTGCACTCGTTTAATGAACTATTAAAGTATTTTTTTACTTAATCCGAAAAAAATGTCGAAAAATTATATTCAGCCTGATTATTTATTCGAAATTAGCTGGGAAGTTTGTAACAAAGTTGGGGGAATATACACAGTCCTTTCATCCAAGTATGAATCCATGGCCGATGACATGGCAAACCGTTACATCTTTGTTGGCCCCGATGTATGGAAAGAAACCAGTAGTAATCCCGATTTTATTGAGGACCGTTCATTGTTTAAATCCTGGTGCAGCGCAGCCGAGAAGGAAGGATTACGAATTCGTACGGGATGGTGGAATATTCCGGGGAAACCCATAGCTGTACTTGTTGATTTCACACCATTCTTTGAACAAAAAGATAAGATCTTCGCGTCCTTATGGGAAACCTATAAGCTTGATTCACTTTCGGGCGGATGGGATTATTTTGAACCGGCCTTATTCGGTTATGCATCAGGAAAGGTGATAGAGAGTTTTTATAATTTTTTCCTCTCGGCAAATGACAGGATCATTGCTCATTTCCACGAATGGATGACCGGTTCCGGAATTTTATACCTGAAAGATACTGTACCCCAGATTGGAACGGTTTTTACCACCCATGCTACCATCCTGGGAAGATCCGTTGCCGGCAACAACCTGAATCTTTACAGCAACCTGGATAAATACAACCCGGGCGAGATGGCCAGGCAACTGGGCATTATCTCAAAATATTCGCTTGAATACAATTCGGCACATGAGGCCGATTGTTTTACCACTGTTAGTGAAATTACTGCCGTTGAGTGCAAGCACTTTTTATCCAAAGAAATTGATGTTCTCACGCCAAACGGCTTTTCGGAAGTTTTCCTGCAGCGCGAGGAGGAATTGGAGCATCATCGTAAAAATGCACGCGAACATATCATCGATGTAGCCGAAGCCCTGCTTTACCAGAAAATTGATAAGGATGCCATGCTGATACTGACCAGTGGCAGGTATGAGTTCAGAAACAAGGGATTGGATATTTTTATTGATGCCCTGGGAAAACTGAATAAGAACAACGAGGTCAAGAGACAAATCGTTGCATTTATTGCTGTTCCTGGAAACAATGCAGGCCCTCGTAAGGATTTGGTTGATACCATCAACAAACCCGATTTTGAAAAACCGATTTCCAAAGTATATACCACCCACATTTTATATGACAAAAATCACGACCCGGTACTGAAACGAATTGAAGAAAATGGGATCAACAATGATAAAGGCAGCAATGTCAAGATTTTCTTTGTGCCTGTTTATTTGAACGGTTCGGATGGCATATTCAACCTGGAATATTACACATTCCTCAACGCTTTTGATTTGACTGTTTTTCCGTCTTACTACGAACCGTGGGGATATACACCCCTGGAGAGCATTGCCTATAAAATTCCTACCATCACTACTTCGGTTGCCGGATTTGGAAAGTGGGTGCAGGACGAATATGGGGTAAAAAACAACTCGGTTATTGTAGTTGAACGCAATGATGAGAATTACACGGCCGTAGTGAACGATGTTGCAAATGCCTTGCTCAATTACACCCAAATGGATGCAGAAAGCTGGGAACGCGCCAGGAAAGAATCCTATGATATTGCACAAAAACTGCTTTGGACTAACCTTTCGGATAATTACCGGCAGGCATATGATCTGGTGAATGAAAAGGTGAGTAAGCGATCCGATCTATTCAAAAGCAAACAATCGGTTGAGTACACCGTTTTTGGAAATGGAAAACTGGAACCCCCTGAATGGAAAAAGATTTTTGTAAAGGGAAAAATTCCTGCAGAATTGGAACCGCTTAGGGAATTGTCAATGAATTTATGGTGGTGCTGGAATTATGACGCTGAGGAGTTGTTCGAATCCATGGATGGAAAATTATGGAAAGAAACCGGACACAACCCGGTAGCAGCATTGAACAGGCTATCCTTCGAGCGTTTCCAGGAAATGAAGAAGGACAGGGATTTTGTGGCAAGGATGCTGGAGGTTTTCAGGAAGTTTAACAAATACATGGAGCAGGAATCCGAAAAACCTAAAGAGCAAGTGGCCTATTTCAGTATGGAATTCGGATTACACGAATCGATCCGGATTTATTCAGGAGGACTTGGAGTCCTGGCAGGAGATTATTTGAAAGAAGCCAGCGATTCCAATAAAAATATCATTGGCATCGGTTTATTGTATCGTTACGGTTATTTCGGCCAGAGCCTGTCATTATTTGGTGACCAGATCGCACAATCGATTCCTCATAAATTTACTGAAACACCGTTATTGCCTGTTGTGAACGACACAGGCGAATGGGTGAAAATTGAATTGGCACTGCCCGGACGTAACCTCCATGCCAAGGTTTGGAGGTTGCAGGTAGGACGTATTCCTCTTTATTTGCTCGATGCTGATATTGAAGAAAACACTTTGGAAGACCGACAAATAACCCATAATTTATATGGTGGCGACTGGCAAAACCGGTTCAAACAGGAATTGCTGCTGGGAGTTGGTGGAATCAGGTTGCTGAATGCAATGCAGATGCATCCTGATATTTATCACCTCAATGAGGGACATGCCGCATTTGCCGGTATCGAAAGACTGAGAAGGTTGGTTGAAATCCACGGATTCAGCTTTGAAACCGCTGTTGAGGTAATTCGGTCGACCAGTTTGTTTACCACGCATACCCCTGTGCCGGCCGGGCATGATACTTTTTCGGAAGATATCCTCCGAACCTATATTCCGCATTATGCCGACCGTTTGAATATTTCCTGGGAAAAATTCATGAACCTCGGGCGATACCATAAAGGAAATCAAAATGAGAAATTCTCAATGAGCATACTGGCCGCCAAGCTGTCGCAGGAAATGAATGGAGTTAGTAAAATTCACGGCAGGGTAACCCGCGATATGTTCAGGGAACTTTATCCCGGCTTTTTCCCGGATGAATTGCATATCAGCCATGTTACCAACGGGGTTCATTTTCCGACCTGGGCCCATAAAGATTGGCAGAAAATGTTATCCAATAAGTTGGGAGAAGAGTCACACACTTTTCAAAAGCAACATGAAAGCTGGAAAAAAGTCAATAATATTCCCGACCACGAGATATGGAAGTTAAGACAAAAAGTTAAAAAGGAATTTGTTGATTTTCTGACGGATAAAATACACGAAGATCTGACCAAAAGGCAGGAAAGCCCTAAAATTGTGTTTAATACGCTTGATAATATTGATGAAAGTGCTCTCTATATAGGTTTTGCAAGGCGGTTTGCAACTTATAAGAGGGCCAATCTATTGTTTACAAGTTTAACCCGGCTCGAAAAAATCGTTAGTGATTCTGAAAAGCCGGTTCGTCTTGTTTTCGCCGGAAAAGCGCATCCCAACGACAAACCCGGGCAGGATCTGATCAAGCGGGTAATCGAGATCTCAAAAATGCCTCAATTTCTGGGTAAAATATTTTTCCTTGAAGACTATGATATGTTCATCGGCAGGAAAATGATTTCCGGTGTTGATATCTGGCTGAATACGCCTACACGGCCGCTGGAAGCATCAGGAACGAGCGGAGAGAAAGCCGTTATGAACGGTGTGGTTAATTTTAGTGTGCTGGATGGCTGGTGGGCCGAAGGATATAAGGCAGGTGCAGGCTGGGCAATTAAAGAAGCCAGGACATATGGTAACCAAGCCTTCCAGGATGAACTGGATGCCGAGACCATTTACCAGATACTGGAAGATGAAATAATCCCTGCCTTTTTTGAAACCGATAACGAAAACATACCACATAAATGGATTTCCTATATCAAATCAACCTTGTCGGATATTGCGCCCCATTTTACCATGAAGCGGATGCTGGATGATTATTATGAAAAATTCTATTCCAAATTATTTAGCAGGAGCCTTAGAATTCAAGAAAACGGCTATAAACTGGCCAGGGATATTGAAAAATGGAAAAACAGTATCACACAGAAATGGGATGGCGTGGAGGTTCTATCTGTAAAACTGCCAAATACGTCAACGAAACCACTTGACCTCGGAGAAAAATTGAGTGTTGAGATCATCATCAATACCAATGATATTCCGCCCGAAAACCTGAGCATTGAAATGGTCCTTGGGCAAAAAGAATTGGACCAGGTGAAGAATGTGATAAAGGTTGAAGATTTGAAGTTTATGAAGGTTTCCGGTGTTAAAGCAACCTGGGCAGGATCAACCACCATGAACAGTTCCGGTGTTTATGATTTCGCATTCAGGATTTTCCCCAGGGCTGATTTTTTGCCTCACAAACAAGATTTTAACCTGGTTAAGTGGATATAGGGTTAGCATTTTGAGGAATACTGATAACCCGAAAATCATCATTTTCAATCTGCTAGCGAAGAAGCACGGTTACTTGATCAAAAATTGCCATTAATTTTGAAGGCTGACTGCTGCAACCAAAACCGGTGTTTGAGTTGTCTTGATATATAATTGAATTGGTTATCTTTGGTGCATATTAAATTAAATCATTATGAAAAAGATATTCTTATTTGTCCTTTGGATTCCCTTCGCAGCCTATACTTTCGGGCAATCAACCGTGACAATTGCAAAGTTTTATGATAATTACCTGTACGACCTGAATGTTCAGAACACCAGCCAACACGGCCAACTTGACGGAAACGCAGCGCATTACCTTATGGATCCCAACATCGGATTAGAGTATAAGGCTGCCGTTATCAATGCCCTGGTTGATGCTGAAAAAAAATACGGTGCATCGACTTTTGCCCAGTACCTTGGACGTAAATACGGAACTACAAAAGATAACCTGGATTACAGCAAGCTAACGGGAGATGAGTTGTTCAGCCTGGGATACCTCACCTTGATCGATCATGACGGTGATCCTTCACAGGCACTTCCAATACTGGAAAAAGCAAAGAATTCATTACCGGGCAGCTTAACTGTGAATTTAATTTACGCCCTGGCCCAGGCGCAGGATCACATCAATAAAGGTGAAAATTGTGAAGCCTGGCTGGTATGTAATACGGTTATGAATAACAAATCATTGATCAATGATCTTTCAGTAAGTGCTACTGAAATTATCATAGATGCTGTAAAACCCTATCAATCAGCCTGCAATTGATGTTTATGCAGTCAATCATATTTTGGAATTCGGAATTTTAATAATATCGATCCTGCCCATATCAGGCAGGATTTTTAATTTTAAAGTATGTTTAATCAAAAACAAAAAGTTGTAACCATGAAAAAGTGTTTTATTTTATTGATTTTTGTTTTTCTGGCTGGTTTCCTTTATTCTCAGGATGAAGCCAGGCTGTTGAGATTTCCGTCCATTTATGGCGATCAGGTGGTATTTACCTATGCAGGCGACCTCTATACGGTTGATGCATCGGGAGGGGTTGCCCGGAAACTTACCAACGACATCGGTTATGAAATGTTTGCCAGGTTTAGCCCCGATGGTAAATACATCGCATTTACAGGCCAGTATGACGGCAATACCGAAGTTTACCTGATGGAGGCGGGAGGTGGTATTCCAAAGCGACTGACCTACACTGCAACCCTCAGCCGCGATGATATTTCAGACCGGATGGGTCCGAATAATATTGTAATGACCTGGAAAAACAACGAACAGGTCGTTTACCGTTCCCGAAAAAAATCATTCAATTCCTTTAAGGGGCAATTATTTCTGGCCGATGTAAATGGCGGATTATCCGAAGAACTTCCGCTGCCTTCAGGCGGATTCTGCAGTTATTCGCCCGATGGCAAACAGCTTGCATATAACCGGGTATTCCGTGAGTTCAGGACCTGGAAGTATTACAGGGGCGGCATGGCAGATGACATTTTGATTTACGACTTCAATTCGAAGGAAGTAACCAACATAACCAATAACGATGCGCAGGATATTATCCCAATGTGGTTCGACGATAAAATCTATTTCCTGTCGGATCGCGACCGGATCATGAACCTGTTTGCTTATAATACAAAAACAAAGGAAACCCGAAAAGTTACCAATTACACCGAATATGATATCAAATTTCCATCCCCTGGAAATGCTGCCATTGTTTATGAAAACGGGGGATATCTTTATAAAATGGATCTGGCAACGGAACAATCGGTGAAGATTCCGGTGGTCATTGCAGAAGATTACAATCAAAGCCGGAATAAAATGGTTGATGCCTCAAAATATATCGATAGCTGGGCTATTTCACCGGATGGTAAAAGACTCACCTTCGGTGCCCGAGGAGATGTATTTACGGTTCCGGCAAAAAATGGAATTACGAAAAACCTCACCGAATCATCTGGTGTTCACGACCGGAATGTGGAGTGGTCGCCGGATGGGAAGTATATTTCCTTTATTTCTGACCGTACGGGTGAAGATGAGATTTACATCCGGATACACGATGGATCGGAACCGGCCATTCAAATTACATCCAATAGCAATAATTACAAATATAACCCGATCTGGTCACCCGACAGTAAAAAACTGCTCTGGTCCGACCGGATGCAGCGGCTGCTTTATGTAAATGTTGAAACCAAAGAGATTGTTGAGATAGACCAAACAATGGATGGTGAAATCAGAAGTTACAGTTGGTCTCCCGACAGCAGATGGATCGCCTATTCATTGCCCACCCGTGATGGTATGACGCAGATTTGGATTTTTGGGCTGGATTCGGGTAATAAAACAGCAGTAACAGATAGCTGGTACAATTCAGGAGATCCTGTATTCAATACCAATGGTGATTACCTGTTCTTTACATCTTTGCGTGATTTTAATCCGCTGTATAGCTGGACCGAATGGAACCATGTTTACCGGGATATGAGCAGCGTTTATTTTGTAACGCTCAGAAAAGATGTTGAGAATCCCTTTAAGCCGGTAAATGATGAAGTTAAAGTTCAAGAGGATACAGACGCATCAAAAACTGAAGAAAAGAAAGAATCCGGTGATAAAAAGAATGGTGAAAAAGCGGAGGATAAAAACATCTCAATTGATTTTGACGGCATTGTCGACCGTATCATCGAGCTTCCCATTGAAGCCGGTTCATATTGGAATTTGAATGCCATTGGCGATAATATTTATTATTGTATGAACAACATGGAGCAGGATGCAGCCAAATTGAAAATGTATGACCTGAAGGATAAAAAGGAAATTGAACTGGGTGAATATGGAAGCTACCTGATCTCAGCCGACCATAAAAAAATGGTTTTAAACAACCGTAGTAAATATGCGATCATCGACCTGCCAAAAAGCAAAATAAATACCACCGATTACGTCGATTTATCCAATATGAAAGTCTGGGTTAATTTCCGGGAAGAATGGAATCAGATTTTTGATGAAGCATGGCGCCAAATGCGCGACTTTTTCTTTGATCCGAACATGCATGGAGTCGACTGGCTGGCTGTTCATACCAAATACCAACCTCTGGTTTCGTATGTGAACAACAGAAATGACCTGAATTATATCATTGGTGAAATGATCGGGGAGCTCAATATCGGCCATGCTTACGTGAATGGCGGCGATAAACCCAGCCCGGAAAGGATAAAAACCGGTTTGCTGGGTGCTGAGATCAGTAGGCACAAGTCGGGTTATTATCAAATTGACAAAATATTAAGAGGTGAAAACTGGACAAAGGATACCCGTTCGCCGTTGACTGAAGTTGGCGTAGATGTCAATGAGGGTGATTTTATCATCAAGGTGAATGGGAAATCCACCAAAAATATGACCGATATTTTTGCTTCATTGATCGGGACAGCAGGACAACAGGTAGAGTTGACCGTCAGCAGTTCACCCAATGAGGAGGATACCCGGGATGTAATTGTGATCCCAACAGATGATGAGTCGAATTTGTATTATTACAATTGGGTTCAGAGCAACCTTAAAAAGGTAGATGAAGCCACTGACGGGCAGGTTGGTTATATTCATATCCCGGATATGAGTACACAGGGCTTGAATGAATTTGTAAAATATTATTACCCTCAGTTAAAGAAAAGAGGGCTGATCATCGACGACCGGGGTAATGGCGGTGGAAATGTTTCTCCGATGATCATCGAACGACTACGGCGCGAATTGACCATGATGAGGATCAGCCGTAACGGATCTCCCAGGACTACACCGGCAGGTTTACAGTATGGCCCGAAGGTGATGCTGATTGACAAATACTCTGCATCGGACGGTGACCTGTTTCCGTATCAATTTAAAACCCTGAAAATGGGAAAATTGATCGGTACACGCACGTGGGGTGGTGTAACCGGCATCAGGGGGTCATTGCCGTTGATTGATGGGGGCGATTTAAGGAAACCCGAATTCTCGACATATGATCGCGAGGGTAAGGAATTTGTCATCGAAGGGGTAGGGGTTACCCCTGATATTGAGGTTGAAAACGATCCGGCAAAAGTATATGCGGGTGAAGACCAGCAATTAAACAAAGCCATCGAAGTTATCCTGGAAGAACTGAAAAACTGGCCCGAAAGCTGGCCGGAACCACCGGCGTATCCTGACAAGAGCAAATAATTTCAGTCGAGGATCATGACTTTACTCAACCATAGATATTGTAAATGCTATATATTTGCAAGGGAAAATTAAAACCGTCAACATGCCTACAAACAACGTAATACTTATACCCACTGATTTTTCAGAGGTTTGCAATAATGCGCTCGATCATGGTGTTCAACTTGCTGAACTAGTTGGAGACTTGAAGCTTCACTTATTTCATGTTATCAACAAGGATACTCATGCCATGTTCAGGGAGAAGGATGATATCGGCCAATCTGTTAAGGAAAAGCTACAGGAAATAGCCGATCAATACCAACATGTTCACAAGGTGAAAATTGATTACAGCTACGAAGAAGGAAGTATTTTCGAGCTGATTCATGAAAAAGCGGATGAAATCGGCGCCAATTTTATTATTCTTGGAACTCATGGTAAAAAAGGCCTGCAATATTTGCTGGGCAGTTTTGCTTTGAAGGTTTTGGTTCAAGCCAAAATTCCAACACTGGTGGTGCAAAATAAGAAATTTACCGGTTTTAGAAAAATGCTGATGCCCGTAAATACATTTACCGAAGCACGGCAAAAGGTCGGCATTGCTACCAGGGTTGCCCAGCGATTTGGTGTAACTATCCACTTATACAAAGAAAGGGTTAGCAACCCATCAGATGCGGCGAGGATAGACATCATCACAAAACAGATTGTTCAGGAGTTCGAAAAACAAAAGGTTGGTTATTCGGTGGATACTTCGGATGAAGCTCATGATTCAGCGAAAAAACTAGTGGAATATGCAGTCGCGAAAAATATGGATTTGATCATCATTCTTACAGAACCCCAGATTGGAAGCACTTACTTTACCCTCGGGCCATGGAATGAGAAAATCATGTTCAATGAAGCTCAAATACCTGTGCTTTGCATTAATCCGATTCAACACGGACAAATATTTTTTGATTTTTAGAAATAAAAAAGCCGGAGACTTTCCGGCTTTTTTCTACTATTCCAACCCCAATTCTTTTATTACCAATTCTGTAAGGTCATGATCCGGATTTGTGTAAATCCAGGAGGATTCTTGAGTCTTTTCAAATAAATAATCATACCCATTGGTTTTAGCCACGTTTTCAGCTGTCTTATATACACCGTCGGTAATAGGTTTGATAAGGTCTTCCTGCATTTGATACAGCTCCCCTTCCGAACCGAATTTTTCTTCCCTGAATTCCTTGGCTTCATTTTCTTTATTAAAAATTTCGTCCTGCTTTTTCTTTTTCATGTCATCCGACATCTTCGATTGGTTTTGAACATATTGTTGATATAAATCTTCAACTTGCTGATAGATGGCATCGGTTTCCGATTGCCATTGATCAACAGCAGAATCTATTTCAGCATTAACCTGTTGGAACTTAGGTATTTTTTCCAGGATTCGGTCCATTTCAATATACCCTATTTTTTGGGCAAATCCCAATTGAAATGATAAAATTGCAAAAATTAAAACGATCTTTTTCATTTTCCAGAATTTGATTTTATTAATTATTTTCAAGGTTTATACATATTTCAAGCCAAAGTTCATTTCGAAAGGCCAAGCAAATTAAAATTATTCCTCCTTCAGTTCATAGGCTGACACCCTGTTGTCGCTGAATGTTGGAACTAGCAGCAAGTCCCTGTCGATGATAAATTCAATGTCAGCGGCATTGATCCCTTCGGATGTTGTGTTTAGTAATAAAACGGGTTCTGATTCGGGATTTACCAGTTGGATTTTGCCAGACCAATCAGAAATGATGTAATTGCCTTTCCCATCACTTTCCAGACCGTCAATCCCTCCGTTGATTTTAACCGATTGCCAAATCCTTTTATCTTCAATGCGTATGCTGAAAATTCCTGATTTGGTTCCGGCAAGAATTTCCTTATCTTCATAAAACAAACCGTTTGTTCCTTTGAGTTGGTTATCATCCAGCCAGGTTTCAACTATTCCTTTGTAAATGCGGTGAATTTTATTGGTCACCATATCCGAAATATAGACATTCCCAACAGGATCGATGGTGATATCGTTCAGGAATTTTGCATTTTCTACTTGGTATTCCTTCACCAGTGCTGCTTTGTCAATATTTAATTCAACCACCCTGTCGATATCCGTTACAAATAAATTACCATTATAAATTCCCATTCCTTTGGGAGCATTCAGTCCGGTTACCCACTTATGCGAAATGATATCACCATTGAGCGATAACATAGCGATGAAACCATTACCATCTTTTTCCGTCGGATTTCCGTTGATACATGACACGAATAACACTTTCCTTTCCGGTTCGTAACAAACCGATTCTGAGGTTGTCAGGATGTCTGCTGTTTTCCATAATGTGGACAGTTTGTCTGATTGAAACATCTCATCTGTCTGAGATACTACCTGATTATTGCCCAGTAGCATAAGTATTGCAATAATTGCTATCGATATTTTCTTTTTCATTTTGTAAGATTTTTAGTTTTTGATAAAGATAAAAAAAAATGGGATTGATTGTTCAATCCCAGGACCAGTTAAAGAAATTTTCATCCTAATTTAAGGGTATTACCCATTCTACTTTGCTATGTGCTTTAATCAGCTTGTTTTCATTTATAACATGCGGATTTACTAAACTGAGTTCTCTTGCAATGATATTATAAGTATAACCTTTTTGAAATTCCGGTTGTAAGTTACCGTAAGTTTCAACATTACCAAGGATTGAATATTCATTTTCCTTCTTCTAAATCAATTATTTACGATTTTAATTATAATTTCT
>JAFGBL010000235.1 GCA_016933115.1 Bacteroidales bacterium | reverse complement strand
GCGTTGTGAATAAATTTCAACGGATTCTTGGCCTGAAACATTGTTCTGAATTAAATGGCCGGAAATGCTTCAAGGACTTGGAAAAACCGGTCGTATTTCTTACCCATATGGAACACCATTCCAATCATACTTCCTGGTTTGAAACCATGACCGAAGTTGTAGTGATTCCACCTGGCGATGGATTGCTGGTGGATCTTAATTTGTTGAAGGAAGAGCTCGAAAAGTATAAAGACCGGAAGCTTAAGATAGGGTCATTTACAGCTTGCTCCAATGTTACGGGTGTCAATACACCCTATTATGAAATGGCCAAATTGATGCACCGTTACGGAGGGCTTTGTTTTATTGATTTTGCAGCTTCGGCGCCCTATGCAGACATGAATATGCATCCTGCAGATCCCCTTGAAAAACTGGATGCAATTTTCTTTTCACCTCATAAATTTTTAGGTGGGCCGGGAAGCTCAGGCGTTTTGGTTTTCGACTCCAGTTTGTATAATAATCCCACCCCTGACCAACCCGGTGGCGGCACGGTTGACTGGACCAATCCCTGGGGAGAGTACAAATATATTGATGACATAGAAGTAAGGGAGGATGGTGGAACACCCGGCTTTTTACAAACCATCCGGACTGCCCTCAGCATTGAACTTAAGAACCAGATGGGAACGGAAAACATCAGGAAAAGGGAAGAAGAATTGGTAAAAAAGGCATTTGAGGGAATGATGAAAATTCCAGGATTAAGGATACTGGCGGATAATGTGACCCATAGGCTGGGAGTGATCTCCTTTTATGTTGAAGGCATCCATTATAACCTGATCGTAAAAATCCTGAACGACCGTTTTGGAATCCAGGTGCGCGGCGGGTGTGCCTGTGCGGGAACCTACGGGCATTATTTGCTTAATGTAAGTTATGAAGATTCACATAAAATTACCGAACTGATCAGTCATGGCGATTTGTCTGTAAAACCCGGCTGGGTAAGGATTTCGCTCCATCCTACAATGACAGATGAGGAGTTGGATATATTTATTGATGCCATGCATCAGTTAGTTAAAAATATAAAAACCTGGGAAAAAGATTACATTTACAATAAAAGGAAAAATGAATTCAGGCATCACCATGAGCACGAAGATAAAACCTCCTTAATCCAGGACTGGTTCAATCTCGGATAACTGCCATGCAAAAAATTTTCTCGATCCGCACGCAGCACCACAATCAGCTTGTTGATATTACTGCTCAAGTTAAAAAGATTGTCCTGGAAAGTCGAATTAGAACCGGGCTTGTGAATGTTTATGCGCAAGGGGCCACTGCTGCCATTATGATACAGGAAAACTGGGACGAATCGGTTCAGACCGATGTGATCGACCTGTTGAAAAAACTGATCCCTTCAGGAGTATGGCTGCACGACCGGCAGGATGGCAATGGCGATGCTCACCTGAAAGCCGGTATTGTAGGGCCTGGCGAAACAATTCCAATCATTGAAGGAAACTTAGGACTATCTACCTGGCAAAATATTTTCTTCTGCGAATTTGACGGGCCGAGAAGTACCCGTTCCATTGTGGTGACTGTGAGCAGTTCAGAATAAATTTAACCATTCAATTTTTCAATAAGTTTTAAAAACCCGGATTTTTTTAAACCTGGGATCTTCGTATTCATAGATCAACTTGTATTTGGTTGCATCCATCTCGAAATAATCATTAGCAAGGATAATATCATCGGGTTTCGGATCTTCGGTCCGGCTGACTACTCGTTCCAGCTCTTTTTCCAGGTAAAATATCGTATTGTGCGAACAAATGGAAGTTTGATACAAAAACACAGGATGATCACCCGAATGATCAAGAATTTCATATGCAAAATCACGTTCAGTGCGGGCATCGCTTTTTTCATAACGATGTTCCAGAATTATGAAATTATATAGGAATCTTACCAGGATAAGTCCTGTAATCATGATCAGCAATTTATTAGATGCGTTGCTGCTGAGATAGGTAATAAGCAAAAGTATACCGATAATGCCGCCAGATATGGAGAATATGTACAATCCATTTATAAATTTTAATTCGTGAAGGAACATTGGAGTAATTGAAGCAATGGGGACGAATGCAAGAATGATGGCATTGAGTAAGTTAATGATCTTGATTTTTCCGTTTCCGCTTTCCAGATTTTGTGTTAAAAAATAACTTAAAATGATGATGGGAAAGGGAAGGAGCATGTAAATATATCGATCCCTTGCACCGGGTGAAACCCAGTAAACCAGGATGTTTACAACGAAAATAAAAAATGAGAATTCCAGAAGTTTGTTATCCCTTATTTTCCTGAACCAACCTTTGGCAAACATCAACACGATTAAAACCGTGGCCGGCAACAAATCTTTCAGCAAATCCAATGGAAACCTGACAAGGTGAACCAGCAGACTGTTCATGCTTTCTTCAACAACGGTGCGGTTACTCGACCTTGACCACAATAAATCGAGGTAGTACACGGCATCGTTGTAACGATTGTACAGCAGAAAATAACCTCCGACCAAAATCAGGAACACGAGAATGCCCAGAAGATGAGGGATTGAAAGAAGTTTCAGAAAGTCCCTTTTATATAGTAAGAATACACCCAAAGACAAAATCAGGAAAACTACGGATGGAAAACCTTTGGTAAGAAAACCAATGGCTGCAAGTAAATAAGTGATCAAGTACAATGGATAAAACCTTTTTTGCTCATAAAAATGGAAAATGCTGAAAAACATTCCGAGGGTGATCATAGAGTAAAAAATATCGATCTCTCCCAGCATGGAAAAATAAAAATATACGTCGGCGGAAACCAGGAAGTACAGGCTGCTGTAAATTGCTGTTTTGCGATTGATGTATTTATTCACTGCAAGGTAAATCAAAATTCCTATGACGAGTAAAGAAAGCACTGAGAAAAACCTTACCCCAAATTCATTGGTTCCGAAAATTTGGAAACCGGCAATGATCATCCAATTCCATACGGGTGGCTTTTTATAATAATATTCACCGAATTCGGTAGGTACGATGAAATTATGGTTGTAAATCATCTCGAGGGCGATAATTGCTCTCCTTGGTTCTTCCTGGTAAAGTGGCTGATATCCTAACCGGTGAAATAGGGAAATGAAAATCAACAAATAAATAATGATGGAAAAGTACTCGAATTTACTGTTTTGTATATGATGGTGAAGGCTCATAAATCACCGATTATTAGTCTTTTTTCAGGTAATTGCGAATATTATCGTGAGGGTACTTACGCTCGAAGGCAAATCGCTTTGTGTAAAAATTATAAAAAAATACGGTTAATGTAACTATTACTTTGGCGAGGATATCGTGTTGTTTAAAAAAAGCAAAGGAAAAAATCAAGCCGTTGAAAATTCCCTGGCTCAACAACCAGCCGATAAGAGAAAAACCGACGGAAAGTAAAAATGCGTGGTAGAGTTTTCTTTTAAGTAAAAAAATGAACCTGCGTTGCAGGATAAAATTCAGGATCATGCCGCAAGTATAGGAAACCGCATGGGAGGTAGTTTCTGAGGTCAAAAACACAGTGGTAAGAAGTATATAAATGCCATAATCCAATGCTGTTGCAATAGCAGATGTTGTAGCAAATTTTGCTTTCGGGATGATAAAACTTTTAAATACTTCTAACGGTTTCATCTACTTCAGGTTAATCCACAACCTCTCCAACCCCTTCATTCATAAATTAAAAGTCTCAAAATTATTAAAACAAAAGCAATTGGTTAGATTTATTTTTGAATTGTACTAAATTTGCCTTTTTTCGGAAAAAATGGTTAATGGAAAAAAGTTAGTAGTCGTACTACCTGCATTTAATGCAGCATCCACACTTGAAAGGACCTATTCGGAAATACCGTTCGATATTGTGGATGAAGTTGTTTTGGTAGATGATTTCAGCTCAGATACCACAGCGGAAATTGCCAGGAAGATAGGAATCAAGCATGTGATCAGGCACGACCTAAACAAAGGATACGGCGCCAACCAAAAAACATGTTACGATAAAGCACTTGATTTGAAAGCGGATATTGTCGTGATGTTGCATCCCGATTACCAGTACACACCAAAACTGATCCATTCCATGGCCTTTCTCATCGCATATGATGTTTACCCTGTGGTATTGGGCTCAAGAATTCTGGGCCGGGGAGCAATTAAAGGCGGAATGCCCAGGTATAAATACATAGCTAACCGTTTATTGACTTTAACACAAAATATATTGATCAGGCAGAAATTATCCGAATACCATACAGGTTACCGGGCCTTTTCGAGAGAGGTGTTGAAAAAGATCAACTACAAAGTGAATTCCGATGACTTTGTATTTGATAATCAAATGATATCCCAAATATTTTTTGCCGGTTTTCAAATTGCCGAGATCACCTGCCCGACAAAATATTTCCCCCAAGCATCATCCATTAATTTCCGGCGCAGTGTCAAATACGGATTGGGTGTTTTAGGTGTATCGGTCAGGTATTTTTTTGCTAAGGCAGGAATTTACAAATCCAGGCTTTATTCCAAACCAGGCTAAACTCCCCTAAGCTCTGCTGACAATTTTTTTGCTTCCTGTGCAGGTTTATAAATGCCATCTGCATTTTTCCAGGCTTCCAGTGCTTTTTGTAAATATTTTGATACTGTATTTCGGTCATTTTTATCGATAAAAACCAAAGCAGCTTCATAATTCAAATATGGATTATTTGGCCTGTATTTCAAGGCTGTTTCGATGGCCTTTTCAGCTTTTTTCGTTTCCTTTAACCCCCGGTAGCATTCTGAAATATAGCGAATCATTTCCTTATTTGTAGGTGACCTTTCAATAAAACTATCGAAATATACCAGGGCAGAATCGTACTCCATTTTCAGCAAATGTATCCTGCCCTTTGAGTAGTCAACATTATTCAATAACATTTCCTCACCAAAACTAATGGCAAGATCTCTTGCAATATCAACATAGGTTGCAGCTTTATCGGCACTATCGGCTTCGATGTAATAAAACATATAACCGAATGAAACCACCTTATCGACGGGATGTTGAAATTTTTTTTCCGAATCTTTTATCAACTGGTATCCTTCTTCCAATTTACCTGCCTTCACGTATTTGTCAATACTAAACAACTGATAAACCGTATAATTTAACGGTGTTACCAATTTCTTGATTTCTTCAACAAATTTCTGTTGATAGAGCAGTGATTTTAATATTTGGCCGGTTCCTTCGTAATAATCAGATAGTTGTTTATAAACCATCGCAGTATCATTGGCCGTTGGGCACGATTTAAGTAACCGGTGATACCGATCTTCTGCAATCTCAAATTTTCCCTGCCTCAAGTCGACCAAAATCCTGCTTAATGAAACATTGACATTGCCCGGATCAAGGATCAACGCTTTATCAAGATTTTCTGCTGCTTTTTCAAATTCGGCCAAATTAAGATACATTTCGCCGAGATCCATGTATGCCTTGAAGTCTTCAGGATGATTTTCTGTAAAATTTTCATAATAATAAACTGCCGAATCATAATTACCCATAGTTTCATATAGGTTTCCGATATACCTGATATATTTTGACTGTTCAGGGTCAATCGCCATTAATCCCCGGTAAATTTCAACTGCTTCCTGAAACATGTTTTTATACTGGTACCGCAAGGCCAATAATTCCCTGGCTTCGATGTCTTCCGGAAACAATTCGATCCACATTTTTACCACCGCAATTGCTTTATCTGGTTCCTGTTTTAGTAAGTAATGGAAAAACTTGATGCTGAACTTAAGCCGTTCGGGTAACCGATAAATATTGTCCATGGCTTTTTGCAGCGAAACTTCAGCCTTGTCAACTTGGTTGGAGTTGAAATAGTATTCCGCAAGGACTGAGTAGGCAACGGCAAATCCGGGATCTATTTCAATTGCACGTTGAGTAAATTGTGTAGCTTTTTCCCAATTATTGTCAAGAATGATCTCGATGTTTCCCCGGGTGTAAAATTCAGCAGCAGCGCGAGAAGAGGTAAATATTTCAGACACGGGCAAATCATTTGAACTTTGTAAATAATTGGATGGAATTTCCATAGCTTCATAAATAGTTTTGGTTACCTTATCGAGGCATTTGAAGAAATCGGAATCTTCAGTAAGAAATTCGGAAAGTAACTTGCCTGTAGAGGTTTCAAAGAGCTTTGTTGCTAATTTAAAGTTTTCCGTATTTACTTCAAATGTGCCGGTTATGAAGTGGGTGGTATTGTAATATTGCGCTATATCTTTTTGCAGCATGAATGGAGCTCCCGTACCCTTTTTGTATCCTGCTTCCTTGAATTTTTGTATTGAAGCATTTGCAGGTTGCACTTGCAGTAAATAATTTTGCGACATATCATAATCCAAAAGCGATGGTATGGCATATTGTATCCAGTTAAGCGAAGTGTCGCCACTTTCATTTTCGTAAAAGAAAATCAATATCTTTTTCCTGAATTCATTTTTGTAAACCGTTAATTCGACATTTTTGCCTTCCTCATCTTTAATGATCTTTGTTTCGGTTGTTGCACCCAAATCCTTTCCTTTAAATATAAACAAAACGAGCATAACCGTAATGGCTAAATTGACAGGCAACCCGATGGTTTGAACCCGGTTCCACCTGCCGCGGTTTTTACCATGAAAATAGGAGATCAATATGACGGTTGGTATGAGCGACAGTAAAATAACCCAGGTGAGGTCTTCCAGGTATGGGGATAGAAAAAAGTTATTCACAATAGCCGAAACCGCTGTTTTTATCAGCCATGAAAGAACCAGGTAAATAGCAAGTATCTGAATTACCCTCCGATCCCAAATATCTTTCCAGAAGGAAACCCTGACCGGAATTTCTTCTTCCCGAAGGTCATCCAACAATATTTCATAAATTTCCATCGGTTCGTGAACACCTTTCAATACCTTTTTGCCGATAGACCGTGTTTTGATTTCAGTTTTGTTTTTAATTTGATTTCTCACATCTTCCGAAATACAAATTCCGTTTGGCGGTGCCAGTGGTTCAATCCGGGCAGCAGTGTTAACGGCCGAACCATAAACGTCTCCTTCTTCAAATATCACATCGCCAATGTGGATTCCGGCACGGATGGTGAGTTCTTCATCCTTAAGCCGGGTTTGGGTTTCAATAGCAAACCTTACTGCCTGTATGGCACTGCTGAACATCAACAGCAAACCGTCACCTATCTCCTTAATGATTTCCCCACCAAAATCTGTTACCATCGGGAATATGATTTCCCGCTGTTTCTGCAGTAAAATCATGGTGTTCTGTTCATTTTCCTCCATGCGTTTGGTGTAGCCAACAATATCGGTAAAAACTATTGCGGCTAGTTTATGTTCTTTTGTTGCCATGTGTTCAAAGAAAATAAAGTTTAATTAATCAGACAGTTTCAGTAAACTCCCAGGAAGGACAAAATTACAACTTTTTATACTAGTCGAGGAGCAGGATGAATCCTATCCCGTGAACGTTGTTGATCAAAATATTTGGGTCATCCTTCAGGTATTTTCTAAGACGTGATATGAAGACATCAAGGCTGCGGCT
>JAFGBL010000234.1 GCA_016933115.1 Bacteroidales bacterium | reverse complement strand
TTGTTCATGAATACAAAGAAAGGGATTGCCCAAAAGCAGGGCTCCTCCTCCTCCACCCCCGAAGCCATGGCCGGCAACCTGTTCCAGGACAACGGGCCTCCCTATTTCGACGACTATGATGATATTTTGAATGAGGCGAATTCGATTACTTATTATTATCCGTCAAATTCCAATGATGATGATGTTGAACCAAGAGATTATACAGCAAATGTGACTCCAGTGGCAAAGATAATCATACCTAACGATTGGACTTACGAAAACGGTTGCCCTCCCGATGAAGCTGGTGGCGGAGGTGGTTCAGAAGAAGAGTTACGTGGAAATATAACACAATCCAATCTGTCCATAGATTCAACAGAAACCGTACTTGCCTTACTAATTGATGGCGGCAATACCGTAGCAACGCAAACCGATGTGGAAACCAGCATCCCTCCCGAAACCATGCAGGTCTATACCGACCTGATGAGCAAATCACCCTACCTGAGCGATACCGTTGTGAGCACGGCCATCGAAAAGGAGGATGTGCTGCCGGGCGCCATGATACGCGATATCATGGTGGCTAATCCGAACACGGCCAAGTCGGAAGCGTTAATGAACAAGCTGGACGAACGATGGGATCCGCTACCGGAATATATGAAAGCGCAGATACTGGCAGGCCGCAGCATCGTCTCCATCCGGGAAGAGACCGAATCGGTTTTGGCTGCCCGGAAACTGGAAAAAGCGAAATATTTCAATGCGCTGGTCAGGTTGTACCTCGAAGACACCCTCAATCCGCAGGCTTCCACCGACAGCCTGAAGGCTCTGTTGCAGCAAGAGCACAATCTGAATGCAAAATACCGGCTTGCGATGGTGAGCATGGATCAGGGAGCCTGGAGCGAGGGGCTTGGCGTTCTTAACAACATCCCCGGGCAGTTTGAGCTTAGCGCTTCAGAAGCAAATGAGCATCTGCAGTTCACGGCGCTTTACAACTTGTTGTCAAACATTGCACAACAAGGAAAAACCGTATTTGAAGCAGACAGCACAATGATGGTTTCGTTGATGGAGATTGAGGCTGATAACAGCGGTATGGCAAGCGCTTACGCCAGGAATGTTTTGCTTGCATTGGACCAAATGGAATATGAAGAACCCATTTTGTTTCCTGACATGCTAAAATCGGCCATTGCACAGAATGAATTTAATACCTTGATCAGCAAGATCAATGAAGCACTGGGATATTTCCGGATCAAACCCAATCCTGCAAAGGATTACATCATTGTTGAATACGAGCTGGAGGAGAAAATCGCTACAACTATTGATATCACTGACATAACAGGTAACCTAAAGGACAGGCTTAATACTACCAACCGGCAGGACCAGTTGACGGTGAATATTCAGGACTGGAAACCGGGAATCTATATTGCCACCTTAAAGATCAACAGCAAACCGGTCGAAAGTGTTAAATTTACCATAGTGAATTAATAATTAAAAGCTTAGGCCGCAAATTCGTGGCCTAAGCTTTTATAAAATTTTGACTTATGAAGCGTTTAATCATAATATCATTCCTAATTATTTCTATTCAGGCTTTATTTGGCCAAATGAAATCAGAGGCCTATTTTGGTGTATCCGGTAGGACTGATAATGCGAAGGACATATTAGAAATGTACGACAAGGGCTATTTGATTTCAGCTGCTTTTGGACAAAGTGATTCTTTTTTTGGGTGGAACATAAAGACTGATATAAACCTCGAACTCTTATATGATAAGGTCTTCGAGTATTTTCCAAGCTCAATAGCATTGGATGCAGCAGTATGTGATGATCACGGAAATGTCTATGTTACCGGAATTACCATAATAGATGATGAGTGGCCATTTATTTCTAAAATAGATTCCTGTGGAAATTATCAATGGTGTAAAATATTAATTTATGAAGACGAGTACAATTATGGCTGGTCAAACGATATTCTATTGAATGAAAATAACGAGGTCGTGATTCTTGTAACCTTAATTGATGATGAACAACCGGCAGATCAAATTAATATGACGCATTTAATAGGTTTAAGCGATGAAGGGGAAGTATTATGGAAGAAACCATATGCATCCAGGAATGATTACTCGTGGATACGGCAACCGCAGGGCAATTCGATTATGGAAATTAATAACGAATATTACATTACTGGCAAATGTTACTGGCCATACCCGGATGATACTACACACTGGTTCCTTCGGCCTCTTTTTATTGGAATAGATAGCACGTTTGAAGAAAAATGGATTTTGCCATTTGCTCCTTTGGATTCAGTATTTGGAAGAGCTTATAAATCAATACCTTTAAACGATTCAGTTTTTTTGGGAGCGGGTATAAGAAAATTACCAAATAGCCTGGATTTTAGTTTGCTGATGTTTTACACCATAGATGGTGAAGAATTAGGATATAATGAAATATTAAATGAACAAATTGGGCCTGATATTAATAGCAATGAGATTCGTAATATTGAAAGAATTAATGATTCACTATTTATAACTACTTCTCCATTCGGCCCGGATTTTTCAGAAAATCCCATGGGCGAATTGATAATTGATACAGCAGCCAATGTATTTAACATCAAATCCCATCCAAATACCGTATCATTTATTCCGGGTCTTATTAAAACCTATGATAACAACTTTGTTATTGCTTCAAATATTAAAGAATCTAACCCTGCAAAAACCGACATCTACGTCTACAAAATAGACGAAAACCTCAACGATGTTCCCTTCGATCCCACACCCCTCACCTACGACAGCCTCTGCCCCGG
>JAFGBL010000233.1 GCA_016933115.1 Bacteroidales bacterium | reverse complement strand
TTGTTCATGAATACAAAGAAAGGGATTGCCCAAAAGCAGGGCTCCTCCTCCTCCACCCCCGAAGCCATGGCCGGCAACCTGTTCCAGATCGACGGGCAGACACCCAATGATGATTTTGATGATATACTGAATGAGGCGAATTCAATTACTTATTATTATCCACAGAATTATGAATTTGGATTTAGTAGGGTTAGACCAGTTGATTATACAGCTAATGTTACACCAGCACCAACTACTGTTTATCCGAATTGGTCTTTTGAAAACGGTTGTCCCCCGGATGAAGCCGGAGGCGGAGGTTCAGAAGAGGAGCTACGGGGAAATATAGCTCAATCCAACATCTCCATCGATTCAACGGAAAACCTGCTGGCATTGCTGATCGATGGCGGTAATACAGAAGCGACACAAACCGATGTGGAAACCAGCATCCCTCCCGAAACCATGCAGGTGTATAACGACCTGATGAACAAATCGCCCTACCTGAGCGATACGGTGGTGAGCACGGCCATTGAAAAGGAAGATGTGCTGCCGGGGGCGATGATTCGCGACATCATAGTGGCCAATCCCAATACGGCCAAATCGGAAGCGCTGATGAACAAGCTGGACGAACGCTGGGATCCGTTACCGGAATATATGAAAGCCCAGATCTTGCAGGGGCGCCGTATTGTCTCCATCCGTGAGGAAACCGAATCGGTACTAGCTGCCCGGAAACTGAAAAAAGCGAAATATTTAAATGCACTGGTGAGGTTGTACCTCGAAGATACCGTTAATCCTCTGGCATCCACCGACAGCCTGAAGGTTTTGTTGCAGCATGAACACAGTCTTAATACAAAATACCGGCTTGCAATGCTGAGTATGGAGCAGGGAGTATGGAGCGAGGGACTTGGTGTACTGAACAGCATTCCGGCACAATTTGAGCTTTCCGCCTCAGAAACCAATGAGTATCTGCAGTTCACGGCGCTGTACAACCTGTTGTCAAATATTGGACAACAAGGGAAAACCGTATTTGAAGCGGACAGCACAATGATTGTTTCGTTGATGGAGATCGAGGCTGGTAGCAATGGCATGGCAAGCGTCTATGCCAGAAATGTTTTGCTTGCCTTAGACCAAATGGATTACGAGGAGCCGATTTTGCTCCCTGACATCCTAAAATCGGCGATCGCACAGGATGAATACAATACCTTGATCAGTAAGATTAATGAAGCACCGGGATACCTCCGCATTAAACCCAATCCTGCAAAGGATTATGTCATCGTTGAATATGAACTGGAACAGGAAACCGCAGCAAGCATCGAAATCAATGATATCACAGGTAACTTGAAAAACCGGCTCAATGCATTCAACAAGCAGGACGAGATAATGTTGAACACACAGGACTGGAAACCCGGAATCTATATTGCCACCTTAAAGATCAACGGCAAATTGATTGAAAGTGTTAAATTTACGATAACAGATTAATAAAAAAAAGGCTATGTTTCGGGTTCGTAACATAGCCTTACTTTGAATTTTTAAATATGAAAGCTTTCCTACTAATATCAACTATTTTGCTAAATTCCCAGTTGCTATTCTCTCAGCAAAAAACTGAAGTTTATTTTGGCCACCCAAACAAATGGGATCAGGCAGATGATATAATTGAATTGTATGATAAAGGATATTTTATAACGGGCGGATATGAAGGGGATCCTCATCATTTTGGTTGGAACATCAAAACCGATATAAACCTTGAGTTTATCTACGACAAAGTAATGGAACATGACTTAAGCACAGTTGCCCAATTTGCAGCTACAAGTGATGAAAATGGAAATATATATGTTACAGGATTTACAACCTATCCAGATCAATGGCCGTTTGTGACCAAACTGGATTCATGTGGCACTAAAGTATGGTGTAAAATATTAATTTATGAAGATGAATATACCAATGGTTGGTCAAATGATATTATCTTGAATGGAAATAATGAAGTTATAATTCTTGTAACTTTGACAGACAATGAACAACCGGAAGATCAAATTAATATGACCCATTTAATTGGATTGAATGATGAAGGAGAAGTGTTGTGGAAAAAACCTTATGCATCCAGGAATGATTATTCATGGATCAGGCAACCGCAGGGATATACTATAAAAGAGGTAAATGAGGATTATTACATATCAGGCTTTTGTTATTGGCCCTACCCCGATGATACGACCCATTTTTTCCTTCGCCCGCTTTTTATTGGTATTGACAGCTTTTTTGAAGAAAAATGGATCTTGCCTTTTGCACCCTTGGATTCTGTTTTTGGCGATGCCTATGATGTTATAGCTATAAATGATTCAATTATATTAGGCGTTGGAGAGAGATTGCTTGAAGGATATGACATGAATACATTGTTCATGTTTTTTAATACAAATGGACAGGAAATCGGATATAATCAAATACCCAATGAGGATATTGGTAGTAATGTTGATTTTAACGCTATAAGGAATATTGAAGCCATTAGTGACACTGAATTTCTATCTCCTTTATATGTTGGTATTGATTTCGATACATATTTTGGTGAGCTAACATATGATACGTCAGGTAGTATCCAAAAT
Source organism: Bacteroidales bacterium (assembly GCA_016933115.1). Classification (GTDB taxonomy): domain Bacteria; phylum Bacteroidota; class Bacteroidia; order Bacteroidales; family JAADJA01; genus JAADJA01. The sequence goes on along the minus strand of JAFGBL010000233.1, from coordinate 188 downwards.
CAGATGATCAGAGGAATCTATAGTGGCACAAGCTCAATAACGAAAACATTTGATGATAAATACGTTATTGCAATTGAAGTTGATGAAAATAAAGCAGACGACGACATCTACGTCTACAAAATAGACGAAAACCTCAACGATGTTCCCTTCGATCCCACACCCCTCACCTACGACAGCCTCTGCCCCGG
>JAFGBL010000232.1 GCA_016933115.1 Bacteroidales bacterium | reverse complement strand
TGCTTGTTAATTACGCTGAGGCAGAAGATACTGTTCAGGAAGTGTTATTAAGACTTTGGACCAAACGCGATAAACTGCATGAATATAATAGTATAGAGGCTTTTGCCATGATCATTACAAAGAATTTATGTTTGGATAAACTAAAATCAAAAAAAAGTAAAACGGATGAATTGACAGTAATAAATGAACAATCAACACAAGACACACCTCATACTTTTATGGAAATTTCAGATACATACGAAAATTTAAACAAATTGATAAACCAACTTCCCGATCAGCAAAGGATGATCATTCAACTGCGGGATATAGAGGGTTTGGAATTCGAGGAAATAGCCGAAATATCGGGTTTAAACGAAAATACGATCCGGGTGAATTTATCAAGGGCCCGGAAAAAGGTGAGGGAGGCGATGTTAAAAACTTATGATTATGAATTTACAGGAAATTGATAGGTTAACTAAAAAATATGATGCCGGGGAAACTACCCTGAAGGAGGAAGAATTGCTGAGAGCTTTTCTATCCAGGCCTAATATTCCGGTGAAGTTCAGGGTTTACAGGGAGTTGTTCGGATTTTACGAAGCAGCAAAAAAGGAAGAAATTCCCGACAATAATTTTGATGATAAAATTATTGAACTGATAAAAACCCAGGATCGAAAGTCAATCTCCAAGGCTAAACTTCGGTCCATTTTCAGCATGGTTGCATTGGCAGCCAGCGTCGTAATTATTGTTGGTTTTTATTTCTATTATCAGAGCAATCGAAATAATTTGGGAACTTATTCGGATCCGGAAATAGCTTATGCCAAAACCAAAAAAATATTGCTGGCAGTTTCTGAAAATCTGAATACGGGTACGAAAGAATTATCAAACATCAAGGAATTTAATAATGGAATCACCGAGTTGTACAATATCAGTTCGTTCAGCGATGGCATGAAATCCCTCGAGAAAATATCAATCATGGATAAATCAAAGAAAATCATTCAAAATAAAAACTTGAAAAAATGAAAAAACAAATTTTTAAATTACTGGCAATCGTTATTATGACGCTACCGGTTGCTGCAATTGCACAAAGTCCTGCCGATGCCTTATTTGACAAATATTCAGGACAGGAAGGTTTTACTTCGGTGTACATCACCCAACACATGTTCGGATTGTTTGCCGACATTGAAACGGAGGAGGATGAATCGGGATTTATGGACCTGGTAAAAAACCTCACAAGTATTAAAATCTTAACCGCAGAAAAGGATTCAACCGGTAATGGGCCTCACGTCAACTTCTACAATGAGTTGATAAAAGACTTCCCCAAAAACAAATATGAGGAACTGATGGTCGTTAAAAAGAGCAACCAGGATGTCACTTTCTATATTCACAAGGAGGAGAAAAAAATATCCGAATTGCTGATGGTGGTTGGTGGTGCCGACGACAATGCACTGATCAGCATACAAGGGGATATTGACCTGAAAACCATCTCGAAGCTTTCAAAAACCATGAATATCGAAGGCATGGAAAACCTCGAAGAAATTGAAGAGAAATGACATTCAGAAATTATTTTTTAACTATTAAATTTATAAACCATGAAACGTAGCAATTTAAAAAATTTATTGATTTTGATCGTTTTTGTACCTGTCCTGTCCTGGTCGCAGGAAAGTTCTGCAGATAAAATTTTCGAACAGTATTCGGACAAAGACGGCTTCACTTCGGTTGATATCACAAAAGGCCTTTTTGAACTTTTTGCAGAGATTGACGCTGATGATCCGGAATTTGAAGAATTCCAGCAAGCATTAAAAGGACTGGAATCATTGCGATTGCTTGCCTATTCCCTGGAAGATGGAAAAGGGAATCAGGCTGAAAAAGAGAAATTTATCCAGGATGTCAGGGATGGAGTTTCCCTGAAGGACTTCAAGGAATTGATGGTGATACGGGATGAAGAGGCCAATATTAATTTTTATGCCAAAAATAATAATCAGATCATCACTGAGATGATCATGATCGTCGATGGTAAAGATGAAGCAGTGCTATTGAGCCTTTCCGGTGATATCGACCTGAACCATATTGCCAAACTCGGATCGGCAATGGATATGGGTGGAATGCAGTACCTTGGAAAAATGAAAAGCAAATAACCCCAAATCGATGGCCATGCAAAGGATCAAAATTGGATTATTGATTTTCATAGCAGGATGCATAGCAACCACATTTGGGCAAAGCCATCCGCTTGACAAAACCATTCTAAAATACAAGCATGAACCGGGTTTTTATTACCTTACGGCTGAAACCAATATGATGTGCCCCGATTCCTTGCAAGATCATAAAGATTGGATCATAAACTTAAAATTGGTCAGGATTGATATGGAAGAAGTAATAAATGGCAAATTGTCGGGTTTCATCGATGATTTTATGAATCAAGCAACGAAGTCCGATTACATAGAGCTAATGAAGATTAGCAGCAATTCCGGCCAGGTACAAATGTTAGCTCGTAAAAATGAAGGTAAAATTTCCGAATTTGTCCTGTCAGCCAATGAACATAAGGAAACAACCCTCATTGTGGCAACCGGAAATTTCGATATGATGGATCTGCTAAGCTTGTCATCCCTGAAAAATTGCAAAGGATTCAACTTGCTCAATCATTTTTGTAGAGATAAATAAATTCAATTTGAACACCATATTTTCAAGCCTTTTGGTACTTTAATCGAAAGGCTTTTATATTTAATTTTGGTTTTTTTAAAGATGAAATGAAGCATCGGGCAACGGCATTTAAAAAGGATTTACAGTATTATAAGTTCTGTGCTTACGGATTTTTGAAAAACCTCCGGTTGTTTGAGCCATTTATTATGTTGTTTTTCCTTGAAAATGGGCTCACATTCCTGCAGATTGGAGGACTGTACAGCATCCGGGAAATTACCCGCAATGTGTTCGAGATTCCTGCCGGAATCATCGCAGATTCTTTGGGCAGACGGAGGACCATGATTTGGTCTTTTACATTTTATATCATGTCTTTTTTGATTTTTTATTTTGCTAAAAGTTATACTGTTTTTATTGCAGCGATGGTTTTCTTTTCTTTGGGTGATGCTTTTCGCACCGGTACCCACAAAGCCATGATATTTGATTACCTCCGGATACATGGCTGGGAAAATCAAAAAGTAACCTATTACGGCCTTACACACTCCTGGTCACAGATGGGATCTGCTTTATCTGCCCTGATTTCCGCCACATTTGTTTTTATTACCGGAAGTTTCAGATGGATTTTCCTGGTTTCGGTAGTTCCCTATTTATTGGATCTGATCCTGATGTCGACTTACCCAAAAATCCTGGACGGTGCAACTTCTGCATTGAGCAGAAAACAGATTGCCCGGACATTTAAAAAAGTATTTTTAGATTTTTTAAAATCATTTACCAATTCCAGGTTACTGAAAGCCATTGGCAACATGTCGGTTTATACCGGTTACTACAAAGCTGCAAAAGATTATCTCCAGCCTGTATTACAAACATTTGCATTATCCGTTCCTGTATTCCTTGTCATGAAAAACAGAGAGCGGGAGTCAATTATAATTGGAGTTATTTATTTCATTATTTATCTGATTACATCATTTACATCCAGGCGGGCCGGCAGGTTTTCCGATTTATTTGGAAAATTAAATTTGCCATTAAATATTACCCTATTGGTTGGACTTTCGGCAGGAGCGTTAAGTGGTCTTTTTTATCATTTTGAATTGTTTGCTTTGAGCATTATTTTATACATCTTTATTTATGTAGTTGAAAATCTCAGAAAACCCATTGCCGTTTCTTACATCAGCGAGGCTGGAAATAAAAATATACTGGCATCTGTCCTCTCCGCCGAATCCCAGGCAGAAGCGATTTTCGCAGCTATCCTGGCTCCCTTGATCGGCTATGTGGCTGATCAAATAAGCCTTGGATATTCCATTTTTGCTGTTTCTGCTTTTTTGGTGATTTTAAGCCCTTTGTTTTTGCTGAGGAAAAAAGTCTGGAATCAGACAAGTAAAACTTGAGATTATTTTTTAATTTGAAGCTATTCGTACCTCAACGATTCGATGGGGTCGAGGCGGGCGGCTTTAGTGGCTGGAATGTAACCACTTATGACGGCAACCAGGAAACATAAAATCACCCCGACAATGATCCAAATCCAGGGAATAATAAACTGGCTGCCAATGGATAAAGAAAGTATGTTTCCAATAGCAATACCCAGGATTATTCCCAGGATACCTCCGATTTGAGCTATGACAACAGCTTCGGCCAGAAACTGGTTCTTGATCGTCCTTCGTGTCGCCCCTGCGGCTTTTCGGATACCGATTTCACGGGTTCGTTCAGTTACAGAAACAAGCATGATATTCATCAATCCGATGGCAGCTCCCAAAAGCGTGATGATCCCAATAAAAATGGCTGCATAACGGATATATTTCAGGTTATCCAGCAGTATGTTTACCAGCATGTCGCTTTTACCGATATCAAAATCATTTTCTTCGGCCAGCGGAGTTCCCCGGATCATTCTGAAAAGTCCGGTTGCTTCTCCAATGGCCGGATCGATCATGGATGGATCGTCGGTCATTACACTGATGGTAAATGATCTGTTTGGCCATGGAAAATATTGCCTTACATTATTCAGGGGTAAATAACACCTTCGATCACCTGAAAAACCGAAACTCGATCCTTTTTCTTTCAGAACACCAATTACCCTGTATTTCCCCGGACCAATTGCAATTATTTTACCGATGGGGTCTTCATTGTTCACAAAAAGAGATTTTTCCAGCTCACTGCCGATAATGGTCACATGGGAACCATAATAAATTTCATTGGGTATAAAATTACGACCCCTGGCAAGTTCCATCCCTGCTGTAACAATATAATTTTCATCAGTTCCGACAACGGCAATATTTGGATTGGTCTTTTCTGATTTGAATTTCAATGTTGCAGTATGCGTTGCAAACGTACTGACAGAAACATATGCCGGAAAATCGAAATCATTTTTAAAAGTCATGGATTCATCGTACGAAATAGGTTCATAGTACCTGGGATTGTGCACTTCATTTCCAATTTGGATGCGCATGGTCCTGTTTTTAATGGTAAAGGTGTTGGTCCCCATCATGGTGAAATTTTCGGTAAGGAAATATTTAACCGCATCAATAGAGGTTAAAATTCCAACCAGAGCCATGATGCCGAAAGCAATAATCAGAACCGTGAGAATGGTTCGCAACATGTGCGTCCTTACCGATATAAGCGATATCCGGATATTTTCAACAATCAGATTAGCCATGAATAAAATTAGTGAACCTAAGGCAAAAATAATATAAATTCAGGCTCAAACTAAATATTGTTTGGATAAGAATTATTGTGTCGGAAAAACGCCTGATTAAAACAGGAAAAAAACGCTGGATATAAAGAATGACCATATCACAACGGAAATGCTCATGTAAATGAGCAAATTTGTTTTGCGGGAATAATATTTTTGGGCAAGGAACGCTCCTATTGGTATTGATAGCAAAACAGGGGTTAGCAATATAATACCGAACAATCCGTATTTATTCCTGACATTGATGATGAGCCGGTTTTTGCGGGTAAATTTCTTTTTCGGGGTTTGCTCACAATTCAGTATTTTTTTTGCCTTTTCCACCTTTTCACCCGTGAAGTACGAAAAAACCAACGGGCAATATTTGTTATACTGCCGGATGAGCCATTTGCTCAGAAAATAGAAAAACAAAATTCCAAGTATTCCACCAACAGTAGTAAATATTACCGTTTGGAAATAATTAAAACCATATCCTATGGAAATAAATGGAGCAAATAAAAACTTGATGCCACTGACCAGCAGCACCTGGATTAGTTTTATCACCGAAATATCGAGAAAATGGATCATGTAAATTTTAAGATAATTATATTAAACGCAAGTTAACTTTAAAAGTTAAATTACAAATCACAAAACTGAAAAAGAGATGGATATATTTCAAAATCCAAATTATTTTTTTCGGGAAAGAAAAATGTACCCCAATCAGGTTATTTTTTACCGAAGGCCAAATCTCCTGCATCACCCAAACCGGGTACAATGTAAGCCTGGGCGGTAAGCTCCTCATCGATGGCTCCGACCCAAAGGGTATAGCTTTTTGCAGGTAGATGTTTTTTAACAAATTCTATCCCCTCTGCGCTTGCAATGGCAACAATTATGTGAGTATGTTTTGGTTTGCCGAATCCAATCAGTGCTTTATATGTGCTAACAATGGAAGCTCCGGTAGCCAACATAGGATCGGCAATAATTACAGTTTTATCAGTAATGTCGGGGCTCGAAATATATTCGACCTTGATGATAAATTTTTCATTTTTTTCCGATTTCCTGTATGCGCTCACAAATGCACTATCGGCTTTGTCGAAGATTTGAAGCAATCCGTTGTGCATTGGAAGGCCGGCCCTTAGGATAGGAACAAGTATCGGTGTTTCGCTCAGGTCTTCCACTTCAGCGGTACCCAAAGGTGTAGTCACCCCTTTTTTCTCATATATCAAGGTTTTACTTATTTCATACCCGAATATAATACTGATTCTTTCAAGGTTTTTCCTGAACCGCATGCTGTCTTTTTGAATCTCCTGGTCCCTGATTTCTGCGATGTAATGGTTGAGAACAGAATTTGATTTTCCGATATTTTTTATCATGAAATTTGGATTTGCTGGTTAATACCTCTGCGTTAATTGAAACAAAAATAATAAAAATTAAATTACTCTCAATTCTATTTGATCCGGGTAAGTTTTCGTAATCCTTTCACCAGTTTAACCATGCTTCGGGTGACAAACGGTAGGTTGTTAATGATGAGGTGAGGGTAAGTACATTCTTTAGAACCAAAACCCTGGTAAAAACGGGCAAGCCCGGGGTCGTTGGAACCCTCGAAATCCAGGGTGATGTGGTGACGGGCATTTTCGCTGATGAAATGGTCGATGAGGAAGGGCATGGCACCAAGTTCCTTTCCTGTTTCTGAAAGTCCTGAAAAAAGAAAGATCATTTTTTTGTCGCTTCTCAGAAAAACAATTCCGGCACACAATTCATTATGCGGTGAGAATACTCCGTAGGTTTCAATTTTACCCTTATAAATTCCGCTATAGATCAATCGTTGAAATCTCAGATAGTCCTCATCCGAATACCGCCTGATTTTTTTGCCTTTATTTTCCCTGAAGATGCGGATGATTTCATCAGGTTTAACATTTTTCAGTATGGATAAGCCTGCCTTCTCCGATTTTTTAAGGTTTCGATTCAGGTTATCCGAATAGTTTTTCCTGATCCGGTCGTAGGATTTGATCAGGTCCAACTCATAATTTTTCCATTGCTCGATTTTGTATTTACCCTTTGGTACCCGGTTCAGGGTATTCAGGTTAATTTCCGCAAACTTATATTTTTGAGGTATCGCCTGTATAAATTCGCCAACGATTTCTTCGCTCAGGATGTTTCTGGAAAAAATGCCCAATTGCTGTGTAAATGCTGGTTGGTACAGATAATGGATTCCGTATTTGGTTCCCGGAATCAGTGGGAAAACCCTCACATAGTCATCCTCTACCAAAGCTTCCCAGTTTTCAGCAACAATATCGAGGTACCAGGAATTCGCATATACCATTCCGTTCACCGATTCCTTGATGCATTCATCCCATTTGCGAACTACGATTTCATCTTTTTTCAGGTGGCGGATCATGTTTGTAGTTTTAAGGAAGGGCTTTCCTGGTCATTTCTTCGTAAACGCCTCTCCACCCGGTCCATCTTTTGGTTTCGCCCAACGATTCATTATGCCAAAGCGAAATAAATGTGCCTTTAACGGCCTTCACTTCGTCTATCAACTGGCTGATTTGTTCCAAAGCCTCCTCAGTCCCTAAATTTAAATAGTCTCTGAGGGTACCATCCATTATGGAGAATGGGTGAATCCGGAGTTTTGTTTCAAAATCAAGGTCGAGGTCATAAAAATTGAATGGGGAACAAATGCTCGCCCTGAAACCGGGCTGGGCAGCAAATCCCATGGAATAATCATCCAGTATATCCAGGTTAATCAGGTTCCGGTAGGTAGTAGGCAATTGAATTTTCAGGAAATGTTGCCGGCTTTTGGTGATTTCCCGGTTCAATACCTTCGACAACCTTGAAATCTCTTTTTTCAATTTTTTTGGATAATCATTCGAATTGTAGGAGGGGTGAATGCCAACTTCTGCATAATCTGCAATGGATTTGACGAGGGTTTGAAAATTCCGGTTCGTAACGGTAATATTTTTATCATTGAAACCGTACTCGGCAAAGAGGATAAAATAGATGGGACTAAGTTTATATCTTTTCTGAATTTCAAATAAATAACCATAGATATCAAAAGGATCCTCCTTCATTTTAGTTAAAACTTTCATGCGCAGTTTAATATCCTCAAAATCCTGACGGAACAAAGCCCCGGCGAATCCTCCGACCGTTCTGAACAATCCTTTCTGACGGTAAGCCCATGCGGCATCAATGTCGATGGTTGGAAGATACCTGTACTTATTCGGCTTGTGAGTAAATGCACTGAATTTTTGGGATATTTTTTCGGCAATTTTCAATGCCCATATATTGACCAGCGGCTTTTGCAGAAATCCTTTCTGAAAGGCTATACTTTCATTTGCCGGAAACCGGCCGTATTCATCCTTACGGTATGGTAAATATTCTTCATACCTCGAAACGAGGTAAAAACTGGCAGCAAACGGATCAAAAGGAAATGCAGAATCTTTATTATACACAGGAAATAGAGCGGGTAAATTTTCGAATTCCACAACATTCATATCAATATGCCGGATACCGCGTTCAAACAGGAGATTATCAGAACAAAAAAACAATTCATCACCCAACTGATGCTTTGAATAGTTGAATTTAATGGCTTCATAAGCGAAAAAATCGGCTTCATTGGAGGTGATCTGGACTTCCGTATTAAGCATTTCCTTAAACAGGAGGTGAAAGATGAACTTTATCCGGTTGGTTACTTTATGTGTGTAAACTAATACCATCAAAAAATTTAAATATTAATTCAAACTCAAATCTTTAATTTTTTTTGTTTATCAAACTTCAAACTTCGAACTTCAAACTATTCTTTATACCAACTGGCATACATACAATAACTATCGGCAATTCGGTTGATCTCTCCCTCCAGCAATTCCACGTCCACCGATTTGATCTTTTTGGCCGGAACACCTGCATAAACACTTCCCGATTCAACCACAGTCCCTTTGGATACTAGGGCTCCTGCTGCAATGATCGAATTGCTTTCTACCACTACATTGTCCATTAAAATCGAACCCATTCCGATCAATACATTATCTTGTATGGTGCAGCCGTGGATAATTGCATTATGGGCAATGGAAACTTTGTTGCCGATGTTTACCGGAGCTTTTTTATAGGTGCAGTGGATGATCACCCCATCCTGTATGTTAACTTTATTTCCAATCCGGATGTAATGTACATCGCCCCTCACTACGGCATTGAACCACACACTGCAATCGTCGCCCATAACAACATCACCGGTAATGGTAGCATTGTCGGCAAGGAAGCAATTCCTTCCGAATGTTGGTGAAATCCCATTTACTTTTTTGATCAGGGCCATAATTAAATCTTTAGTAATTGCTGTTGAAACATACAAACAATTTCAACCCATAATTTGGTTCAGTGGCAAAATTATAAATTCGAAACGAGATTCCTTTCCAATTATAAAGTTAGCCATTCCAATATCTTATTTAATACTTCCAAACCTCTATTTTCTTTGATCTGGATCCTAGGTATTTGGTATTTTGTTCGGATAGCTATCGGAATTGGGACTTCTTCCTCATCTTCTGGAATTCATTTTCATAGGAGCCTTTTCGGGATAATCAATCGAGTAATGCAATCCGCGGCTCTCTTTCCGCAATTGAGCCATTTTGATGATAAGGTACGCGATGTTAATCAAATTTCTCAATTCGCAGATCTGAACACTGATAATGGATTTATTATATAGTTCTTCCGTTTCCCGATAGATGATCTCCAGCCTGTCCAGTGCTCTTTGCAGTCGTAAATCCGACCGCACAATCCCCACATAATTCGACATGATGGATTGAAGTTCCCGGGTAGTTTGGGTGATTAGGATCATCTCTTCATTCAGAACCGTTCCCTCTGCATCCCAGTCAGGGATTTTTTCGCAATAGCTAATGGATTTCACTTTTTCAAGGGCGTCCATTGCAGCGCGGTGTGAAAATACGGCAGATTCGAGCAGGGAATTGGATGCCAGCCGGTTGGCTCCGTGTAATCCGGTGGATGCACACTCGCCGGATGCAAAAAGGTTTTCGATTGATGACCTGGCATTTTTATCCACCTTGATCCCCCCGCACATATAATGGGCAGCCGGTACAACCGGGATCATATCCTTGGTGATATCGATCCCTATGGTAAGGCACTTGGCATAAATGGTCGGGAAATGTTCGATCAGATCATTTTTATTCAGGTGGCGGGCATCGAGGTAAACATATTCATCACCACTCAGTTTCATTTCCGTATCGATGGCCCGGGCCACTATATCCCTTGGCGCCAGCGATTCCCGCTCATCATATTTCTGCATGAACTCAACTCCTTTCCTTGTTTTCAGGATGGCACCAAAACCTCTCAAAGCTTCAGTAATCAAAAAGGATGGGCGTTCATTCGCATTATAAAGTGAAGTGGGATGGAACTGGACGAACTCCATGTTTTCGATAATGCCTTTTGCCCTAAAAGCCATGGCAACGCCATCACCTGTGGCAATATCGGGATTTGTGGTTGTGTTATAAACATTTCCGGCACCTCCGGTTGCCAACAGGGTAATTTTTGATAGGATGGTCATGACCTCACCCGAATCGGGGCTGAGGACATAAGCCCCGTAGCACTGTATCCCCGCTGTTCCCCTTGATACACCCATACCCAACTGGTGCTGGGTCAGCACTTCGATGGCAAAATGATTTTCAAGGATTTCAATGTTCGGATGATTTTGGGCTTTTTTCACCAATGCCCTGACGATCTCAGCCCCGGTACTGTCCTTGTGGTGCAATACCCTGAACTCAGAATGGCCGCCTTCCTTAGCCAGTTCATATTTCCCCGAAGCTTCCTTGTCGAATTCGGTACCCCAGTCAATCAATTCCTGAACCCGGTCAGTTGATTCGGTGATGGTGATCCTGACTATCTCTTCGTTATTCAGGTCATCTCCGGCAATAAGGGTGTCGCGGATATGCTTTTCGTGGGTATCCGGCGGGTACATCACAGCCGCAATGCCGCCTTGTGCATATTTGGTGGCTGTTTCTTCAACTTTATCCTTTGTTACAATGCATACCTTGCCATGATCTGCCACTTTGATCGCAAAGCTGAGGCCGGCAATACCGGACCCGATAACCAGGAAATCGACTTTCTTTTGCATTTTTATTTTATTATAATCCCAGTAATCCTTCCACCGGCTCTTTCTCCCCAAACAGCATCTTCGTCGGGTTTTCCAGCATTTCCTTAACATTCAACAGAAAAGTGACCGATTCCCTTCCGTCGATAATGCGGTGATCGTAAGAAAGGGCAACATACATGATGGGATGGATTTCTACTTTCCCGTTCACTGCAATGGGCCGATCAACGATGTTGTGCATACCAAGTATGGCCCCTTGGGGCGGATTGATGATTGGTGTGGAAAGCATGCTGCCGAATACTCCACCGTTTGTAATTGTGAATGTACCACCTGTCATCTCATCGATGGTAATTTTATTGGTTCTTGCCTTATTGGCCAGTTCCTTTATATTGAGTTCAATTTCAGCAAAGCTCATTTGCTCTGCGTTACGGAGGACAGGAACCATAAGGCCTTTGGGTGAACTGACTGCAATACCGATATCGGCATAATTGTGATACACAATTTCATTGCCATCCAACTGGGCATTTACACCCGGAACGATATTCAGGGCCTCGGTCACAGCCTTTGTAAAAAACGACATGAATCCCAATGATACTCCGAATTTTTCCTTAAAAATATCTTTGTATTTTTTCCGGATTTCAAAAATCGGTGTCATGTTCACTTCGTTGAACGTGGTGAGCATGGCGGTTTCATTTTTCACCGCCACTAGTCTTTCGGAAACTTTTAAGCGGAGGGTGCTCATTTTTTTTCGTTCCGAATCGCGGGTTCCACCCCATGTTGAAGTAGCCGATGCCGAGGAAGTGGTTTCCTTATTCGAAAGGTAGAATTCAACATCTTTCTTACCAATGCGGTAACTTTTGAGGAAATTGACGAAATCGGTTTCCGAAACATTGTTTTCCTGCATCAGCTTTTTCGCCAGAGGAGAAATATTCAAACCGGCATCTGACTGCTCTCCAACTTGTTTCTTTTCACCTGGATCTTGTTTCTTTTCACCTGGCTCTTGCTTCTTTTCACCTGGTTCTTGTTTTTTTTCTTCAGGTTCAGCCTTCTTCTCCTCTGGCGTTTCCTTTACTTGTTTTTTTTCACTTGTTTCTTGTTTCTTCTCCCCGGTTTCCGGTTTTTTGGCTTCGCCCTTCACACTGGTGTCGATTTTCGCAATGACGGCCCCGACTTCAACTGTTTCACCTTCCCTGACCTGAATATTTATCTTGCCGTCTTCCTCGGCACTGATGCTGAGTGTTGCCTTGTCAGAATCGATTTCAACGATTTCCTGGTCCTTTTCCACGAAATCACCATCACTCACCAACCAGTTGGCTATCTGAACTTCGGTGATCGACTCACCCGGTGAAGGAACTTTTATTTCTATCATAATTTTTTAATTTCTAAATCTAAAATCCTCCCGAAGGGATACCATCGGTAAAATATTTAACAAAATTAAGCATTCAACAACCATAAACAAGTAACTAATTTTTGCGGCCATCAATATTGAGACCTAATATAATTTAAAATTTTCTTATAGTTTAAATTACCATAATTGTAAATCCTGCTTTAATATGTTTCATTTCGTAAAACCTGATGTTTCTTAGTGTTTTGTGATTAAATTTTTAAGGTCACAAAAACTCCAGGACACAAAGAGTTATAAAAACCTCATAATAAATGTTAGCACGCACAAGATGTTGTTTAGAATTTAATTTTATATGCTTTTTTCAGCAGATATTGTTTTACTATCAATCATATCGACTTTCAGCGATTCGAGTTCTTCCTCGAAAGATTTCCAGCGGTTTCCGATGCAAACCATCTTACATTCCTTGTCAATATTTGGGCAGATACATTCATGGAATGTCTTTTCAATGATTTTCCGTTGCGTAATAAAGTGGAATTTGCTTGAACCGGTAGCCGGGCTTCCGCTAGCCGGCCTGGCAATCACCTTCAGCGGGAGGTCGTGCAGTTCCAAGTGAATAAATGGCCATGCCCCCATATTGTAAGGCTCTTCCTGCACCCAAAGCATAACATCGGCATTTTTATACTTTGCGATCAAATCGCTGATCTGTTTCTTGGGAAGTGGATAAAGCTGTTCAACACGGATAAGGGCAATGTTTTCGTTTTTAAGTTTCTCTTTTTCTTCCAGCAGATCGTAATAAACCTTACCGTTACAGAAAACAAGTTTGGCTATTTTTTGCGGGTCGGCAGTATCATCGTCTATCACCTCTTTAAATCCGCCTGTGGTAAAATCTTCCGTTTTTGATGTACACCTTGCATGCCTCAAGAGGCTTTTAGGAGTAAATATGATCATTGGCTTTCGGAAAGGCCTGTAAAACTGCCTTCTTAGCGTATGGAACAAATTAGCCGGTGTGGTACAATTGACAATCTGCATATTATTTTCGGCACAAAGTGTTAAAAACCGTTCCATCCTGGCGCTTGAATGTTCAGGCCCCTGTCCTTCGAACCCATGCGGTAAAAAGATAACCAGGTCGTTCATCACATTCCATTTATCTTCAGCACTGCTAAGGAATTGATCAAAAATTATTTGGCCGCCATTGTTAAAATCACCGAATTGAGCCTCCCAGATGGTCAGGCTTTCGGGTGTGAGGCATGAATATCCGTATTCAAATCCCAAAACACCATATTCTGAAAGGGGTGAATTATACACTTCAAATTTGGCTTGTTTTTTACTGAGATGATGAAGCGGGACAAACTCTTCTTCCGAGTCTTCAATTCGCAATACCGAATGCCTGTGCGAAAAAGTACCCCTGGCGGAATCCTGGCCGCTAAGTCGCACCCTGACTCCCTCATCCAGCAAAGTGGCATAAGCCAAAAGTTCTCCCATGGCCCAGTCAAATTCACCTTTTTCTACCATTTCCATCCTCGATTCCTGCAAACGGATGATCTTACGGAACAATTTTAAATCTTTGGGAACAACCGCCAGTTTTTTCCCTAAGTCCAGTAGTTTTTTTCGTTCGACCCCTGTTTTGGGCGAAGATTCGAAATCTTCGCTTTTAGCCTTTCGTATGCCTTTCCATTTGTCCTGTATGAAGGTTATGTTTACCTTTTCTGTTTGTTTGGATTCGGCAAGATTCTTTTCAAATACTTCATAGATATTTTCAGCAATTGCTTCAGCTTCCTTTTTGCTGATGATTCCCAGTTCAGTCAATTTTTCCCTATAAATTTGCATGGGATCGGGATGGTTTTCGATGATCTTATAAAGGAGGGGTTGGGTGAACCGGGGCTCATCACCTTCGTTGTGGCCGTATTTCCTGTAACACAGAATATCTATAAACACATCGTTGTTGAATTTAGCCCGGTATTCCATGGCTAATTGGATGGTGTAAACAACGGCTTCGGCATCGTCACCGTTTACATGAAACACCGGAGCCAGGATGGTTTTGGCGACATCCGTACAATAGGTACTTGTTCTGGCATCCAGGTAGTTAGTGGTAAACCCTACCTGGTTGTTGATCACCAGGTGAACCGTGCCACCGGTTTTATAACCTGAAAGCCCTGACATCTGCACCACTTCGTAAACAATTCCCTGGCCGGCAATGGATGCATCTCCATGGATCAGGATCGGACAGACCTTGTCATAGTCGTTGTTATATTCCTGGTCGATTTTTGCCCGTGCAATACCCTGAACAACCGGGTCGACTGCTTCAAGGTGCGAAGGATTGGGCGACAACGTCAGCTTTACCTTTTTCCCTGTTGTTGTTTCCCTGTCCGATACAAATCCGAGGTGGTATTTAACATCTCCCAATAGCGATTCGTCCTCATATTCCTTTCCTTCAAATTCACTGAAAATATTGTGGAAAGGTTTTTTCATGATGTTGGCCAGAACATTCAGCCGGCCCCGGTGAGGCATTCCGATAATGAATTCCTTAGTCCCCAGTTCGGCCCCTTTTTCCATGATGGCATCCAGGGCCGGGATCAGGGTTTCGGCTCCTTCCAATGAAAATCTTTTTTGTCCCGGAAATTTTTTATGGATAAACTTCTCAAACAGAACAGCACGGCTCAAATGCTTGAAAATGTATTTTCTGTCAGCCAGTGTAAATGCGTAACTGTTTTTGGTTTTTTCCATCTGTTCCTTGAACCAGGAAATAACTCTTGGCTCTCGGATGTACAGGTATTCCACTCCTACTGACTGGCAATAAGTATCTTCCAGGTGAGCGATGATATCTACTAATTTGGCCGTACCAATTCCAATTTCACTTCCAGCCTGAAATTCCTTGTTAAGGTCGGATTCGGTCAGGCCGAAATTTTCAATAGCTAACGTAGGTGAATATTTTCGTCGGGTACGAACCGGGTTTGTTTTTGTAAACAAGTGGCCCCGTTGACGGTATCCGTTAATCAGGCTGATTACCTTAAACTCGGAAGGATAAAGCTCGGGTTCCCCTTTCTGGCTGGAGTAATCAGTTCGTGCAAATTCGAAACCCTCAAAGAATTTTTGCCAACTTTCGTCAACAGAAGCGGGATTCTTTTTGTAGTTTTGAAATAACTCCTCAATCTGGGATGGATCGCCACTGTTTAACCAGGAAAATTTATCCATACAAACTATTTTGTCTATTGAGGTGCAAAATTACTAATTAATCATTATCTGTCATTATATAATGCGATCGGAAGGCAAATGTTCAAAATATTAGACATATTTTTTACGGTTTTTCATCCCCTTTTGATCTTGTTTAACTTAACGGGATGGATCTGGAGAAAAACACGACTTTTGAATCTGACCCTGTTGTTGATTACCGGGGCATCCTGGACAATTTTAGGAATTTTTTACGGATTCGGTTATTGCCCGTTCACCGACTGGCACTGGCAGGTACTTCAACATTTGGGGAAACATAACCTTCCACCTTCTTATATCGAATTCCTGCTTGAAAGATTTACAGGAATAGATTTTTCAACTTTTTGGGTTGACCGTTTGACCCTGTTCTTTTACCTTTTGGTATTGGTATTATCGATTATTTTGAACCTGAAAGACAGAATTTCTAGAACTTCATGAATTTCATTGCGGATGATCCTTTTTTCCGGTCCTTCACGATGAGGAAGTAGATTCCTTTAGGCAGTCCGTAAATACTTAGTTTTTTAATACCTGTTCCCTGCCCCTCGTAAAATTCCTGAGTGAGAGTTTGTCCCTGCAAGTTTACGATAGCCAAATTCAGTTGAACAGGTTTACTGGATTTAATCCGTAATTCAATTCCGTCGGAAACAGGATTTAGGATCGATACCCGGAAATCCTTGTTATTTATTTGTGAAATCCCCACATTGTCACCGACTGCCAGTTCAAGTACAACCGGAAGGTGATCCGACATGCCGTACAATGCGTTCAGAACACCCACCGGAACAGTTGTATTCTGAGGCGAATCCAGCAGCGACTTATTGAAATGCTCCCCATCCTGTCCGATGGCGCGGTACGACCCGGGCACATATTTTGCTTTGTTGGTTCCATCAATGATCTCATCCGAAGCCAGGATGAAATCAAAACGGTCGTCCATCCCACCACCCGAGGCGCAATCGCCGTCGGTATGGGTCGATTGGGTGTGTACATCCGAAAATACATAGAAATTGTTCCATTCTCCCAATCGGTTGATCGGATCGTAAAAGCGGACTTCATTGTTCTGATAGTTCACCAGGTTCTGAAAAGCAGGCTCCGAGCTTGAATAAACATTAAAATCGCCCATCATCAGGTAATTCCCAGATGCATTGCTGTTGCTCAGGTAATTCATTAACTTGTTGGTCTCGTTGCTGCGTTCTATTTCATCTTCGTAACTGTTTCCGGCTTTCAGGTGGGCGACTATGCAATGGATATATACCGGATCACCGGAATTGGCGGGCTGGTATTTCAATTTAAAGATATCGATGTCCCGAACGCCTGTTTCAATCACAATGTCCGATTCCAGAGAGAGTTTTT
This sequence comes from Bacteroidales bacterium, assembly GCA_016933115.1. GTDB lineage: Bacteria > Bacteroidota > Bacteroidia > Bacteroidales > JAADJA01 > JAADJA01. Next base: position 41,859 of record JAFGBL010000232.1, on the reverse strand, counting down.
CCTTGTTGTAAAAAACCTGGTTCACAATGTAGGAATTGGCCAGGTTGGGTGGATTGCCTTTTTCAAAATAATCAACGCCGTTAACATTCAAGGCATTCGACATTAAATATTCATGGATATAATCTGCTTTGTAAATTTCATTCACGGTCAACACATCTGGCCGAAAATATTCCACGATCTTATTGAGGTATTGGTTTTTGTCGTTCAGATTGTTGTTCGACTGGTTGCACCCTCCAAAGTCATTGCCGTACATGAGCAGGTTGTATTGCATAAACCTCAGGGTATCCTGCGCCTGGAGAAACAGGCTTGAGATTAGTAAACCCGCAATGATCAATATTCGCATAAGTTGTATATAAAATTGCAAATATACAATAGTGGATAAATTTTCAATACTCTACTTTTGCTTAAATTATATTATTTTTAATTTTGGCGCTCAGGGTATTGTAATACTTCATAAGAAAACAGAGGAAATGTCAGAATTTGAAGATCAGGAAAGTTTAGAACAGGAACAACAGGAAGATTTGGAACAACCTGCAGGTGATACGCATAAAATCATTCACCTGGGTGGGATGTACGAGAACTGGTTCCTCGATTATGCTTCCTATGTAATACTGGAGCGGGCCGTACCTGATATGAAGGACGGGCTGAAGCCGGTTCAGCGCAGGATTTTGCATTCCTTGAAAAACCTGGATGACGGCCGGTTCAACAAAGTGGCCAACATCATCGGCAATACCATGCAGTACCACCCGCATGGCGATGCTTCCATAGGTGATGCATTGGTCCAGCTTGGTCAGAAAGATTTACTGATTGAAACCCAGGGAAATTGGGGAAACGTGCTCACCGGGGATAGCGCAGCCGCTCCCAGGTATATTGAAGCCCGCCTCTCCAAATTTGCCAATGAAGTAGTGTTCAACCCCAAGACAACCACCTGGAAAGCTTCCTATGACGGCCGCAACAAGGAACCGGTGAATTTACCGGTGAAATTTCCACTGCTCCTGGCACAGGGAGTGGAAGGGATCGCCGTTGGCCTGGCATCCAAAATTCTTCCCCATAATTTCAACGAACTTATCGATGCTGCGATCAAAATATTGCAGAACAAAGAATTTGAAATTTTTCCCGACTTCCAGACCGGAGGGATGATCGATGTGAGCAAATACGGTGACGGACTAAGGGGTGGCCGGGTCAGGGTCAGGGCAAAGATCAGCCAACTGGATAAAAAAACGCTTGTTATTACGGAAATTCCATTTGGAACCACTACCACTGCTTTGATCGATACCATCGTAGCAGCCAATGACAAGGGTAAAATCAAAATCAGGAAGATCGACGACAACACGGCTGAAAATGTGGAGATCATGATACACCTGGCTCCCAACGTATCGCCCGATCAGACCATCGATGCCCTATACGCATTTACCAGTTGCGAAATGTCCATTTCGCCCAATGCCTGTGTGATTGATGACGGAAAACCAAAATTTATCGGGGTGACGGAAATTTTGCAGAATTCGGTCGAAAATACGGTGGAACTGCTCAAAATGGAGCTCGATATCAGGAAAGCCGAATTGCTTGAACAATGGCATTTTTCGTCCCTGGAAAAAATTTTCATCGAAAAAAAGATTTACCGCAAAATTGAAGAGTGCGAAACCTGGGAAGCCGTTATCGAAGCCATTGATAAGGGATTGAAACCCTACCGGAAGCTTTTCCATCGCGATATCACCGAAGATGATATCATCCGGCTGACCGAAATCAAGATCAAACGGATTTCAAAATTCAACTCCTTCAAGGCCGACGATATCATCAAGGGTATTGAATTGGAAATTGAAGAGGTTGACAACCACCTGGAGCACCTGATCGATTATGCCATCAACTATTTCAGGCAGATCAATAAGAAATACGGCCCCGGAAGGGAACGCAAAACCGAGATCAGAAATTTCGATGTGATCGAAGCTACCCGCGTGGCTGCTGCTACCCAAAAATTATACCTCAACCGGGAAGAAGGCTTTGCCGGCACTTCCCTCCGCCGAGACGAATACATTTGCGATTGCTCCGACATCGACGACATCATAGTGTTCAGGTCTGACGGAACTTTTATGGTAACAAAAGTCGCTGCTAAAACATTTGTCGGGCACAATGTCATTCATGTAGATGTGTACCAGAAAAACGATGACCGGACTATTTACAACATGATCTTCCGCGACGGCCGGAAAGGCCCGGCCAGGGTGAAACGGTTTGCCGTTACCTCAGTCACCCGCGACAAGGAATATGATGTGACCCGCGGCAACAAGGATTCGAAAGTGTTGTACTTCAGCGCCAATCCAAATGGTGAAGCGGAAGTAGTAAAGGTTTTCCTAAGCCCAAAACCCAAGCTGCGCAAGTTGTCGTTCGAATACGATTTCAGCCAGCTTGATATCAAGGGTAAGGGTTCACAGGGTAATATTATTTCAAGACATGCGATCCGAAATATTGTAAAACGGGAAGAAGGCGTTTCTACGCTGGGCGCCCGTGATATATGGTACGATGATACGGTCAAAAGGCTTAATACGGAGGAACGGGGAAAATATATCGGAGCGTTCAAATCGGACGACAAGATACTCACCATCCAGAAATCGGGTTATTATAAATTGATGAATTACGACCTTTCCAATCATTTTGAAGAGGATATGATTATTATTGAAAAGCTCGATCCGCGAAAGATCATTACACCGGTATATTTCGATGCAGCTCAGGAGTTCTTCTACATCAAACGATTCCAGGTGGAGGCAGAGAACAACCTGAACAAAAAAATTGATTTTATTGGAGATCAGGAAGGTAATTACCTGATAGCCCAGAGTCTTGATTTCAGGCCGCAGCTTAAGATATTTTTTGATAAGGAGAAAAATGAGAAAGAAATTCCCGATCTGGTCATCAATGTGGAGGAATTTATTGGAGTGAAAGGAGTGAAGGCCAAAGGGAAAAGGATCACCACAAAAGCCATCAGTAAAGTGGAATTTATTGAACCATTGCCCTATGAAATACCTGTACAAGGACCTGACGATTTGGAACAGGAACTTGCGGGTGAAGAAGTAATGGACGAATTTGCTTCGGAAGATATTCATCCTGAACAAAGTGAAAATCAGGTAATGGATCAGGAAGAAGCCGATAAAGAGGAAGCAACGGAAATCTTAAAAAGCGAAGTGAAAAAGAAAACCAAAAAGCCAGGACCGGATAGCGCTTCTCAAATGGAACTTGAACTTTAAAAACTAAAATCATGGTTATCGATATAACAAATGATGTAAAATGGATTGGTGCGCTCGATTACGATATCGTCACCTTCGATGTGGTGATGGAAACCAAATACGGCACCACTTATAATTCCTATTTTATCGATGCACATCACAAAGCCGTTGTAGATACGGTAAAGGAACGTTTTCAGGATCAATACCTGGAAAAGATAAAATCGCTGACCGATCCTTTGGCAATTGAATACATCATTGTCAATCATACGGAACCCGATCACTCGGGCAGCTTGCGTGGGTTGCTCAACATAGCACTCAATGCAAAAGTGGTCGGAAGCGGAAATGCCATCCGTTACCTGAAAGACATGATCGGGCCCGATTTCCCGCATCAGGTTGTGAAGGATGGGCACATACTCGATCTGGGGAATAAAAAGATCCATTTTATCGGAGCTCCCAACCTGCACTGGCCCGATACAATGTACACTTACCTTCCAGAGGACAAGCTACTTTTTACCTGCGATTCGTTTGGCTGCCATTTTTGCCACGAAGGCATTTTCGATGATCAGGTGGGAAATTTTGACGATGCATTCAAATATTATTTCGATGTGATTCTGAGGCCGTTCAGCAAGTTCATGCTTAAGGCCATCGAGAAGATACGGCCGTTGGAGATTGATATGATCTGCCCGGGTCATGGGCCGGTGCTCCGCAGCCATTGGAAAAAATATGTAGATATTTCGGAAAAATATGCACGGGAAGCCTTTCAATATCCTGATAAACACAGGGTGTTCATTCCATATGTTTCGGCCTACCATAAAACCGGTGTGATCGCTGAAAAGATAGCAGAAGGGATCAAACAGGCCGGGGAAATTGAGGTGGATGTCCAGGATATTGAAACCGTACCGCTGGGTGAACTGGATGAAAAAGTCACTCGTAGCTCGGCCATTATTGTGGGGTCGCCTACCATCAACCAGAATATTTTATTTCCGGTATATAAACTTTTTGCCACCATCAATCCGTTAAGGGATAAAGGAAAACTGGCCGGGGCCTTCGGATCGTACGGTTGGAGCGGTGAGAACAAAAACATGATCGAGTCCAACCTGAAAAACCTCAAGCTGAATTATTTCGGGGAAGGAATTTTTGTCAAATTCACCCCCGATGCAGAGGAGGAAAAGAGCTGTATCGAATATGGCAAAGCTTTCGGCCGGGAATTGTTGAAATTGGAACAAAAATCGGCGCAGTAACTTTTTGGTGAAATTTAAACAGAATTTTATATCAATATTTTTTTTGCTGACATCGGTATGGCTTCTCACATCATGCTATCCCGAGTGGAAGTTGTCAAGGGCTTATATCGAATCAAAGCCGGATATTTCCATATTGCTTTTGCCGGTAAATTTTGTTTTTAAATCCAACCTCAAAGTAATTGAGATCGGAGATACCACTGGACTGACTCCCTTTGAACGCGACTCGCTCCTGATGGCCAAAAGCATTTTCTTAAAGGATATTTCCGACTCCATTTTCCTCACAACTTTTATCAACGGCATGATCGAGGAGTTTGAAGCCCTTGGATTCAAAGTATACCTGGAGAACCTGACCGACAGTTTCCTGTTCCTGCAATCTCCGGCTTATATTTTCAATATTGCCCAATTGCAACTGGAGGAGCATTACAGCGAATTTGAGGATGAAGCTGAATATGGTGATTATGTTTACCATAAAAAACTCGACCTGAATGCTATTACTTACAACAGCTGGTTTGAAATGAACGAGCTGAACGATCCTAAAAGTGCACGAAAACTGTTTTTTTCATCCGAAACCATTACGGACCAGATCACGGGATATTTTACCGAGAACCTGATTACCGGAGAGGTGGAATACAAATATTTCGAAAGCGAAATCGATCTCGATATCATTTACCACTATGCCGGTGTTTTTGCCCGGCGCTATGCCGGTTATGCATTCGACTACATCCTGAACGAACACCTCAACGAAAACTGGCCGCCCGACAAACAACGGCGGTTTTATATGCGCTACAACCGGAGCAACAATACCCTCGATCCTGCCGGGGATGAGCGGTTTATTGAGATAGAAGAATAAATCGGAGGGGATTTGTGATCGCAGATTTGTGATTTGTGATTGGTGAAGTATTGAATTATTCCCTCTGCAATCACTCCCGATATCCATCAGGATCACTATTCACCAATTATGATTCACCACTAATTTTTTTGATCCCTCATGAATTATATAATTTTTTTACTTTTGAGGGATACAATAAAAATCCCAAAAAAAATGAGGTTATTTTCTTTTCTAATAATGCTATTCTTCCCGATTTATTTATTTTCCCAATCCCTCAATTATATCAACAGTTCCAACGGCCTGGAGCCCCCGGAATGGGAAGGAGGTAATTCGGAATATGAGTTTGCAGATATTAATAATGACGGTGTTGTGGATATCATTTCCATGGGGGACCATGGCAATCCCGGTGTGAACACCAACCAGCAGGGCATCATGGTGTGGTTTGGCGACGGAGCCGGAAACTGGTCGGTGCAGATGGACGGCAACCTGGGATACGGAGGCATTGCCGTAGGTGATGTGAACAATGACGGCCTTTGGGATATTGGCTATGGCATTCATCACAATTATTCCTCCACCGACCTCGGAGATCAAATCCTGGAAGTGGCCCTTGGTGATGGAACAGGAACCGGATGGACGGCCTGGGACGATGGATTGGCAACCAATGGTGAGGATTGGGGCATGTTCGGCTCTGATTTTGCCGACATCGATAACGACGGTGATCTTGACCTGGGAAGCATTTCCTTCGGTTGCTGCGCGGGTGTGCATGTGTATGCGAACAACATGGATGGAACCTGGACTCAGTCATTTGGTTATATCGGCGGTAATTCAAATTTGCGGTTCGTGTTTGGCGACATCAACAATGATGGATTTGTTGATTTTATTGTTGCACATCAAAATGGTGCTGTATATTTCGGGGATGGAACAGGAGATTTCATCAATGTAGATGGCAACCTGCCCGATCCGGGTGGAATCGGGTACACCGGTCCTTCGCTGGGAGATATCGACAACGACGGCGATAAGGATATTGCTTTTGTTGCTGCCAACCTCGAGGTCTGGGGCTGGGATCAGAATAATGAAGAGTGGCAGGACCTGTCAGGCAACCTGCCTGCCGGTGCCGACTTTCAGGAGACGCAATTGTGGGATATGAATGCCGACGGATTTACCGATCTGGCCGCTTATGGCGACGGAACTTTTACCCTTTGGCTGGGCGACGGAACCGGGAACTGGACGCAGGCTGCACAGTTCACAACCTCCGGGATGTCGGATTGCCAGGCTTTCAGGGCAGGAGGCGATTTTGACCACAACGGGTTTGCCGATATGGTGATCATGGCCGAAGGCGGTTCATGGCCCAGCTACCAGAATTACATGAAATGTTACCGGGAAGATTCGCCTGCCGACAGCCTTTGGATCAGGGGATTGTTCCCCAAAGGCCATGAAGTGTTCTACCAAAATTCGGTACAATTCATCGATTGGGCTTCGGAAGTGCCTGAAGGCACGCCAACTTATGTCAGGTTACTCTTTTCACCCTTCGGATCAGGGGAATTGTGGACGGAAATAATCGCAGATTATCTTCCCAATAGTGGCCGGTATCAATGGACCGTCCCGCAGGTTTGTTCCGACAGTTGCCGTATCCGGCTGATCGTGTGGTCGGGTGACAGCCTGATTTCAGGATTTACAACCGGTCATTTTACCATCACCGGTGAACCCTATGTCCAGGCGGCTTTTACGGCCGGACCGACTTTTGGCCCGCTTCCTTTGGAGGTTCAATTCTCCGATTTGTCGACCGGCGAAGTTGAACAATGGGCGTGGGATTTCCAAAATGACGGGATGTTCGATTCTTATGAACAAAATCCGCAGTTCACTTATAATGATGCCGGAATGTATTCAGTGAAGCTGATTGTGAGTAACGATTATTACTCTGATACCCTGTTAATGCCGGAATATATTTTGGTGCAATTGCCTATTGATATTCAAGAAGCTGAACCTCAAATTCCAAATATTGCCGTCAGCCCGAATCCCTTTAATGAGGAAGTAAAAATTCAGGTCAGTTTTAATCAAAGGGCCATTTTTGATTTATCCATTGTCAATTCAAAGGGAGAAATTGTTTTTGAGAAAAATCAAAATTTTAATCCTGATAGTCTGGTCTTTTCATTCGATTGGAAGGGCAGGGATAAAAATGGCAATAAATTGAATCCGGGGATTTATATTTTGAGGGTAGATACCGGTAATGAAATATTTACCCGAAAAATGGTTTTGCAGTGATATCCCATCACAACAGGATTTTAAATTTACCATTTACAGGTTTAAACTAACCGGTAACTTTTTTTGTCTTGTCAATAATCAGATGATTAATTAATTTCACACCGCTAAATTCGTTTGGCAGGTTATATGGGAAAATACATTTGGATTATCGGTTTTATTTTTTTATTCAGGCTTGAAATATCGGGTCAGGAAAGGGAACTGTTCTCAACTCAAATTTCATCCACCGATTCGATCCTGCTGTCCAATCTTCCTGAACTGAAGCTACCCGATTCATACAAAGGCACAGATGCCCCATTGCTACCTGATTTTCATGACAACAGCCAGCTGCAGTTTTTCCGGCCGATTCTGGACCAGGTAGGTTGGTCATGCGGTCAATTCAGCAGTATCGGCTATACCTACACCTATGAGTTGAACCGGGTTCGGAATACAGCGGCAGATACCAGTATTCATCAATATTCACCTTTGTATACCTGGAATTTTTTCAATAATGGCGAAAACCAGGTTGGGGTTTGTTTTTATTACAGTTTCGAGGCGATCAAGTCCAACGGACATATGAATATAGCAGATTATGGGGGGTTGAGCCTGGGATCGCAATACTGGCCCAGCGGTTATGATAAATATTACCGGGGGATGTTAAATCAATTGGATGGCGTATTTTCAATTTATTTAGGGGACGAAGAGGGTATTCAAACAGTAAAATACTGGTTGTTTGATCACCTGGAAGGTTCACCTTACGGAGGTCTTGCCAATTTTTATACCGACTACCCCGGATACACACACCTGCCCCAGGGTACACCTGAAGCAGGAAAATGTGTGGTGAACCACTGGGGAGCAGGCACCGGTCATTCCATGACCCTCGTCGGTTGGAATGATTCCATTCGTTATGATTTCAATAATGATGGGCAATATACCAATAATATAGATATCAATGGTGATGGATTGGTAAATGTGAAAGACTGGGAGATCGGTGGATTTAAATTTGTCAACAGTTTCGGGCCGCTTCATGCCGACAGCGGATTTTGTTATGTGATGTACAAGGTAATGGCAGAGGAAAAACCGCCCGATGGAATATGGAATAAATCGGTATATGTGCAAATGGCGGAAGGGAATTATTTTCCAAAACTGGCATTCAAAATCAGGCTGCAGCACAATTCAAGGAATAAACTGAAATTAACAACAGGGGTTTCAAATGATACAACTGATTTTTTCCCTCAATATCAGCTCGATTACAGCATTTTCAATTTCCAGGGAGGCGATCACTATATGCAGGGAAATGACACCTCTGAATTGAATAAAAAAATCGAAATCGGCCTGGATGCGACCCCCTTGCTTAGTTACATTCATACGGGTGAACCCGCCAGGTTTTTTTTCCAGGTTTATGAGCATGATCCGCAAAATAAGGGGCAGGGACAGGTTTTATCCTGTTCCCTGATGGATTATATCAATGGCGGATTGGAAATGCCGGTTCCCGGAATCCCGATGACCATTGCAAACAATGGGTTCACCAATCTTTCAGTGATTCATACACTTAATCCCGATCAGGTTCAGATCCTCACGGAAGAATTACCTGCATTCATCGATAATCAACCTTTTGAATTTCAACTGGCGGCGGAACAAGGGCAACCGCCATATAAATGGGATATCGTTTCGGTGTATAATGAAAACTGGTACGGCCAGGATTACCCTGTTATAGAGGAGGAGGAACTGGTTCCCAACGGAAATACTGAAGGGTATGTTATCAAACAAATACCATTTGATTTTCCTTTTTACGGTAAAACCTCCAATGAGGTCATCTTGTTTGTTGATGGTTTCCTGGGATTTACAGAAGAAAGCCTTCCCGTTCCTTACCAGGTGGATGATATGGTATTATTCCGATATGTAAAACTGATCGCCCCCTACCTATCAAGGTACCTGCAATACACTTCAGTAAATGATGACAGGATTTGGTACAAGGGTGATGAAGAGCATGCGGCATTTCGTTGGAAAACCTCACTGAAATATGAAAATATAACTTACAAAGTAGACTTCTCTGTCTTTTTATATCCTGATGGCCGAATAGAATTTTTCTTCGGCGATTCTGAAGTTCCCAAATCCATAAAATGGATCACGGGTTTGTCGGCAGGTGACGACCAAAATTACCAGGTCTCCGAATTTTCCAATTTATTATCCTACAAGTCGGATGAGGCCATTCGATATACACCCAACAATACGCTTGAAGGTTTCAGCATTACCGATGAAGGCGTTCTGACAGCAGACCCATCCAATGGTTATACTATCTACAATATAACGGCCCGGGTAACAGATAACAACAAAATATTTGCTCAAAAAGATTTCCAGCTTTCGAATGGGGTGTTATTTACCATTGATGTGGACTCAGGAGGTGACAGCCTGGTGGAATACGGTGAGACATGCTCGTTAGACGTATCATTGAAAAATATCAGCACCAATTATTTGTCAAATACATCATTCAGTGTAGATATTGATAATCCGTTTATTACCATGGTGGATGGAACAGAGGATTTTGGGATTCTTTTACCGGGTGAAACTGTTACTAAGGAAAATGCGATTTTATTAGAAGTAGATCCGCTGGTTCCGGATCAATATTTTATCCGTTTTACAACAGAAATTACCAGCACTGGTAATTTTTGGGAGGGGCAGTTTACTATCCCTGTGTTTGCCCCTGATTTGAAAATCGGTTCACCCTTTGTTATTGACGGCGGAAATGGATGGCTCGATCCCGGAGAAACGGCGGACATTATAATCCCGGTGATCAACTACGGGCATTCGGAGGCCAATAATGTCGAACGTGTTTTGGAAACAAACTCTCCATTTCTATACATTAACAGCAATTCGAATAATTTTTTAGGAGACATAGAAAAAGGGGAGACCATTTTTGATACGGTAAATGTTACCATTGATGCTGCCTGCCCGGAAGGCTTGAAAGTGACTTTGGACTATCAACTTACCGCAGAACCGGGCCTGGTTTATTCTGAATCACCCGAATTTACTATTGGAAGATACCCTGTTCTGATCCTTGATCTTGATCCGGGTAAAATATCAGGTCATTATATAAAAGATTATCTTGATGAAATTGGTTTGTATTACGAATACCTTGTCAGTTTTCCGAGCGAAATGAACCAGTTCAGAAATATTTTCGTTCTACTGGGAAAAAAGTGGGGACAATATATTTTATCGGAAGCTGAAGGCGATTCACTGGCTGCATTTCTTTTAAACGGAGGAAATATTTATATGGAAGGCGGTGTCTCATGGTATGAAGATCCGCAAACTTCGGTTCATTCCATGTTTAATTTTAGTACCGAACCTATTACCTGGAATGAGATAGATTCAGTTGCGGGAATTGACGGTACATTCACACAAAACATGTTATTCACTTATTCTGGGGGACTGCCTTATTACAATCATTACCTCGAGCCCATCGGGCCGGCTTTCGGCATATTGAAGCGCAACAGCCAGCCCCACGATTTTACGGTGGCATATGATAATGGAACTTATAAAACCATTGGATCCAACATTATGTTTGGCCTTTTGGTGAATGGGCAGGGGATTTCTCAAAAATACAACCTGTTGAAAGAGTACCTTATCTTCTTTGGGTTGGACGACTTAATAACCGGTCGGCAAAATCATCCTGAACCGTTGCCTGATTATGGCTTGACCTGTGCACCCAATCCTGCCTATTCTGATTTGCGTATCAGCTTCACCTTGCCGGAAAGGGAATCCGTTAGTTTAAACATATTTAATATGTTTGGAAAGAGCGTTTTCGGGTATTGTACGAACCAACCATTTCCTGAAGGGCTGCATGTCGCAGAATTGAAACTTGACCAACTTTCACCCGGAATATATATCATCCGTTTTCAGACAAAAAAAGGATTATTCGCTACGAAATTTGTAATTTCCCGCTAATCTGATAAATTTGCACACTTTAAAAGATCGGTATTAAACCATTTGTAGTTTATCATATCTAACAAGTTAAATATTTATAATGAAAATCAGGAAAAACGTTGCCATCAGCGAGTCGGGTTACATTTTTAATCCCACCACAGGTGAGTCATTTTCGGTTAATCCCATCGGCATAGAAATTTTTTATATGATCAAGGAAGGAAAATCCTACGAAGAGATCAGCAAAACGATCCTCGCCAATTTCAGAACCGATGAAGATACTTTTGAAAAGGATTACCATGATTTTGTCGGGTTGCTCAATCATTACCTGTTAATCGAAAAGGAAAATGAAAAGGAAAATTAATGTTGCCGTAACAGGTTTGAATGCCATCGACAGTCCTGGGCCGGGAATTGCCGTCATCAGGGGTTTGCGTGAAGCAAAATCATTAGATGTGAGGATCATTGGCCTGGCGTATGAATCGTTGGAGCCGGGCATTTACATGCACGATTTGATCGATAAAACCTACCAGATCCCATATCCTTCCGCCGGGACCGATAGCCTGATGTCGAGGCTTCAATATATCCACGAAGTCGAGAAACTGGATGTGATCATTCCCAATTTCGATGCAGAACTGCTGCCTTTTATCAAGCTCGAAAAAAAATTAATGGAAATGGGGATCCGGACATTTCTTCCGACAGAAAAGCAATTCGACGAAAGGCATAAAGTCAATCTCCCGGAATTTGGAAAGAAATATAGCATCAAGGTTCCTTTCAGTAAAGCCATTTATTCTGCTTCTGAAATTCATGGTCTGAATCATGAGTTTACCTATCCGCTGGTTGTGAAAGGCAAATACTATGATGCCGAAATAGCCCATACCCCTGAACAGGCCATGGCTTACTTCACTAAGATCAGCAGCAAGTGGGGACTTCCGATCATCATCCAGCAATATGTAAAGGGAACCGAGTACAACTCAACAGGACTGGGTGACGGAAACGGAAATACTATCGCTGCTGTTCCAATGCGCAAACAGTACATTACAGATAAAGGTAAAGCCTGGGGAGGGATTTCGGTTGATGATGAGGAGATCATTAATCTCACCAATCATTTTGTGTCGACCACTAAATGGAGGGGCGGTTTCGAGCTGGAATTGATGAAAAATTCCGGAAACGATTTTTATTTGATGGAGGTGAATCCCAGGATGCCGGCCTGGATCTATCTTTCCGTGGGTGTTGGCCAGAATATACCGGAGGCATTGGTGCGACTGGCTTTGGGTGAGGAAGTTAAACCCTATGAAAGTTTTGCAGTAGGAAAGATGTTCGTTCGCTATTCCTACGACATGATCGTGGATGTGGAAGAATTTCATAAAATTTCGACGTTTGGAGAGCTTTAAGAGTAATAGGAATAAATCAATTTTCAAAATTAGGTTATGGAAAAACAAAGATATGAACGTCCGGTAATTAAAAAGCTGGAAACCAATATGCCCAATAAATTCGGGCTGAGAACAGAATATTTGCCCAAAACACACATCGACGGGGTGGCGGTGAATGAGTTGCTTAAAGAGCACGGTTCACCATTGTTCGCGATTTCCGAATCGACCATTCGAAAAATTTACCGGGAAGCAAAAAAGGCCTTTACCACACGCTATCCCAAGGTGCAATTTGCCTGGTCGTATAAAACCAACTACCTCGATGCGGTTTGCCGCACATTTCACCAGGAAGGATCATGGGCCGAAGTGGTTTCGGGATTTGAATATGACAAGGCTATAAACAACGGAGTGGATGGAAATAAGATCATTTTCAATGGACCTGATAAAACCGAAGAAGACCTGGAGAAAGCCATCAAAAACGGTTCCCTCATCCACATCGACCATTTGGACGAATTGTACTCCATCATTGAGATGGCAGGCAAAATGAAGAAAAAACCCAAAGTAGCCATCCGGGTGAATATGGATACGGGAGTTTATCCCATGTGGGACCGGTTTGGGTTCAATTATGAAAACGGTCAGGCCTGGGATGCCCTCAACAAGATCATGCGGTCGGAAAAGCTGGAACTCATCGGCCTCCATTGCCACATCGGTACATTTATGTTATCGGCAGCGGCCTATTCTGCAGCAGCTTACAAACTTGCTGACCTGGCGCTTGGGGTCAAGAAAAAATATAACCACGACATCAAGTATATCGACATGGGTGGTGGATTTGCATCTAAAAATACCCTGAAAGGCTCGTATCTTCCGGGATCAGATATCAATCCGACGTTTGATGATTTTGCCGAAGCCATCACCAGCGCACTCATCAATTCCAATTTTGAACCCGATAACCTTCCGCTACTGATCCTGGAAACAGGCCGGGCTTTGATCGATGAAGCAGGATTCCTTTTGGGTAGTGTGATCTCAAACAAACGTTCATCACTCGGAAAACGCACCACCATTATCGATATCGGGGTGAACATCCTTTTTACTTCATTCTGGTACGACCACAAGATTACACCAGCACAGGAATTTACGCATTATGCAGAGGATACAACCCTCTATGGCCCGTTATGTATGAACATCGATGTGGTTCGCGAAAGCATCAGCCTGCCGCTCATGAATAAAGGCGACCATTTTGTGATCCATCATGTGGGCGCTTACAACATGACCCAGTGGATGCAATTCATTACCCTGAGGCCCAAGGTGGTGATGATCGATGATAACGGAAATGTACACGTGATCAGGGAAAAAGAGACCCTTGACCAGATCACCCAAATGGAAAAAGTACCTGAACATTTAAAAGAATTTGATCTTTCTTAAGAATTACTGATCATTGATCGTATGCATGACTTTCACCACCGGATTGACACCATCATTTCTGATAATCAATCAGGCTCAACAGCTATCCTCGATCAGATCATCGAATCGCTGTTGAATTATCAGAATTGGAAAAGCCTTAATGTGCCGGTGGAAGTCAGGCATGAAATGAAACGGCTTTTTGATAAATTTTCAAATTTCAGTGTGGTTTTTCATTTTATCAACAGCTTTTTTAATGAATTGAGAAAGAATGATCGGGTTGAACCGGTCATTCGTTTTGTTAAGGATTATAAATCCCAATGGGAATCAAACCTTGAAAAGGCCTGTGAGCAGATCACAAGGGAAATTGATTTTAATTCGAAAAGTGTGCTTTTACACAGCAATAGTTCTGCCATTCACAGGTTGTTTAAATATTTGCAGAAAAACCATGTTAATCCCCAGGTGTTTCAAACAGCTTCTCCCCCTGTGGTGGAAGGAAAAGTACAGGCTGATGTTTTGTATAAGATGGATTTCAGTGTGACTTTTATCCAGGAAGCTGCGGTTGAAAATTTTATCCGTGAAATTGACTTTGCTGTTTTCGGTGCGGATTTGGTAACAGAGGATTTTTTTATCAACAAAGCCGGCACTTTCCCTCTAGCACTCACATTGAAGTATTTTCAGAAACCATTATACGTTTTTTCCGATACACGAAAATATATTAAACTCCGTTCCTTACCTGAAAAAGTCAAAAACAATCTGGTGTTTGAAAAGGAAAAGCCAAAATCGGAGCTTTGGAACGATTCACCGGATCATATTGTGGTTAGAAATTTTTATTTTGATAAAACACCGAATCATCTTGTAACAGGGTTTTACTCGGAGCAGGGAGGATGCAATCCTGACGCGCTTGCTTCAAGATTTCCCGGTTTTATTTTGGCACCGGGGTTAATCGGTTAAGACAGGTAAATAAAGGGATAAAAGGATAAATTTGCAGTAACAAAATATCATGCAGCAATCACTGAAAAAAATATTTCCCGATTTTTTATCCGGCCTGTTGAATAGCTATACGCAGGTGTTTTTCTCGAACAACCGGATTTTTGCCGTCATCCTGATCATCGTTACTTTTTTCGACCGCAATGCCGGTTTCAGCGGGCTGCTGGCCGTGATCATCTCAAATGGAATTGCCAGCCTCATCGGTTTTAACCGGTTTAATATCAAATCGGGGTATTATGGATTTAATTCCTTACTGGTCGGGCTTGGCCTGGGGATTTATTATCAGATGCACGTTGAGTTTTTACTCATTTTATTGTTTGCTTCCATTTTTACCTTGTTTTTTACGGTGGTGATGGAAGGCGTCATCGGAAAGTACGGATTGCCCTACCTGAGTATTTCCTTCTTATTTGGGATTTGGATGGTAACCCTGGCCTCACGTGAATTTACAGCACTGAGTATTAGCGAAAGGGGGATGTTTGTTACCAATGAACTTTTTGGGATCGGTGGGTATTTACTTGTAAATTTTTATGACTGGTTTTCGCACATTCGCCTGCATGAATCCATTGTGATCTATTTCCGTTCGCTGGGAGCCATTTTCTTTCAATACCATTTGTTTGCCGGAATTATCATCGCTATCGGGGTATTGATCTATTCCCGGCAGGCTTTTTTACTTTCTTTGGTTGGATTCTTTTCGGCATATTTATTTTACAAGTTTGTAGGAGGAAATATTTATGAACTCAGCTATAGTTATATCGGCTTTAATTTTATTTTAACATCAATAGCCATCGGCGGATTTTTCATCATTCCGTCGCGGTACTCATTTTTATGGGTCATTCTGCTCACACCGTTAATTTCTATCACGATCACCAGCTCTATAGCGGTCCTGAATTTGTTTCAGCTTTCTATTTATTCATTACCGTTTAATGTTGTTGTATTACTTTTCCTGTATATCCTGAAGTTCAGGGATCGATCCTACGACAAACCGGAAATAGTCGTTTACCAGCAATTTTCGCCTGAGAAAAACCTGTATGCACACCTCAATAACCAGCGGAGGTTTTCTCAATTCAAGTTTATCCCGGTAGCTTTGCCTTTCTGGGGCGAATGGACGGTAACACAGGCGCATCATGGCAAGTTTACGCACCGGGAAGACTGGGCACATGCCTGGGATTTTGAGATTACGGATGACAATGGTTCGAATTTCAAAAAAAGCGGAAACAGCAAGGAGGATTATTATTGTTATAACAAACCGGTTATTTGCCCTGCCGATGGATGGGTGGAGGAGATCGCCGATGGAATCGACGACAATGAAATCGGTGATTCCAACCTTGAACAGAACTGGGGAAATACGATCATCGTCAGGCATTCGGAAAAGTTGTATTCCAAACTCAGCCACCTGAAAAAGGAAACATTCAAAGTTAAAAAGGGTGATTTTGTTAAAAGGGGAGATGTGCTGGCGCATTGTGGCAACTCAGGCAGATCACCCGAACCGCATTTGCATTTTCAATTGCAGGAAACGCCGTTTATCGGGTCCAAAACCCTGGATTACCCGATTGCCCATTACATTCTCCGGAATGAGGATGATTTCGAGTTCAAAACATACGGCAGGCCCGAAAAAGAAGATGTAATTTCCAACATCGAAAAAAATCCGAACCTTCATGGTGCATTTCATTTTGTACCCGGACAAATGATCCATTTCCGGGTAAATGATTCAGATCAGAACCAGTGGACGGTTTCGTGGGAGGTAAGGACAGATATATACAACAACCCCTTCCTGTTTTGTAAGCGCACCAAATCAAAAGCCTGGTTAAAAAATGAAGGCAACCTCTTTTATTTTACCCACTTTGAAGGCAACAAAAATTCATTGTTGTTTTATTTTTATGTCGGGGCCTATAAAATTTCCCTTGGGTTTTATAAAGGGTTGAAAATTACCGATACTTTTCCAATCCACCTGTTGAATAGTAAAGGACTTATATTCATTCAGGATTTTATAGCCCCGTTTTATATTTTCCTGAAAACCGAATTTACCCTTGAATTCATTAAGCTCCGGGATGACCTTACCGACAGCCATATCCATTTTATTTCGAATGCTTCCGTTAAAAATGGCAATAAAGTCACGAAGGAATTAAACTTTGAGTTTGAAGTAGAATCCAAAAGAATAAAACGTTTTGTTTGTATCTACGGGAATCGCAGCATTGAAGCACACGAAGTATCGAATCCGGAATCAGATGAAGCTGAACAATTATGAAGATTCAAAATAAATACAAGGCTATTGAATCAAAGAGGTATTCCCGGCTTTTGATTATTCTGATCATCATGGCTTTTAACCCGGCTGTTTCACAAACCCAGGAATTGAATTTTAAGGAAGTCGACAGGGAAACCAATAAGTTTTATTTGCAAAAAAACTGGGATTCCCTTATCATCCTTGGGAAGGAGGCCATTCGTGAAGGAGTGGATTATTTTTACCTGAGGCAGCGGATGGGATTTGCCTGGTTCAACAAAAAAAATTATAGGAGATCAGCCCAATATTTTGAAAAAGCCCGGCAATTCAATGCCAATGATCCTGTAACTGCTGAATATCTTTATTATTGTTATCTTTATTCCAATCGGTCAGGTGAACTTAAAGTTTTATTATCGAATGAAGCCGGACTGTTGGAAAAGAAATTGGATATACCTAAAGCTAAAGTTTTTAATCACTTATACCTTGAAACAGGTTATACATTCAGCGATAATTTTTCTGCAAACAAAGGGAGAAGAATCAAGGAAGGATCTTCATATTATGAACGCGATCTGAACGGTGACCGATATTATTTGCATTTGGGCAGTTCATTAAATGTGGGTTCAAAGCTTTCCTTATATATTGGTTATTCGGGCCTTATTATTTCAAAAC
Source organism: Bacteroidales bacterium (assembly GCA_016933115.1). Lineage (GTDB taxonomy): Bacteria > Bacteroidota > Bacteroidia > Bacteroidales > JAADJA01 > JAADJA01. The sequence continues at coordinate 23,776 of JAFGBL010000232.1, read as the reverse complement.
TCCACCAAATACTGGTTCCCGATAATACATCGTCATCAGGAAATCAGCGGATCAATAGTTATGACAATCCCTATAACCTTTACCAACATTCGGTTTATGCCAATATGAATTGGGCATTGAAAAATGGTTTAACGCTGGTTCCGGCAGTCAATATTTTATATGTAAGCTCTAAAAATTTCCGGGCAGAAGTTATTGATTTCAGCGGGCCTGTTTTTGATATTATCGAAACCGATACTTCATTTTTCAATTATGCCGCTTCTTTGGCTCTCAATAAAAATTTCACCATGTTCAATGCAGGTATTTTTGGTTCAATTTCCAATTTGAACAGCATTGACCAGTACCAGGCCGGCGGTGAAATCACTTATTTCCCGAAAGGAAACCTGGATGTTTATACAACATCAACAGGCACCTGGCTAAACGATGACAATAAATCCCATTTTATTTTCGAACAACTGGCCGGGGTAAAATTATCACAACGGATTTGGCTGGAAGGGTTTGTGGCATTGGGTGAATATATTAACCTGACCGAAAAAAATGTATTTGTGGTCCATAACTCAGGAGACAGGACCCGTTTCAGGGCCGGATTAAATTTTATCATGCCCATTTGGGAAAAAGTTGAATTATCTTTGCGATTTCAATATCATCAAATGGAAGGATTTGAAGTTTGGTACATGGATGATACGAATCCATTGATCGGAAATTTTAAATATAACAATCAAACAATTTTAGGAGGTTTAAAATGGAAATTCTAAAACGCATTTTTGCAATCGGATTTTTTGGAATATTACTGTCCTTTGCTTCTCAATCTCAGGATTACAAGACCATTCAGGATGCATTTGAAAAAAGTTACCTGTACGATTACAGTGGCGATTATTCAAAAGCCATCGATGCAATGAAAAGTGTTTACATGGATGATTCCTATGAGATCAACCTGCGCCTGGGATGGCTCACCTATATGGCCGGGTTTTTCACCGAATCAACAGCCTATTACCAAAAAGCCATGGACCTGATGCCACTGTCCATCGAAGCCAAATTCGGGTATGTTTATCCTGCATCGGCGCTGGGTAACTGGGAGCAGGTGAAAAACCAATACCTGGAAATCCTGAAGATCGATCCGCAAAACTCACTGGCCAACTACAGGCTCGGATCAATTTATTATGGGAATGAAGATTACACCACTGCCTTGAAATACTTCGAAAAAGTCGTCAACCTGTACCCGTTCGATTATGACGGTTTGCTGATGTATGGCTGGACCAACCTTAAATTGGGTAAATTCAGGGAGGCGGAAGTTTTATTTAACAAGGTTCTGATGAATCGCCCCAACGATTATTCGGCCAAAGAAGGTCTGACATTAATAAAATAGTCTGGCTAAATTTTATTTTGATGTGCTGGCTGAATATTTCATGGAAAATAGTCGTGCAATAGCTGATCAGGTGTATATGGGTTTTGGAAAAAACACCAAAGAACCCGGGTGAGATTCAATAAATTATAATACATCTTTCTCATTAAAATCAATTGCATGCTCTATTAGTAAGCTTATATATTTATCCCAAAAACTTACTTTTCGATGGTGCTCTTTTTTACTTTCATCTTTCCTACCCCGCACTTCGTGCAAGGCTATTCATATTAAATCCTCTCAGAATTATCACTTAAAACTTAAAAAGAACCAGCAGGTAATTGCAAGTTTAAATGAACTAATTTAAAGTCCGGTACATCAAAATGAAATGTTGCCCAGGTTCAGGGTCAGGACAAATGTATTGCAGACAATTGTATTTTTGCATCCAAATATATTAAGGTGAGAAGTTTCATATACATATTAATTATTTTCATCATCCTTTTTTCCTGTACAACACACAAGGAGGAATCAACCGTTGTAATCAGGGGGTCGTTTCCGGCTTATACACAACAATGGATTTACCTGGACGAGCTGGATATCAGGCAATCCCTTCCCATCGATTCAGTAAAAAATGATGATTCAGGCAACTTTAATTTCAGCCTCCAGCTACAAGAACCAGGTTTTTATGTACTGAAAACGAACCCTGATAATTTCATTATCCTGCAACTGGATTTAAATGAAAATGTTCTGGTAAGTTCTGAAAATATAAATTTTTCAAAAGGTTATTCCGTTTCCGGTTCAAAGGGTTCTGAATTGCTTTGTGATTTTGAAACCTTTAGTTATCACCAGAAACAAAAGTTGGATTCGTTGGCAGATATCTTTTATTCCAGTCAGAGCAGCACCGATTTTCTGAACATAAAAAGGGAACTGGATACAGCCTACATGAAACTGTTCGATGCACAAAAGAAATATGTGAAGGATTTCATCGAACAAAATTCAGGTTCACTTTCATCGCTGATTGTACTCAACAGGAAATTCGGGCAAAACAAGGTGTTGGATGAAACGGAAGACTATTTTTATTTTGCAAAGGTCGACAGCGCTTTAATGGAAAGTAAACCACGGAACAAACACACAAAGGATCATCATCGGCGGGTGACGGAACTCAAGGGGAAAATATTCGACAAAAGGCTGGTCGATGAGAAGCTGAAACCGGGCAAAAAAGCCCCGGATATTGTTGTGAAGGATACTTCCGGGAATTTTATTTCCCTGAAAAACCTGAAAGGGCAAAGGGTGTTGGTATATTTCTGGGCGGGATGGAATGCCAAATCGAGGCAGGATAACCGGTTGCTGATGACACGGTATCCTGAATTTAAGGCAAGAAACATTGAAATCCTCGGTGTGTCGTTGGATGAACATGAACAGGTATGGATGGGTGCAGTAAAACTTGACAAATTGCCCTGGCTGAACGGTAGTGACCTGATGGGCCTCAATTCGCCGGTGGCAAAGGAATACAACCTGGATGAGAACCTGCCATATTATTTCCTGGTGGATGAAGATGGTAAAATTGTTCACCGCAGCAAGGATGTACTGAACATCATTGGCCTGATAAATTGATAAATTTTAAGAATTAATCAGGTTAACAAGATAGACGAATTATTTTTTTAGATTTGTAACAAATATTATCACTTGTCAGGAATAGCAAATAACAAGAAAATTTATTTCATTTCCGATTGCCATTTTGGGGTTCCAACCCGCGAAAAAAGCCTCGAGAGGGAAAGGTTGTTCATGCAATGGCTGGACGAGGTTCGGGAGGATGCTGCGGAAATATACATCATGGGCGACCTGTTCGAGTTTTGGTACGAATACAAAACGGTCATTCAAAAGGGCTATGTGAGGCTGTTTGGAAAAATGGCCGAAATCACCGATTCGGGAATCCCCATTTATTTTTTCAGGGGAAATCATGATGTATGGGCGTTTGATTACCTGGCCGAAGAGCTTAATTTTAAAATTTATCCCGATACCCTGAAGAAGGAATTATCAGGAAAAAAATTCTTTTTGGGCCATGGCGATGGCCTGGGCAAAGGAGACAACGGCTACAAGTTTATTAAAAAGGTTTTCAGGAACAAGGTGAACCAGTGGCTGTTCAGGTGGCTGCATCCCGACATTGGAACCCGAATGGGGCTTTTCTGGTCGGATAAAAGCCGGGTAGCCAACGAAAACAATGGAATTGAAAAAGTGAACGACCTCGGTATCGAAAGATTGACAGGGTTTTGCAAGGAGGTACTAATAAATGACCCGGAAATCGATTATTTTGTTTTCGGGCATATTCACAGGCCACAAGTGGTCGACCTGAACGGAAAGGCCAAATATTACAGCATCGGGGATTGGATACGCTATTTTTCCTACCTCGTTTTTGACGGTGAAAAGCTGGAACATAAATACTACAAACAATAAACTGGAGCTATGAAATCTTATAAGTATTTACTTTTTATGGTTTTGCTGGGAGCTTTTTCGGTTCATGCCCAACATTCACACAGGTGTTCGCACAAAATGTCCTATCAAACCTCTTCCCTGAGCGATACCCTCGACGCCGTTGAATATATTATCCACATCGATAATCTGGATTTTTCAAACCACACAATCGTTGCCCGCACACAGGTTCAATTAAAATCTAAAATTGACAACCTCGGTTTTGTAAAGCTGGAATTGATGGACTTGGAGGTCGACTCGGTGAAGGTTAACGGTGAGTTGAGCAGTTATGATCATGATGGGGCTATCGTTACAATTTCGCTTTTGACACCTTTAAACAGCGGTGACCTGGTGTTTGTCAATGTTTATTACCACGGACAACCGTTCCATGAAGATTGGGGCGGATTTCACTGGTCGGGGCAATATTGTTTCAACCTGGGGGTAGGGTTTGAATCCATTCCGCATAACCTGGGTAAGACCTGGTTCCCCTGCATAGATGATTTCCATGACCATGCCCTCTACAAGTATTATATAACAGTAGAAGAAGGAAAGGACGCCGTTTGTGGTGGCTTGTTGGACGAGGTGGTCAACAACGGAAACGGGACAAACACGTTTATTTGGCATCATGAGCACGAAATCCCCACTTACCTGGCTTCAGTTGCCGTTGGTGATTATGCCTGGTGGAGTAAGACATACAACGGCATGAATGAAGATATTCCGGTGTGGATTTTTACCCGGCCATCCGATAGTTCAAAGGTTGATGGTTCTTTTGTTCATCTCGACAGCATCCTGTCAATTTATGAAGAAAAATTCGGGCCGTATATGCTGGAGCGGGTTGGATATGTAGGAACAGCCATTGGGGCCATGGAACACGCCTGCAACATTGCCTATCCAAATTTCTGTATTGATGGTGGATTAACCTATGAATCGCTCTATTCGCATGAATTGTCGCACATGTGGTTTGGTGATAACGTTACTTGTGCCTCAGCCGAAGACATGTGGCTCAATGAGGGTTTTGCCGTTTTTTGCGATGCCATCATGCAGGAGTTCTTGTACAGCAGGGACCAATATCTTGATTTTATCAACGGAATGAACAAGGAGGTCATTCAATATTGCCACACACCGGGTGGCGATGGGAGTTATTTCCCCTTGAACCAGATACCCCAGAATGTAACTTATGGAATGAGTGCATACGACCGCGGTGCAACGGTGGTTCATACCCTGCGCGGTTACTTTGGTGATGAAGCCTTTTTCGGGGCACTTGCTGCATATAACCAGCAATTTCAGTATAGTTATGCATCTTCATACGATTTGCGTGATCTGTTGACCAGCTACACCGGTATCGATATGGACGATTGGTTCGATAACTGGGTTTTTAATTCAGGTACACCTCATTTTTCGGTCGATTCGTTTTCGGTGGTGCCAGTTGCCGGCGGTGCAGATGTTACGGTTTATATGAGACAAAAACGGCATGGCCCGGCGTTCACAGGGAATTCAAATATTGTGGAACTGGGTTTCAGGGATAATAACTGGAACAATTTTACCGACACCATCCATTTTAACGGAACTACAGGCAGCTCGGTGATCTTTGTGCCGTTTGAACCGGCAATGGTTTTGGTTGATCCCAATGAACTGATGTGCGATGCCATCACAGTATATTCGATAACCATTTCCGAACCTGATGATTATAGTTTCCCCGATACCTATGCAGTCCTTGAGGTTCAGGAAATTGAAGATTCGGCTTTTGTAAGGATCGAGCACAACTGGACACCTCCCGATAGTCTTTCTTCGCCGGTACAAGGGTTAACCGTTTCAGATTACCGCTACTGGAGGGTGGATGGGAATTTTCCGGAAAATTTCACGGCTACGCTCAAATTCTGGTACAGTCAAAGCGGTTATCTCGATAACGGGATACTTACCAGCCCTGAGGATTCCATCATTGTGATGTATCGCCCCGGACCGGCCTACGACTGGCAGTATATCGACTTTACAAAACTGGGCAACTGGAATATCGGCTACCTTTTTGTCGATTTGCAAAAAGGTGAGTATACCCTGGCCGTGTGTGATGATACATATGTGGGGACAAGCGAGAAGAAACAAAAGGATTCGGGGATGATCATATTTCCAAACCCTTCGAACGGAAATTTCAATATCCGGGCAAATCAGGCTGGGATTTTTGAATTTTATGATGTTTCAGGAAAAATAATTGATACGGTTTACATTAAAGATCCTGCTGGCCAGGTTACCTGGCGAACGGACGGATTGACCATGGGAACCTATTTTGTACGGTTTAAAACGGAAAATAATTTAACGATAGGAATTGAGAAACTGATCCTTCACTAAAATCATTGGGAATGCATCCATATTTAATACCGGTTTTAAAACAATTTAATACTGCGGCTGATCCGGAAATAGCCTTTTATATGAAAAAATATATGAAAGAACGGTATGCATATTTTGGGATCAAATCGCCCGGGAGGCGGGAAATTTTAGCAACTTTTTTAAATGAACATGGTTACCCCGATATTTCAGAATTGGAAGCTGTGGCAAAAGATTGCTGGGAACAACCGCAAAGGGAGTTTCAGTATTTCATCATGGAAATTTTGGGAAAGTTGGCAAAAAAAGCCGAAAAGGAGTTGATTGATCTTTACGAATACATGGTTGAAAACAAATCGTGGTGGGATACGGTGGATTATATTGCATCCAACCTGGTGGGTGTCCATTTTCAAAAATATCCTGAACTGATCAGGGATTTCACCGGAAAATGGATGGATTCGGGAAACATATGGCTGCAACGAACCGCCATATTATTCCAGTTGAAATATAAAAAGAATACCGACCTTGAGCTTCTGACCGATTATATCAGCAGGTTGCAGGGATCCAAAGAGTTTTTCATCAATAAAGCCGTAGGTTGGATGTTGAGGGAATATTCCAAAACCGATGGTGCCTGGGTATTAAAATATGTTGAATCAAAGCCGCTTGCTCCTTTGAGTAAAAGGGAAGCCTTGAAATGGCTGGAAAGGAAAAGTAATGCGAAATAAGATAAGCATATATTATTTATTGGGGCTCATTGTGCTTGTGATATTTGCTTCTTGTACAAACAATATACTATATAAGCAATACTACAAATTTGAAAAAATATCCTGGAACCGGTTCGAATTCCTGAATTTTGAAATGCCGGTGGAGGCCTCCTCACAAGAATACGATATTTATCTTAGTGTACGGCACCTGCCCGAGTTTGCTTACCGGGAACTGGAAGTCAATTTTACCTTATTCTTTCCTTCAGGTGAAATGCGTACTGCCGACCATGTCCTCAAATTTATCGACAATGACGGGGAGCGCCTCAGCGAATGCCTGGGCGACTTTTGCGATATCGATTTCCTGATCCGCAAGGGGATTGTTTTTAATGAACAGGGTATAGTCAAGTTCGAGATCGAAAATAAAAATACCAGGCTGGAAACGCCTGGAATGATGGAGGTTGGAATTATTGTCAGGAAATCTGAGTGAAATTGAACCAATGCGCTTCGGAATGTAAAGTTTTTTCGTTCTGACAGGTATTCTTCCGCTCTGGCCGGTGACCTGTTAGGTCCTGTCATCAAAAAGCCTCTTCACCCTTTCCTTATCACTGTGCAACTGCTCCTTCAGCTTATCCAGGTTCTCAAACTTTTGCTCCTCCCTGATCCTGTTGAGGAAAAAGATGGTGATTTCCTTTCCGTAGATTTCCCGGTTGAAATCGAAAATATGTACCTCTGTGGTAAAGTCGTGTTTGCCAATGGTGGGGCGGGTACCGATATTTCCCATACCGAAATAGGTGTCGCCCTCAATATCTACTTTGCAGGCATAAACCCCGCCCGCAGCAATCAGCTTGTATTCATCCCCCACATCAATATTGGCTGTCGGGAACCCGATTTTGCGCCCGATTTTGTTACCCTCGATCACTTTGCCCGTAATGGAGTATTCGTATCCAAGCATTTTATTGGCTGTTTCAACGTCTCCCTCTCTCAGGGCAGTTCTTATTTTGGTTGAACTCACGGCTATTCCGTCCACAAACTGAGCTGGGATTTCTTCTACTTCGAATCCGTATGCTTTTCCCAGGCTTTTCAGTTTTTCGTAATTCCCTTCGCGGTTCTTGCCGAAATGATGGTCGTAACCTACGATCAGCATTTTTGCCCTGAGTTTCTTAACGAGGTATTCCCTGATGAAATCTTCGGATGAAGTGGCTGCAAATTCCCGGGTAAAAGGGATAACGATCATGTGGTCAATGCCGAAGCGGTCGAGCAGTTCGATTTTCCGTTTTTGGGTGGAAATGAATTTGATCTCGGTTTTGTTGGAATTCAGTACCTGCCTGGGATGGGGGTCGAACGTGACAAGGATAATGTCTCCGCTGTTTTGTCGGGCAAATTCCTTCATACGGGCAATGATCATTTGATGGCCGATATGCAGGCCGTCGAATGTGCCGACGGTGACCACCGCAAAATTACTCCCCCTGAAATCCGATAGGTTGTGATAAATTTTCAAATTTGAAATAAATTTTTTATAAATTTACCCTTCGAAAGAAAGCGTGCAAAATTATAAAAATTGAGCAATTTGTTTCTTTATTAACCCTGACCCAAATGTATTGTTTAAATCAAACCCGCAGGATTTTTATCATTTTAGTCTTTATTATTGTTTCATTCGTGGTAAGGTCGCAGGTTGCCGATGATTTTTCGGATGGCAACTTTACCATAAATCCGGAGTGGTATGGTGATACAACCGATTTTAAAATTACCTACAGCAGTGCTATACCTCCTGAGATGAAACCTGCATTGCAACTCGACGGAATTGAATCGGATACCTCGGTTCTATACCTGCCCAATGAATTTATCTCAAATACCGAATGGAACATTTGGATAAAATTGTCATTTAATACTTCAGCCAATAATTTTGCGAGGATTTACCTGGCATCGGACCAGGAAAACCTGGAAGGAAATCTCAATGGTTATTTATTACAGGTTGGAGGTGCCAATGATAGTATCACCCTCTACAGGCAAACAGGTGAAGAATTTATTTCAATTTTAACCTGTGAAACGGCTTTTACCGGAAATTCCACCAATGTTTTCAGGTTGAAAATTCAAAGGAACCTGGAGGGTTTTTGGACCTTGGAATCGGATGCATCCGGTGGTTATATTTTTGAACCGCAAGGAACTGTTTTTGACAACACTTTTACCCAGACGAATTATTTTGGATTGTTATGCAAATACACCACAAGTAATGCAACGAAATTCTATTTTGATGACATTTTCATTAATGAGATTGAAATTGATACGATTGCACCTGAAATCGATTCTGTTTGGGTAATTTCCCAATATGAACTTGCATTGGCTTTTACCGAAGACGTAGAATTGTCATCATCACAAAATACGCTAAATTATTCGGTAAACAATGGAATTGGCAATCCTTCGCAGGCTCAAAGGGATTTGACCGATTTTAAATTGGTGCATTTGGTATTTGCTGATCCATTTGAATCTGGTGAACCTTATATTTTAACTGGTTCAGGTGTAAAGGATCTATCAGGTAATACGATGGAAGTCGGAAACACAAGTTTTATTTATTCGGGTTACCAGGTGATCAATCCATTTGATTTGCTGATCCATGAAGTCATGGCCGATGTAAGCCCGGCACCATTAAACCTGCCTGAAGCCGATTATGTTGAAATTTATAATCGAACTGCAGATCAGATTAATCTTGAGAGTTGTACAATACAACCCGGGGAAAGTGCCGATCCCATCGTGTTTCCAAATACGGTTATTGAACCCGATAGTTTTATCATTGTGGTTTCTCCTGTTCATGTTGAGGATTTTGAATCATACGGACGGGTGGTTGGATTGCCTGGCCTATCGCTCAACAATGAAGGGACCATTATTTTAAGAAACCGGGAAGGCCATTTGGTTCATGCTGTGAGCTACAAAAAGGAAATGTACAATGACGTAAACAAGCAGGAGGGAGGCTGGTCGCTTGAAATGATCGACAGGAATCACCCTTGCATCTTGCATGATAACTGGACGGCTTCATTGGAGGATGAAGGAGGAACTCCCGGCCGGGCAAATTCTGTTTCCGGAAATTTTGACTTTTTACCGCAAATAGTCGGGATTATAGCAATTAGTGATACATCTGTCCGAATTGTGTTTTCACAAAGTATGGATAGTTCTTCTGTCATCAATCCTATGGCTTATTCGATTGGCCAGAATATAGGCCACCCCACTTTCGTTGAGGCTGAGATGCCGTTTATGGATGCAGCCATATTGATATTGTCCGCATCGCTGGACGAAAACCGACTATACAATCTAAGTTTGTCGGATTCCATATTTAATTGTTCTGGTGATTATATTGACCTTCAAACCTCCGAATCATTTGTATTACCTGTTGAAGCTTATCCTTATGAAATTGTGATCAATGAAATTATGGCCGATCCGGAACCGGCAGTCGGCCTTCCGGGTTATGAGTATATTGAGATTTTTAATCCTTCCGGCTCCTATTTAAATGTTATTGGTTGGAATTTGGTGATTGGAACTTCTGAAAAATCAATTCCCGACTTCGTGATGAATCCTGGAGAATTCATCATTTTAACCGTTGATAATGCCGTTTCGATTTTCGGGATATTTTGTCGTGCTTTTGGATTGAGTAGTCTGGGTCTCACCAATTCGGGATCAACTGTATTCTTGAAAAATTCCAGCGGCCAAATCATTTCAACCATAACTTATTCCGATAATTGGTACCTGGATGATAACAAAAGGGAAGGTGGCTGGTCGTTGGAACAAATTGATCCGTTCAATCCTTGTGCCGGTCAGGGAAACTGGGGTGTATCTGTTGCGGAGTATGGAGGAACACCCGGTTCGGTAAATTCGATATATGCTGAAAATTCCCTGGAACCGGTAATTGAAAGGATCATTCCGGTGAATGATCATATAATTACGGTTTTCTTTAGCCAAACCATGGAAAAAGATGCAATGCTCAATGTAAATGATTATGAGGTGGATTTGAATATTGGAATCCCTCTTGGTATAACTGCTGGTGATTCACTGTACAAAAGTGTTAACCTTGAATTTGAAAATCAATTTCAAAAGGGAACGATCTACACTTTATCCATTGTGGAGGATATTAATAATTGTGTAGGATTACCCATTGGCAAGGACAGGAGTTTTCAGTTCGGAATTCCTGAAATCCCCGAATTTAATGATGTTGTAATCAATGAAATCCTGTTTAATCCTGTCGGGGATGGGGTGGATTTTGTTGAAATTTACAACCGGTCCGGAAAAATTATAGACCTGAAAGAACTGGTTTTGGGAAGCATCGAAGTCAACCAGTTCGAACCCAATGATACGACATATAAGTCTGTTTCAAATTATAATGATTTATTGTTGATGGATCAATATCTGGTCTTGACACCGAACCCAATTATTGTTGAAGACCAATATTTCTTATCGAATCCCGACGCATTTCATGCAATGAACGAATTCCCGTCATATAATAATGAAAGCGGTACTACAGTATTAACAAGGGTGGAAGGTGACGTTATCGATGCATTTACTTATGACGAAAATATGCATCATCCATTATTGAATTTTGTAGAGGGAGTCTCCCTTGAACGGATCAATTACAACCGGCCCTCCAATGATAAAACCAACTGGCATTCGGCCTCTGAGCAATCGGGTTATGCCACTCCGGGCATCAAAAATTCACAGTTTGTTGAAGAAGGGGAAATTCAGGAAGAGGTATGGGTGGAACCCGAAATATTTTCACCTGACAATGACGGAACGGATGATGTGGCCAATATATATTACAATTTCGGTGATCAGGGTTCTACAGCTAAAATCACTATTTACGATTCGCAAGGCAGGTTGGTAAAATACCTGGTTGAAAACAGCCTATTAGGTTCATCAGGTGTCTTTTCCTGGGATGGCCGCACTGAAGACAATCAAAAGGCCGGAATCGGCATTTACATTATTTATTTTGAAGCATTCAATCCGGAGGGAGGAGTTAAGAAATTCAAAAAAACAATGGTTGTGGCGGGGAGACTGTGATGATTTACCGTTGCCTAAAGGTTAAATAAGCGGTTATTCATTTCTTGTGAATTTTTTTTGAGCCGGGCGCCCGATCATCGGTTATACCTGACATTGCAGGGATATGTTAAATATATGTTAAAAAACAGAACGGCCAAAACCTTGGGTGTGGGATTTTGTTGTTGGTAATTTGGTTTAAACCTGTCGAAATTATGAGCTCTAGCAGTTATGTGGTTGGGATCGGTGCTTCAGCCGGCGGCCTGGAAGCGATTCAACAACTTTTTGATTACCTGCCCGACGATACCGGTATGTCATTTATTATTATTCAGCATTTATCTCCCAATTTCAAGAGCCTGATGCCCGAATTGCTGGCCAAGCATACACGGATGGAAATATTTACTTCGGAAAATGAGCAGGAAATACGGACGAATTGCATTTACCTGAATAAAAGCAACAAGGACCTGGTGGTGAAGGATGGTAAACTTTTGTTAAAGGATAAGGATCCTAACCGGCACCTGAACCTTCCGATCGACATGTTTTTTCATTCGCTGGCCGTTGAATACCAGGAGAAAGCCATTGCGGTGGTGCTATCGGGGACGGGCAGCGACGGTTCGCGCGGTATCAGGTCAATAAAGGAAACCGGAGGAACCACGCTGGTGCAGGATCCCGAATCGGCCCAGTTCAACGGTATGCCCAACACGGCCATTGCAACCAACCTTGCCGAGTACATATTGCCACCTGATAAAATTGCAAAAGAACTCATTAAGCTTACCTCGAAGTCGATACACATCCCTGAGCTTGTAAAATCCGACCCTGACGAATCTGAATCGACATTCAATAATATCCTGGAAGAAATATATAAATCCTCGGGGATCGACTTCAGGCAGTATAAGCACAATACGTTGATCAGGAGGCTGGAAAAACGGATGACTATCAATAATGTTGACTCACTGGAGCAATACTATGACCTGATACATTCTATTCCTGCCGAAAAGGAAATGCTTAAAAAAGATTTTTTGATCAGCGTCACATCGTTTTTCAGGGATATAGATGCCTTTCTGATATTGAAGGAAAAGGTCATTGAAAAACTTATTTTCAAACGGCCGGCAAATGATACCATCAGGGTGTGGGTGGCCGGATGTGCCACAGGAGAAGAGGCTTATTCGATAGCAATTTTGCTGGATGAGCTGATCGAAAAGTCAGGTTCCAGGCTGGAGTATAAAATATTTGCTACCGATGTCGACATTGATGCGCTGAAAATAGCCGGTTTTGGGACATACCCGGTGAATATCGCAACCGATATTTCGAATGAAAGGTTGGAGAAGTATTTTGTAAAAACGGGTGATAAATTTCAAATATCGAAGAAGGTGAGAGAAAAGATCGTCTTTTCTTACCACAATATATTGAAAGACCCCCCCTTTGTCAGGATGGACCTGATCACCTGCCGCAATTTGCTGATCTATCTCGGCAACCGTATTCAGCGGAAAATATTGCTTAATTTCCAGTTTGCGGTTAAGAACCAGGGGTTCCTGTTTTTGGGAAGCAGTGAAAGCCTGGGCGACCTCCAGAAATATTTCCAGGTGGTGGATACCAAATGGAAAATATTTAAGAATATTTCCGACCAGAAAGTATTGCCCAGTTACATCATGCCTGAGGAAAAATTGCAATTGTTTGATTACAAGTCGCCCATTACAATAAGCCAGCGGGCAGCCCCTATTGACCGGGAAACTAATGATGGGTTTTTTTACCGTCATTTATCTGAGCTTTACGCACCATCATGCCTTGTGGTGGATGCCGATTATAACCTGGTTTTCACTTCGGGAAATGCAAAAAAATATCTTCACTTTCATGATGGGGTTTTCAATTCAAAACTATTCAACCTGGCGCCAAAAGAATTGCTTCCGGTATTCAGGTCGGGACTGAAAAAAGTCCGTGAAAAGGCCGTTCCGGTTCAAATACAAAATGTAAAGGTTCGGCTTGATGAGGAATATTTCGAAACCAATTTAACATTTCGCTCCCTGATCAGGGAGACCGATAAAAATTACTTGTACATCATTGAATTTGGAGATAAAATGCTCGTTGATTCGAAAGAAAAAAAAGATGTTTATAAACATATTGAATACGATGATTTATCGAAGCACCGCATTGATGAACTGGAAGACGAACTGAAGTTGGCAAAAAACGAGCTGCAAAATGTAATTGAAGAACTTGAAACAAGTAACGAGGAATTGCAATCGTCCAATGAGGAGTTGTTGGCTTCGAATGAGGAACTTCAAAGTACAAACGAAGAATTGCAGTCGGTGAATGAAGAGCTATATACCGTGAATACAGAGCTTCAGGAAAAAAACAAGGAGTTGCTCAACCTGAACAGCGATGTAAATAACCTGCTGAACAGCACCGAAATAGGAACGCTTTTCCTTGACAATAGTTTGAATATCAGAAAATTTACCCCATCCTTAAAAAAACACTTCAACCTTCGCGAGGAAGATATTGGGAGGCACATCAATACATTTACTTCCAATTTTACCGAAACGACCACTGAGGAACTGATCAGTGATGCCGAAAAGGTGCTGAAAGATTCAAGTATTTTCCAAAAAGAAATACAGGATAAGGAAGGGCATTATTATTTACTGCGTTTTAATCCGTTTATTTCTCCTGAGAAGAGGACCGATGGTGTTGTGATTACTTTAACCAATATCACTGCTTTAAAACAAACCGAAAACGAGCTGACTTATCGAAAAAATCTTCTCACCAGCGCCATCAAAAATCTTCCCGGAGCTTTGGTATTCCTGTACGACAGGAACCTTGACCTGTTGATGGCCGATGGTGAGGAGCTTTACGAAATGGGGCTTTCGCCCGAACAGATGGTAGGTAAAAAACTGAAGGATTATCTACCTGCCGGAAAAGCAGGCCTTTTTGAGAAGCATTACCAGGAAGCCTTTACCAGGAAGAAAAAAATCAGATTTGAATCACAGGTCGGCAGCCGCGATTTTATCTTCAATGCCATACCCATCAACAGTATAGCACCGGGGAAAAATACTTTGCTGGTTCTGGCTGTAAATACATCTGATATTAAGGCAGCAAAAGCGGAACTTCTCAAACTTAACCAGGCAGTATTCCAGGCTCCTTCTCCCATTGTCATTACCAACCTGAAGGGCGAAATTACCTATGTAAACCCAAAATTTGAGCATGTTACCGGGTACGATTCTGAAGAGATAAAAGGTAAATCATCCAGCATGTTGAAATCGGGTTTTCATGCCGAATCATTTTATCAAAACCTGTGGGATACCATTACAAAGGGAAAAACCTGGAGGGGAGAGTTCTTCAATCGCAAGAAAAACGGCAAAAATTATTGGGAACTGGCATCCATTAGTCCCTTGAAGAATAAAAAGGGCAAAATAACAGGTTTTGTAAAGGTTTCGGAAGATGTTACCGAACTCAAAAGGATTGAAGCCGAATTGAAGGAAGCCAAGGAAAAAGCCGAAATTGCCAATATATATAAAAATAACTTTCTGGCCAATATGAGCCACGAAATCAGGACACCCATGAACGGGATCATCGGATTTTCCAATCTTTTGAAAAATACCGGACTTACTACCGGAGAAAAGGAAGAATATGTGAGGATAATTCATAACAATTCGCTCCAGTTGTTAAATCTCATTGATGACATCATCGATATTTCAAAAATTGAAGCCGGTGAACTTAAAACTGTCAGCGGAGAGTGTCATATTATACAGGTATTGAATGAACTGAAAATCATCTTTGAGCATGAAAGGGATTTGCAGAAAAAAAATATTATGATCAAATTGCATATTCCTGAGGGGTATGATGATCTGGTTATTAAAACCGATTCCATAAGGATTAAGCAAATATTGACCAATCTTTTAAGCAACGCTTTGAAATTTACGCAGGAAGGCAGCATTGAAATGGGATTTGAAGTAATTTCGAAGGACATTAGATTTTTTGTCAAGGATACCGGTATTGGCATTCCTTCAGAAAAACTGGAGATTATTTTCAACAGGTTCGAACAATCGGAAATCAATATTTCAAAAAAGTTTGGAGGCACAGGGCTTGGATTGTCGATTTCAAAAGGATTGGTCAATTTGCTTGGCGGGAAGATCTGGGTTGAATCGATTTTTGATATAGGTTCGGAATTTATTTTTACAATTCCCTTTAAAAGGATCAAAACCCAAAATTTGCATAAAACGAAAAATTCGCCTGAATCGTTTAAAGATATTGAAAACAGGAATGTTCTGGTTGTTGAGGATGATGATATCGTTTTTGAATTTCTGAAAATTGTACTGACTTCGGTTAAAGTAAATGTGGACCGGGCAGAAAACGGATTGAGCGCCATTGATAAATTCAGGAACAGCCATCATTACGATTTAATCCTCATGGATATTGGATTGCCCGATATTGATGGTTACACGGTTGTGGAAGAGGTTTTGAAAATGGACAAGAACATTAAGATTATTGCACAAACTGCCTATGCCATGCAGGATGATATCGATAAATGTTACAGTGTGGGTTGTCATGATTATATCAGTAAACCCATTAACCCGGACCTGTTGATCTTAAAAATGAAAAATCTGTTGTAATGAACAGGTATTTCCCGATAGAAGAGGATTATCAGGTATTGTACAAATTCATTGTTCGTTCTATACCGATTTGCACAAAATGCTTGATGGCTTCTACTGCTTTTTTTACGGCAGGTATCATCAATTCTTCTTCTTGCTTTGTCCACTTACCGAGTACGTAATCGACCTGGTAGCCTTTGGCAAAGTCATCGCCGATGCCAATTCGCAGGCGGTTGAATTGCTGAGTGCCCAGAAGTTGGATGATGCTGGATAGGCCGTTGTGGCCTCCATCGCCTCCTTTGGCCCGTATTCTTATGGTTCCGGTGGGCAGTGCAATATCATCGGCGATGACCAGTAAATTTTCAATTGGAATATTTTCCTTATCGAGCCAGTATTTAATGGCCTTACCGCTCAGGTTCATATAAGTGGAGGGTTTGATAACGATCATTATCCTCGATTTGAACTTGAGTTTTGCCAGATTGGCGTACCTGCCGGGTTTAAATACAGTATTGGCTTCAGCGGCCAGTGCATCTGCCACGATGAACCCGATGTTGTGCCTGGTATTGGCATACTCGGGGCCAATATTTCCCAATCCTGCAAGTAAATATTTCAAGTCGAATATTTTTTCAAACTTATGAATATTTGCACAGGGTGACAAAAAAAATTCCAAATTCCTTCGAAGGACCGGAATCTGGAATTTATATCCTAGAACAATCGAATTTTATTCTTCGCCTTCCTTTTTGGTTTCGGCTCCTTCGGCAGCAGTTTCTTCAGCAGCTCCGGCAGCTTCTTCCTCAACCTCTTCTGCCCCGGCACCGCGGGCTGTTTTAACCGTAACAACCTGTGCATTGGGGTTATCCAGGAATTTGATGTTTTCCATTTTGATATCTTTCACCTTTATGGAATCGCCAATATTGAGATTATCAATATTCAGAACCAGGTTATCGGGCAAATCATCAGCTATGCCCAAAACCTTAAGTTTCCTGATTTTCTGAACCAGTTTTCCACCCTGCATCACACCTGGAGCATTTCCTTCAATGGTAACCGGCAAGGCTGTTTTAACAGGTTTTCCGGGAACAAGCTGAAGAAAATCGGCATGCAATACCTTATCGGTAACCGGATGATACTGTATATCCTGAAGAACAGCCCGATGTTCCTTACCGTCAATACTAATATTGATAATATAAACTTCAGGGGTAAACAAAATTTTAATGAATGCTTTTTCATCCAGGGTGAAGTGAATTTGTTCATCACCGCCGTAAAGCACACAAGGTACTTTACCTTCTTTCCTGTGGCCTTTAGCATCTTTTTTCCCTACGTGCGCCCTGAGCGCACCGCTCATTGATACTGTTTTCATAACTAAAAAAAATTAAATTGCTTATTATTTGACTTTGAATTTATACAGAGAACTAATTGATTTAGTCCTGAGTGCTCTTTTGATCACTTCTGCAAAAAGATCTGCAGTTGATAATACTTTAATTTTGTCGCTTTCACCTTTAATGGGCAGCGTGTCTGTAACCACAACTTCTTTAAAAACAGACTTTTCGATTTTGTCATAGGCTTCGCCGGAAAAAACAGGATGTGTGCAGATTGCCCTTACACTTGCAGCACCCCTGTCCATGATAAGTTTACCTGCTTTTGTAATAGAGCCAGCCGTATCAATAATGTCATCAACAAGGATCACATTTTTCCCTTCAACTTCACCGACGAGTTCAATTTTATCTACTTCATTGGGTTTTGAACGTTGTTTGTAACAAATGACGAAGCCGGTATTCAAATGTTTGGCATAAGCTGCTGCCCTCCTGGTGCCGCCGGTATCGGGTGAAGCCATGATGATATCGGGTAAATTCAGGCTTTCGATATAAGGTGTAAAAATGGATGATGCATAAATGTGATCGACAGGGACATCAAAAAATGCCTGTATTTGATCGGCATGCAAGTCAATGGTGATGATCCTCTGAACCCCTGCCGCAGTTAATAAATTGGCAACCAGTTTCGAAGCCACTGAAACCCTGGGTTTATCTTTGCGGTCCTGCCTGGCAAGCCCAAAATAGGGAATTACAGCAACAATCCTTTTAGCAGATGCCCTTCTTGCAGCGTCGATCAGCATCAGGAGTTCCAGTAAATTATCGGCGGGTGCAAAGGTGGATTGTACAATGAATACATCCCTGCCCCGGATATTCTGTTCGAACGATGGTTGAAATTCTCCGTCGGAATAAACCGTCACTACCGCATTTCCGAGCGGTTCGCCATAACTTTGGGCGATTTTTTCAGCAAGGTAGCGGGTTGCTCTGCCGGAGAATATCATTGCTTTCGTTGCCATTTCAAGGTGATTAAGTGCAGGTGCTTTATTGGGCAGCGAAATTAATATTTATTTGTTTTGCAACAAACTAAAATTTAAATCAGTGAGACTGTTATTTCAGAAACGAAAGTGAACTGAAATAACAAAGTCGAACTCCTGCCCGCCGAAACTGTCAGTGCAGGCAGGGATCCCGCTAACCCAGTGTAGCGGGATCTCGGGGTCATATTCCCCGCTACTTGCAGCGATTAGGGAAATAAACCATCCCTCTTAAATACCTCTTGGCTCTGCCAAGAGGATATTTATTCCATCTATTTTTTAATCCGAAAAAGTTTTTGACTTTTTCTGTGATCAACCTTCGATCCAGCCATAGCTGGATCGGCCTTCGTGATTAATATATAAATTTCATGATTTATTCAGGTTAATACATTCTGATTCCGAAAAAATAAATAATTTTGCACGCTGTTGAATTAATCAATGCCCGGATGGCGGAATTGGTAGACGCGCTGGTCTCAAAAACCAGTGGGATAATACCCGTGCCGGTTCGACCCCGGCTCCGGGTACTTTAATTGAACTGGAAACAGTCCTTAATATCCGGTATGGATTGTCTCAGGTAAGCCCCCATCGTTTTATTGCCAATAAGCCTGAATACCCCCGAGGTTAGGAATTTTAAGATATTTTACTGGTTTTTATAAAGTATAAATCCATAGTCTGCCGGATGGCTGGTATCATCCGGATTGGCGCCAAGATATCCGAAAGGAATGATCAATGTTCCGTTTGATGACATATATTCCTCTGGTGGCAGAAAATTACCGGTTCGGGTGTTATATTTTAATAGGGTAAAAACCTGGTTGTCTTCAATGCTGTCAAAATCAATTTTAGCATATACCGAATCAACAACCGACGGAACTGCCGGAATGCAATTTGGCGACCAGGAATGAGATGGCTCTTTCAAACAATCCTGGTGTTGATAGGTAAAGTTTTTCCAATAAACATTATAATTGTGGATCCAGCCATAAATGATCTCATGGTTTTCAGTTCTGGTAAAGTAATATTCAAATTTTACCGAATCATCTTCTATAACATCATTGTCCCAGTTGGACCCAATGTGTGAGAATTCATTATTCACCAAATCCACATTGTTAAAAAAATTTGACAACGGATCAAGTGTGTTTAAATGATATTCAACGATCCCTTTATCCCACCACCAGTGCATACCGCCCGAAATACCTGATATTACCGCAGTGGCCCACAAATCGTTATGAACGCTCAGATCGTCACAGAAGTAATAAACGGTGATGCTGCAACCCTCATCTGTAGTGCCTGTCAGCCCCATTTCGCCAAAATAGAAGGGTTTTTCCCACAATCCCGGTTTGTTGCGAAAACTCCGTGCATACAGGTAGCGTGATTTATTTTTCAACCGGATGTGATGGTAAATATGTAGATTCACAAAATCCATTGAATAATAAATGCTGTCGAAGTTTTTTGGTATTCCTCCGTAACTGGTTGAATAGAGATGATTGTGATAATTGAGCCCTTCGCTGCCCTTTATATATTCAATCATTTCATTATGCCAGTCATTCAAATCCTCAATAAACTGGATTCCTCGTTCTGTAGGATCTTTGTAAGGACAATATTCCCAAGTGATATTCATTCCCTTTCCGTAATAACCTATACAGTTGATCTGGTCCAATTCACTCAGGAGTTCATGGCCCATAATTGCACTGGAATATCCCCATCGTGAAATCATATACCGGAGCTTGAATTTGTAATATTTGTGTGCCAGGTCATTTGCCAGAAAATCGGTCACCGAATCTATCCCAGGGATGGTATTGTATGGATTATTGGGCCATACATATGGATAGTTGCCGAATCCGGGGCTGTAATGGCTTGAGGAAAATTCAAGGTGCAGTTCATGACACAAAACCAAATAAATGCCCAGGTTTTCACAAAGGGTGATGAGGCTATCCATTTCCCAGGCCAGGGCCAGTCGCCCCACAAGATCGTAATTTGAGGTAATTTCTGACCATCTGATGGTATCTATTGAAATTTTGGAATCGTAAAAGTTAAGCTTTTCCCATTCAAAATTAAAGTCGAATGGAGTAATCACCAACCTGGCAAAATTTCCGCTTTTCGAGGCTAATTTTCTGAAATAATCCCTATGGTCGACAAATATATTCGGATCGACAACAGTATAATAACCGTATTCCTGTGGTACCCAATGTGTCGGCCAGGCCAGGTTCAAACCGGTGCCGAAAAACTGCTCATCCGATTCATTAAATTTGAGCATCCTCGGATTGTTCTCATTTTGCACAATATATCCAGGATTTGTTGAAGTTTCGCAGTTGAATTGAAAATCCAGATGATAAAGGGACGGAAGGGTTGAATCCGATTTAAATTTAAGAAAAATATCGGTTGACCATAATCCTGGTTTATCCGGTGCAAAGCGGATCCTCCAGTGATAGTCCGTCGGAATCTCCTCCCAGTAACCTACCTCCGGATTAAGATCGATGTAATCATAATCTTTATAATAAAATCCGTATACGATCTTTTCCTCTGTTCCCGGATAGTCAAGGGAGTTGAAATGAGCTTCAATGGAAATATCTTCAGGATTAAATGGGTTTAGGCCAAAATAGTTTTCAAAAACACTGTTGGGCGGGTTGTTCATAAAAGTGTCGACCAGCATATTGATTTTTGCAGGTAGGATCAAACCCAATTCAAGTTTATTGTACATCCCAATTTCGTGCGTCGCTGTATCGGGTTCAAGAATATCTACTGCAAAATCTGGCTGACCATAAATGGTTGCATTAAAATTCCCATTCCCGGTTTGCTCTATAACTTTAAATCCCGGATTTAGTTTTATTTTTTGAACTGCCGTATAATTCACAACGGATGAACCGGAGATGGTTACGGTATTGTTGGGGCCGGGTGAAGTAATGCTGTCTTTCGAAAAATAATATTGGTTGTGATTATGGTGGTTGTCGTTGATGATCACATTCTGGGCTTCCAGAACAGTATAGAAACATAATCCAGAGCACAACAGTGGAAATGTTCTTTCAATGAAAGTATAATTATCGCCGAACATCCCCTGTTTATTTTGTTATTTTGAGATTGTCAATTTCCAGGGCCAGTTGCTCATTTTCCTTTTTTAGCTCCAGAACATACAAGGTCAACTCTTCAATTTTCTTCAATAGCAAGCCATTCATTTCGCCTACATTCATTCCTTGTGATAAAATTGTTTCCCCGGACGGAATTCCTGGAAGGTGATTGTTTTCGGCGATGTAGTTTTCTACTTCTTCAAGGGAAGGTAATTTGTAATCAGGGCTAAATACATTGTCCCACCATTCGTCTATTTCAACTTCAATTTGCCGGGTTTTAACGTTCCCGTTCACCAGCAAATCAACAAATTTGTCCGGGGTTGGCCGGCCTATTACGACAGCACTATCCCTGATCTGCATCCTGATTTTGGTTTCGGTAAAAAATTGTATCGAACCGCCTGCCCTTGTAATAAATTTCAATGATTTGGATGACTCATCCTGCCCTTTGCCAATTTCAATTTTTGCAGCATCAACATGATTGCTGCCGATGATATTAAATTTTGTATTGGATGAGGAAGAATCACCAATCATTAAATCTTTTATACGAATGTCACCTCCCATATCCAAAGCGTATTCAGGATTCACTTTATTGATGCCAAGATTACCGTTGATTACAGAATTACCTTCAACCTGCAGGCTGTATTCCGGATTTTCGGTTCCGATACCTATTTTACCTGCTTTGCCGATGAACAGGGCAGGGTTGTTGCCTGTGTAATCACTTAAAATTGAAAAACCTGCAGGGTCAATATTTGATTTTATTCCGATAAACCAGGAGTTCCCGTTTACTAAGGGATTTGAAAACCGAAGACCGGCATTATCGGTATCTAACGCGCATTCCTTGTATAAATGAAGGAGATCAACCGGATTTTTTGTTCCAATTCCGACATTGCCCTTGTTGTAATAAACATTTACGCTGTCCTGTCGCCACCTGCTGGTATCACCCGATTCACGGGCATAGAGTGCAATGGGGACAGATAGAATCTGCGAAATCCCCATCAGTTGGTAATTGCTGCCACCCGTTTCATCCAGTTCTATCCTCATGAAGTAGATGGAATCTCCCCAAACCAAACCATCGAGACTTCCGTATAAATTATTCCCGTTTCCAATTTCTACATCAATCAATCCAAAATTATTTGTTTCGGTTTGATGCAACTCGCTGAATACTTCCGTTCCATCCATGCGGCCTTCCAGTAAACCTACTATGAGGGAGACATTTTGATTTGGAATTACGTTTCCGGAAGTATCTCTTAATATGGCCTGGTATTTAAATGCCCTGGGATTTTGGGAAAAAGCATTGAACGATAGGATCAATAGGAAAAGTACAGTGTATGATTTGTTCATATCGCATAGTTTTACAAGTGAATAGTAGTAGTTATTTTAGTTCTAACAAGAAATCAATTTTCAAATTTAAATAAATAATTGGGTCGTGACATAAAAATATAGAATAATTTAGATATATTTGATATAATTTTACCGGGAGTTGATACCTGGTATCATTCGTGTTGAAATCCAGGATTCAATTTTGTTGATCCCGTAAAGTAATTTTCATTTCCATTATACAATATAAGTCCTTGTTGATCCTTATATATTAAATTGCGAAAATGAGGTACCTTATGGTAAACAGATTTTATGTAATTTCGTTTTTCCTTAAAATAAATGTCTGTTGAAAAATAAAATTGCTATATACCTGCCCCTGCTATTTGCTGTTATCCTTGTTTTCGGTATTTTTTTAGGGTATAAACTTACCCCGGTTACTTCGGTAAACCAGCAACTCTTTCAGTTAAACCTAAAGAAATATAACAAGTTCAATGATGTGATTTATTACATCGAACAGGATTATGTAGATTCGGTAAACCGGGATGCCCTGATGGAGGATGGGATCAGCGGAATACTGCAAAACCTGGACCCCCATTCACAGTATATTCCGGCTGAAGATTTTCATGAAGTAAATGACCCCC
>JAFGBL010000231.1 GCA_016933115.1 Bacteroidales bacterium | reverse complement strand
TGGGTCATCGGGGTTAATATTTGTTTTTACCTGTTCGGCAGTAATGCGGCCCCGGTTACCATTGATTAGTCTGACCGATGAACCTGAATTAAATCCGATTCCGCCCCCTTCATATCGATAAACATGTGAACTTTCATCACATATCACCTCATCTCCTGGTTTGGTGTGAACTTTTATGGCGATTTGGTTGGTCATCGTACCTGATGGACAAAACGATGCCTTGTCTTTACCGAACATTTCTGCAGCCTTTTCTTCCAATGCAATCACGGTTGGGTCATCACCGAAAACATCATCACCGACTTTTGCACTGAACATTGCATCCAGCATTCCTTTTGAAGGTCTTGTAACCGTATCACTGCGGAGATCGATTATCTGGTTCATGATAAAAATTTTAGTAATCTTTGCCCTGCCCTGAAGGCCGGGAGCATCCTTTCTATTCAATATACATCGCAATAACCCTTTCAATTGCCCTTCGGCAAACCGGGCAAAATTCCTGCTTATTCCTTGTTAACATGATACAATCGGCATAGGGCCGGTAAAGGCCGAACTGTAGATATCCTCCGCCTTCAAACGCACCTACTTTACCGGTATATTTCATGTGATCCAGAATAGCTTCAGATTCTTTTTTTTCACGCTCAAACAGTGCTTCCACCTCCGATTCAGGAACTTTTTTTAACCTCAATTCCTTTCTTTCCTTCTGGATCTCATAGCTGAATTGGTCATACTTTTCCTTTTCCCATGGTGTCGGAAGGGGAGTGGTTTCTTCCACGAGATCTTTCCATTTCAGGTTTTCCTTATCCAATAAGGCGGTAATGTTGGCTTCCCAGGGTTCTACAGTGATCTCAGCAGGTTGGTAAGATACATCTGAAGTATAGTATTCATCTGCCAAAGCAGCAAAATGATGTCCGAATTCATGAACGAAAATATAATCAGAGAAATGATTGTCAGCAGCAACAGTAGAGTAGAGGTTGTAAATTCCTCCTCCGCCATAGGTTTTTTCATTGATCAGGATAAACATAAATTCATACGGCACCGATGAGGCTATATCTCGTATTGTTCTGTTATCATAGGCCAGGGCATAACGCTCGGAATCAAAAGCACTGTAGCTAACCGATAGGGGAGTGCGCTTGAAAATTCCCGGGTGTGGCTTATTTACACCCGAAACCGGCGAGGGAGTTTCCACAGCCATTACATTAAAATCGGATTGATGGGAGTGAAACGGCTCCACTTCAAACAAGGCGTTTGTCAAACGGATGGCGTCATTGTGAAATTTTTCCATTTCGGTTTCAGTATAGCCGTCGCCCAATATCACTATATCCACTTTCGTATTGGGGTTCCCATTGTCCAAAACCGGAAATGTTCTGAATTGATGCTGCATTTCTGCCGGGTTCACTGCCCTGGAATCAGGATCAATTTCCGTTTCCCAGATTTTTTCGAATTGATTTTCGGCATTTCTCTTCTTTATCACCAGTTTAAAAGGTTTTAGCGGCCAGGGAAACCGAACCGATTCATGAAAGGTACCCCATTTTTCAGAAGCCTCCGGGATGGTCTGCCACTCACCAAAAATACTGGCAAATCCACGGCTAAAAATAACCTTTGATGTTGCTAAATCTTCTATTTGAAAAAAATATAAGCCAGCTTCAATTTGATCAATGAATTGGGTTTTACTGCCAGACCAGGGCCCATCATTTAAAATTCTGTCAATTGCAAAATGTTCTTCAATAGCATTTCCGGTATGAAAATAATCAACCCGGATGGTGCTGTTCATAAAATAATCGTCAAACCCGATCGGGTTGTTTTGAGAATATACACTTAAAATGAGAGAAAACAGGAAAATGGGAATAAAGACTTTTTTCATTTTGTTGAATTTTGAGACAACGACAAATTTAATCCAATCTTTTTAAAATTTTGGCTAAAGTGCAAGAAATGATCGTCAAGTTGAATTTGTTTCAACTTATTACGATTCATCACTTTGCCAGTACCTTTTTGTCTCAATGTCCATAATCGTTAATTTGCCTCCCCTCCCGCAGCCTGTGTCCATCAACCAAATGTTTGAATGCTTGATGGGTGTGAGCTGGCCGAAGTGGCGAGTAGGAGTGTGCCCCAGGTATATTTCGGAAAAGAGGCCCAGCTTTTTCCCCTGAAGTTCAAAATTATATGACATTAGCGCCAGAGAACGATCCCATATGAGCACATGTTCATCGTTTATTTGTTGGTCAAAAGGAATATCCCATGCGAATCCGCCATGAACAAAAAGGCGATTATTTTCATCCCGGTAATACAAAACAGCCTGTTCCAGGAAGGTTAAATGAGATTCAATCAGGTTTTTATGGTTTTCGTAAGATTGTATTGTTTTTTGACCTCCCTGATTTAACCAGATATCATCAATAGTTCCGAACCTCATCCAGTTCAGGCACCATTTATCATGGTTCCCAAGAATATGTCTGAAGTTTTTGACTTTCATCATGGTTTCAATAACCGATGGAGAATCCGGTCCCAAATCAACCAGGTCTCCGAGAGAAATCAGCAAATCGTTTTCAAAATTAAATCCTGATTTAGCCAGAACCTGATTCAAAGCCAAATGATGACCATGAATGTCGCCGATAACGAATTTTTTCATGAATACTGCAGAATCTCAAAATTACGATATTATTTGATTGGAAAGTAAGTTTATCCGAAGTCGGTACAATTGCCCCAAATAATTTAATGTACTTTTAGACCATTAATAATTGATATTTTGCAGCAGGGAAGTATTAATACGAGTACTCCATTATGGAAACAGACGAATTTGCAACTCATCTTTTCAATCACCCTAATAGCTGTGATGGGTGTTGCAAGTATTTCACCTGCTTTTCCCAGTGTGATAAAGGCATTTGGAATCGAATCACACAAAATAGCATGGTTAATTACAGTTTTTACAGTTCCGGGCGTGGTTTTAACACCGATAGCCGGAATTCTGGCGGATCGGCTCGGCCGCAAAAAAATACTGGTCCCATCCTTGTTTATTTTCGCAATTGCCGGTAGTGCCTGCGGTTTTGCCCAGAGTTATGAAATGCTTGTAATTTTTCGTTTTTTTCAGGGAGTAGGTGCGGCCTCTATTGGATCTCTCAATGTTACATTAATCGGGGATATTTATTCTGGGAAGGATCGTGCTAAAGCAATGGGTTATAATGCCAGTGTTTTAAGTTTAGGAACTGCAACCTATCCGGCCATTGGCGGAGCATTGGCAATGCTGGGCTGGTACTGGCCGTTCTTTTTCCCGGTACTGGCTTTGCCCGTAGGGCTTTTCGTTTTATTATATCTGAAAAATCCTGAACCGGAGGGCAATGAAGCATTTTTGCGCTACTTAAAAAATGCATTCAACAGTATGGCCAACCGTAGAGTAATTGGCTTATTTATTTTAAGTGTTTCTACTTTTATTATTCTTTATGGTGCCTATTTGACTATGTTCCCTCTGTATTTAGGAGAAAAGTTTAAAGCCACACCCTTGATCATAGGGTTGATCGCTTCTTCTATGTCGGTAACAACCGCAATAACATCATCCCGCTTGGGCAGGCTGATCAAAAAATACTCAGCACCTGTACTGATCATAGTCGGTTGTGTTCTTTATGGAATTTCACTATTTCTAATACCATTTTTACCAGGATTGATTTATATGTTGATCCCGGCCGTCATTTTTGGTGCCGCACAGGGATTGAATATTCCAGCTACCCAAACATTCCTGGCTGAACTTTCTCCCATTGAATACCGTGCTGCTTTTATGTCGATAAATGGAATGGTGCTTAGGCTTGGCCAAACGCTTGGTCCGCTTATTATCGGGTATTTTATCGCATTTGGAGGATATTCAGCCGCCTTTTTCGCCGGAGCAATTTTGGCTGTTTTCATGGTTTTAATCGCGATGATGATGATCAAATAATCCCATCTGATTTATCTTTTAAATTTTTTATGGGAAAATTCATGCGTTGACTTTTATAATTGATATTTACACGGCTTTGATCTCAGGGAGAAATATTGAAATACTGATTTTCTGAAGAGTTATTTTCGTTTCCCTAATTGTTGCAACTAAAAGAATACTGGATCATTGAATCGGGATTGCAGGGTTAACACTGCCCCAATTTGAGGTTTCTTTTTGGTTGAACCGATCGTCCATTCTTACCAAAATTTCAAAACAAAACTCTTGTAAGGATTGTTGTTTCATTGCGACAAAGTATAAAAATCACACTAATAATGAAAAAATACAACTTACTTTTTGTTTTTGTATTGATTGTTTCGATCGGATTCAGCCAGGTAGACAAAACAATTCTGATCGAGCATTATACAAATACCAAATGCGGTATTTGTGCATCCAGGAATCCTGCATTTTATAATTTGATTTCAAATTATCCTGAGGTACTGCACGTTTCTTACCACCCAAGTTCACCCTATCCAGGTTGCATATTTTCTATGCACAATCCTGAAGAAAATGATGCCCGAACAAATTATTACGGAATTTATGGCGGAACACCCCGTGTAGTGTTATCAGGAAGTGTAATTCCCATAGCGAGCCAGTTGCTTACCGCAACTCAGCTCGAAGCCAGATTGGGTGAATTGAGCAATTACGCGGTTGAGATTGAACAGTATCACGGCAATAATGACACGGTTAATGTAATATTAAAGATTAAAAAGATCAGCGGTTCATCTCAGGACAATTTGAATTTATATGCAGTGCTTGCCGAAAAGGAAATCATGTACAATGCGCCTAATGGCGAAACCACCCATATTGACGTTTTCAGGCGGGTATTGGTAAATGAACCTGTAACATTGAATAATGTAGGAGATTCAATTGTTATCCTACAAAAGTATTATCCCGATCCAATATGGCAGGAAGATGAAATGTTTGTGGTAGGAGTACTTCAGGAAGTTTCATCCAAAGAAATTCTGCAATCTGCAAAATCGGATATTGCAGGTAACATAATGTTTACGAATTATCGTAAGGTGGAAGAATTGAATGCGGTTGTCTATCCAAATCCCGTCTCAGATCAAATCAATTTTATAGAATCTGTTAAAAAGGACTTTATAAAAGCTGAACTATTTAATATATATGGTCAGAAAATTTCAGAATCTGACATGAAACAATCCATCATTGTAAATGGATTGCCTTCAGGGTTATATGTTCTGTTATTGACCGACAATTTCAACAGGCCCTTCACAGTAAAAGTTCAAAAGAATTAGCGATGGTTTCGATCCTGCTATTATTTAACAATGAAACTTTTGGTATCAAGTAAATTATTGCCGGCATAAATTTTTATATAATATACCCCCGGGGCCCAGTTTTGCACCCCAAATTCAGTTGCAATCCGGTTATCGGTGGCCTCCGGCTCCATATTTAATTTCATTATTCCCTTGGTATCATAAACTTCTATAATTAACTGTTCCTGACTTGTGGTGAAATATTCGATTCGTAAATAATCCTCAACGGGATTGGGATAAAGTATGAGTTTTTGACCTTCTTTTACAGCAATATCCGTACATATATTCACTGTAATGTAATCTTCCAGAGTCAGAGAATCAGTGCCCGAACCGTCAGAAACAATCAATGTAACGTCGTAAATTCCCACCAGATCATATTCCACAACCGGATCCGTTTGATTTGATGTTTCGGGATTACCACCCTCAAAAATCCACTCAAGCGAAGTAATATTACCGATTGACTGATTATAAAACTGAACGATTTCCCCTTCGCAAATTTCTGTTGGTTCAGCGTAAAAACCTGCTTGAAGAACATAAAATCCTTCGTAAGCCCTTACATTGTTACCGACCCCGCAAATAACCAAAGTCCCGTTTGGCCCGATGGCCGGTCCTCCGATATTTACATTCGTGATGTTCTCCGACCACCTAAATGTTAAATCAGGATTAAATGAATAAAACTTTCCGGTAGCAAATTCACCGTTGGTGACAAAAACGTATCCGTTCGCATCAATAGCCATGCGTGGTGAAGCTCCCAAACTTGTAAAAATAATATCTGAAGTATTTAAAATCGTTCCGTCCTCTGGATCTAAGCGGATGATTTCGCCAGCAGTAGAGTAGGTATAGATGGTTCCATCGGAACCGATCCCTGAAGTGGAAAAGGGGATATATCCTATGGGGGTGCTCCAGAGCTCCTCAAAAGAATCGCCTTTATCTTTCAATGCAAACAAAAAATCTGTTGACGCGTTATTCATTGACCGGGGGGCATATATTATACCATCGAGACCAATAAATAAACCCAATTGCTGGATAATTCCTGCGCTGAGTGATTCACTAGAGTAGAGATACGATCCTGCCTCAAGGTCAACAACGCTAACAACCGGACCATATGGGCTGGGTTCCCAGTAATATCCCCTGTTTTCGAAGACTGCAACTTCCTGCCCATTACTGGTCGGACAACTGCGGTCTATTTCCCAAACCGTACTTCCATCCTCTGCATCAATACGGATCACACTATCGAAATTACCGACAATCAAATCCCCATTTACGGCAAACGAAGCACTTTCTGTGCTGCTTTCATTGACAAGGCCTTCCGATTTCCAGATGACGGAACCATCGATAGCATCCAGTGCATACATATAAGAGTAATTGGTATTCCCGGATCGTGTTGCATAAACCACGCCGTTCCTAAATGCAGAGACCCTGCTTCGCCAGTCGGTATCAGGAAAATCCACCGGGAGTTCGGATGTCCAAAGGGTATCCCCAGTGATAAGATCCTGTGCAACGATTTTAGTGCCATGCAAAACATTATTCAGGTTGAAAATACGGCTCATGGCAACAATATTACCGTCGATTACCGCCTGTTGGGCAATGATGGCATTATACCCGTTTTGCCAAAGCAAAGTGGCATCTTCGGGCCCGTATTCAGAAGATAAACTGTGTCTGGATGGTTTTCCCCCTGATCCGGTGTTCCAGTTGTCGGCTAAAATCGAGGTGGATGTGAAAATGATAAATACAAAAGTAATAATGATATTTGCAAGCAATGAGATTCCCTTTTTCATAGACTTATAATTTGTGGTCTAAAAATACAAATTCTTTGTATCAATTGAGCATTAAAATACCTGAAAAAGGTCAAAGATTGAAACGTATACCCAGCGTAGTATTTATGAAAGATATAGTGTGCTCCTCATGCCTTGTTCCCAGGGCGCTTTTAAAACCGAATATCAGTTTGTCATAAAATAAATCCGAATCGAATACCAATCCGAAACAGGTTGAAATATTGTACCTCAATCCAATGCCCGCCTGCCATGAAAATTTCCAGTCCCTGGCAGATGTTATTTCATAATAATCCGGGCCAACCATAAAATATTTGGGTTTGTAAAGTTGGTAAGGCGTTATACCATACAATAATCCTCCAAGCAGTTTGCCTGTAAAGAAGAATTTTTCTTTTATCGGCAGTTGTGTGTAAATTCCTGCCATGGCTGTGATCATCTGGTAAGGCTCCGAACGGATAGTCACATCTTCCAGAAAAGGATCTGCTTTCACCTTTTCATAACCCAAAAGTGCAACATCAACCGGGTGCAGATTGATTCCTGCAGATCCTCCAACACCGAATCTGGGGTGAAAAAACCAGGCACCTTCTGCCGAAACATTGAAACCTGTTAGTGTAAAGCTTCCTTCATCAAGGTCAGCCGCATGATATTCTCCGAAAGGAATCGAAGCCCCGGATCGAATACCAATAAACGATGGTTTTTCCTGTCCGTTGGAATGAAAGAGGATAATTGTAAATATAAAAGTTGCGAAAAATCTCATTTTCAATAATGACATTATTCCATAGATCAATACTTGTATTTAGGGGCAAATATAATGCTATTTGTAAACCGGTGGCAGGAAAGGTTTAATCTGTTACATGAACCCATGTGTTTGATTTAAAGTCGATGGCAGAAAAAAGTTTTTCAAGCGAGTCCTTTTGAAAATCAAAATAGAAATCGGCAAAATTCTTCATTCGGATCACATCTTGCTTTTTTGAACTCACCTTTTCATGATCGGTTATGATGAACATTCCGGGAGTGACAATCCTTCGCAGTGCGGGTGATTCACAAACGACAGGTCCATTTTCAGGGATCAATTTTACCAATGAGTAAAAGGCCTCCTGAAGATGCTCATCAGTACCTTCAACATAAAATACTTTGCCAGCTCCCGCATTGAGCATTTTCGAAGTGTCTTTACCTGTTTTTTTCGATGTTTCAAGGTAAATATTAAAGTTTTGATCCTTCTGAACTATTTTTAAAACATTTGTTTTTTCATGAAAATGAGGGCTTATCTTAATACCTGTGATACTATACCTTGTCGAAAATTTATCAATAATTGCACAGGCAATGGCCGTTTTGCCTGAATTTCTGCCGGTTCCGGCGATTAAAAGAAGATTGGATAAAGAACGCATGTTAATAAAATTTAATACCGATCTGCCTCGTCAAAAAAATCAATGGCTTTGAATCCTTTATATATCTTTCCACCGTGAATTTCGCCTGCCTTTATAAAGTAGCTGTCGCCCTGGTGATAAGTTTTTTCTATACCGCCAATGGTTAAATCAATTTTTCCATCCACTACGATACCCCATTGCGCACCGTGTGAATGCATTGGTATTTCGCTATCTTCAGTAAAATCAAAAAATACCAGTTGATTGTTTTCTCCCTGTAAAAGATGTGCGAAAAGCCCATGAATCGGGATAGTGATCCTGGGTAATTTTTGTATAATATCCGGATAGTTCATAAATACTTTTTAGTGTAAAAATAAAAAAACCGCAGAATCTTTACCGGGTTTTTTTGTTGCCCGACCAGGGGTTCCCGCTATCGTTACACTCATCGGGATGAACTTCTCCCCCTGGTAAACAACAAAAGCCGCTCATTCGAACGGCTTTGTGTTGCCCGACCAGGGGT
>JAFGBL010000230.1 GCA_016933115.1 Bacteroidales bacterium | reverse complement strand
TCAATTTATTGTTTTGGTCTCTTTAAATTCATTACCTATGAAACAATGGTTCTGTTTAAGTATCCTGTTTTCCGTTACCTTTTTTTTACTGAATTCATGTAATCCGATGCCAAAGAATTTTCTGGTAGAAAGTTTAGAGGACAAACAATCCCGCATGGCCTGGTGGGAAGAGGCCCGTTTCGGGATGTTCATTCATTGGGGACTATATTCCATTCCAGCGGGTGAATGGAAGGGCGAAACCAATCATGCCGAATGGATCCGAACCACTGCCCAAATCCCTCTTGAAGTTTATGACGGTTTTGTGAAGGATTTCAATCCGGTTGACTATGATCCGGAAGCCTGGGTGAAAATGGCAAAGGCTGCCGGAATGAAATACATTGTGATCACTACCAAACACCACGACGGCTTTTGCCTGTTCGATTCTGAATACACCAAATTCGATGTCATGTCAACTCCTTATGGCAAGGATCTCCTGAAACCATTGGCCGATGCCTGCCACCGTGAAGGGATCAAAATATGCTGGTACCATTCCATCATGGATTGGCACCATCCCGATTATCTTCCCAGAAGGGATTGGGAAAAGAACCGGTCAGTCGAAGGTGCCGATTTCGACATATACCTTCAATACATGAAAAATCAACTGAAAGAATTGGTTACAACCTATGGAGATATTGGTGTTTTGTGGTTCGACGGTGAATGGGAAGGAACCTGGAACAATGAATACGGCAAAGACCTGTACAATTATGTCCGTAATTTAAGGCCAGAGATCATCATCAATAACCGGATGGATGTTGGCCGCTCGGGAATGGAAGGACTGACCCGTTCGGGTGAATATGCCGGTGATTTTGGTACACCGGAGCAGGAGATACCGGCCACAGGGTTGCCGGGTGTTTATTGGGAAACTTGTATGACCATGAACGATCATTGGGGCTTTAACAAAAACGAATACAACTGGAAATCGACAAAAGATTTGATCCGGAAGCTGGCTGATATTGCATCCAAAGGAGGCAATTTTCTGCTGAACGTAGGGCCAAAAGCAGACGGTACATTTCCTGAAGAAAGCATCATCCGGCTTAAACAAATCGGGGATTGGATGAAAGTGAACGGCGAGGCGATTTACGGGACTTCGGCAAGCCCGTTTAAAAATCTGGATTGGGGAAGGTGCACACTAAAAGAAACTTCAGAAGGATCTGTATTGTACCTCCATGTTTTTGATTGGCCGGATTCAGGAAAGTTGGCAGTCCCTGGAATTTATAACCAGCCGGAACGGTCGTATATGCTTGCTGACAGCGAAAAACGTCCACTTGATATATTTCGAAATGAGGATGCATTGGTGATTACCTTGCCGGAAATCCGGACAGATAGTATAAATCCGGTTGTTGTTCTTGAAATTATTGGTATGCCGGATATTAGCAACCCGCCTGTTATTGAGGTAAAACATCATATCTTCATCGATTCATTACAGGTTAATCTTGTTACCGACCGGGAAAATGTGGAGATCAGGTATACCCTGGACGGATCAATGCCTGTTGTAACATCTGAATTGTTTGTAAATCCAATTACCGTAATTAATACAACTGTTCTATCCGCCAGATGTTTCAGGGAAGGAAGTCCGGTTAGCGACAGCGTTTCAACCCGCTTCAACCTTGTGGATCCAATGCATCCGGTTACGATAAATGATCTGACGCCGGGAATATGGGCCAGGTACTTTGAAGGCGACTGGGATTCACTTCCCGGTTTTAAGGGATTGACTCCGGCTTCAGAATTCAAGGTTGATAATTTTGATTTGACCCGAAAATTGAACGATGATTATTTTGGTTTTTCATTTGAGGGTTTTATCAGCATTGATCAGGAAGGGATTTACAGGTTTTACACCGATTCGGATGACGGTAGTTGTTTATACATCAATGATCGGTTGGTTGTCGATAATGACGGATTGCACGGAATGCAACTTCAAGGAGGTTTGGTTCCTTTGACAACAGGTTTTTATTCCATTCGTGTCGATTTTTTTGAAAAATCGGGCGGAGATGATTTAAAAGTTTCCTATGAGGGTAAGGGAATTGAAAAGCAGCCAATACCCGGTCAATTGCTGTTCACAATCAAATAATATTTTGATAAATAAATGTTATGACCTACTTTTGCCGAATGATTTTCCATAAATGGCTAAGCGATCTGTTAACAAAAAAATAATAAGTACTATGGATAAAATTACCGTAATTGGCGCCGGAAATGTTGGTGCAACCTGTGCAAATGTTATCGCGATAAAAGATCTTGCCCGTGAAGTGGTTTTGGTAGATATTAAAGAGGGTGTTGCCGAAGGTAAAGCCCTTGATATTTGGCAAACTTCTTCAATCCTCAATTTTAACACCAGGGTAGTTGGAGCAACCAACGATTACCTTCGCACCAAAGGTTCGGGTGTGGTTGTGATCACTTCCGGCTTGCCGCGTAAACCGGGTATGACAAGGGACGATCTGATCAAGACAAATGCCACCATTGTGAAGGATGTCACCGAAAAGGTTATCAAATATTCACCGGATGCCATTTTAATCATTGTATCCAATCCGCTTGACGTTATGACCTACTGCGCTTACCTGGCATCCAACAAGCCTTCGACCAAGGTATTTGGGATGGCTGGCGAACTCGATACGGCCCGTTACCGTGCATTTATAGCATCTGCGCTTGATTGCTCACCTAAGGACATTCTTTCGCTTTCTCTTGGCGGACATGGCGATACCATGGTGCCATTGCCCAGGTATACTTCCGTAAACGGGATTCCTATCCAGGAGTTGCTAGGGAAGGATGAAATTGATAAAATTGTTGAAAGAACAAGGTTCGGGGGTGGAGAACTCGTAAACCTGATGGGAACTTCAGCCTGGTATGCACCGGGCGCCGCTGCAGCGCAAATGGTAGAAGCCATCGTGGATGACCAGAAGAGGATTTTCCCGGTATGTGCATGGTTGCAAGGCGAATATGGAATGAAGGATATTTATATGGGTGTTCCGGTGAAACTGGGCAAAACAGGTATCCGGGAGATCATTCAGATACAGTTGAACAAGGAAGAAAAGAAACTTCTGAATGATTCTGCCGAAGCGGTCAGAAAAGTAATGAAAGTACTGGACGACATGAAGTTGTTTTAGGATTTTCGAATGATATACAAAAGGTGCCTATAGTGGGTGCCTTTTTTTGTATCTTCGAAAACCAGTTTTATAAAATGAAGAGAATTGTAGTGTTAACCGGAGCGGGTATCAGCGCTGAGAGTGGAATTCAAACCTTCCGCGACGGTGATGGTTTGTGGAAAAAATACCGCTTCCAGGACCTGGCCAGCCCATCGGCCTGGGCAAGGGATCCGAAACTGGTAACCGAATTTTATAACTGGCGCCGCAAGATTGTCTGGGAGGCCCTGCCCAATGAAGGCCATAAAGCACTTGTAAGGCTTGAAGAGAAATTTGACGTCCGGATCATCACCCAAAATGTGGACGACCTGCACGAGCGGGCAGGTTCGAAAAATGTACTTCATTTGCATGGTGAAATTAAAAAGGCTCAAAGCTCGGCAGATCCAAACCTGGTTTATGAATTGGATCACTGGGAAATCAAAATGGGCGATTTTTGTGAAAAGGGATCGCAGCTCAGGCCGAACGTGGTTTGGTTTGGTGAAGCGGTCACTCAAATTGAACCAGCCATGCAAATTGCATCCACTGCCGATATTTTTCTGGTTGTGGGTACATCCATGGTCGTATACCCGGCTGCCGGCCTCATCGTTTATGCAAGGCAGGACATTCCCAAATATTATGTCGATCCAAATGCATTCAAGGTGAGTGGAATTTCCAATCTCGAAATTATTAAAAATACTGCCGGGAAAGGGCTACCAGAGCTTGTAGAAAAATTATTGCAGGAATAAAAACTTTGTCACTGTTTTGATTGATAAAACCAAATTCATAGACATTCATACGCATCAGGAGCCTAAAGGAATCGACCGGGTGGGTGTCGTTAATTTATATCCTGATAAAATCCCGGAGGTTAGAAAGGACGGTTATTACAGTTTGGGTTTACATCCCTGGTTCATCCCTGAAAAGGGATTGGACAATTTGTTTAAGATTTTGGAAGAAAACGCCTTAATGCCCGAAATCGTTGCCATCGGGGAGTGCGGGCTGGATAAACTTTCTAAATGTCCTATGAATGTTCAGCAAAAGGTATTTGAACGACAAATTGAAATTGCAGAGCAGGTACAAAAGCCTTTGATCATTCATTGTGTGCATGCTTTTAACGAATTGGTTCAGACCAAAATGCATTCAAAATCAATCGTTGAGTGGATTGTGCATGGCTTCAATTCCAATACCATGGTTGCGGATATGTTGCTCAGACACGAGATTTACCTGTCATTCGGCAAGGCATTGTTCAATCCACAATCGAACGCAAGCAAGGTAATTTTGGAGGTGGAGGATGATATGTTTCTGCTTGAGACCGATGATGCTGATGTTGACATCCAATCGGTTTATCAGGCTGTTTCGCGTCTGGTGGATATGGATCTGGACTTGCTGAAGCTCTCCATGTTTACCAATTTTATCAATTGCTTCAAGATATAAAATGGACGAAAATCACTGGCTGACAAGGACGGAATTATTGATTGGCAGGGAAAAAACCGACAAACTGGCCCGATCGCATGTTTTAGTCGCCGGATTGGGAGGAGTTGGTGGATATGCCGCTGAAGCCATTTGCCGTACAGGGGTGGGTGAGATGACCATCGTTGACAATGATGTAGTGAGCACCTCTAACCGAAACAGGCAATTACTGGCATTGAAAAGCACAGAAGGGAAAAATAAAGCCGATCTGATGGCAGAAAGGCTGCTGGATATCAATCCCCGACTGCAATTGCATATTCTTAAAGTCTACCTGAAGGACGAGAAAATTCCTGAAATCCTAAATTCAAAATTCGATTATGTGGTTGATGCCATCGATACCCTTTCACCAAAGATTTTTTTTATTAAACATTGTTTTGAAAGTGGTTTGCCATTGGTTAGTTCTATGGGGTCAGGTGGCCGGTTAGATCCTTCCCAGATCAAAGTGTCCGATGTTTCCGAATCCTACGGATGTCAGTTCGCCCAGGTCGTGCGGAAAAAATTGCATGGCTGGGGAATCCGGTCGGGGTTTAAAGTCGTTTTTTCACCCGAACCGGTGATGAGGGATTCGGTAGTATTAACCGATAATTCACCCAATAAAAAATCAACGGTAGGGACAATTTCCTATATGCCTGCCATTTTTGGATTGACAGCAGCATCGGTGGTGATCCGGGATTTGATTGATGGTTAGTCAATGGATTTTCTTCTCACAGGCATCGTCATACATCGCGCCCCACCGCCACCCCTGGCCAGTTCGGAACCACCGATGGTCACTACACATTTATTGTAATCGAACGGATCTATTTTGCCATTAATCACATCCTTTGCCCTGATGATTTCATAACCATTCTTGTTCATTGCCTCCATGGTATAAACGTTCCGTTCATAGCCAATCACTTTTCCGGGTGCAAATGCAAAAAAGTTGGCGCCGCTATGCCATTGTTCACGCTCCTGTATCCACTGATCATTTTTTCCGCCGCACAGGATCGGGTTCATATCCATTCCCAATTTCCTAAGGCAATCGATGATGTTAATTTCATTCCGGATTTGGGTTACTTCTCCATCTTCGATTGAAATACGGACCGTTTGGTATTTGTTGGGTTTCAGAATGAGAGGTTCATATACCATGCATTGATTATTATCCAAAAATGTAAAGGTCATGTCGAGGTGGATAAAGGATTCAGGCATATCCGGAAGTTCCTGGATAACGATGTGCCGGCTGACTTTTCTTTCTTTCATGCGGCTCAGAATATAATCTACTCCCTGGGTAGTAGTCCTGGCCCCGATGCCGATCAGGAGGATATTTTCTGAGGCTACAAGTACATCGCCACCTTCAATGGTCACATCATCCATACAAGTCATGCATTCCAGGGGTGCTATAGTTTCCGATTTAACATCGGGATGATTCCTGAAAATAGCCTTCATAATCAGCGACTCCCTGTTTCTGACCTTGTTGGCCATCTCACCGATTAAAACCCTGTCGTGGATAGCCATTGCAGCATCCCTTGTGAAAAAGAAATTGTGAAGCGGCGGCAAAGAATATCGCTCTTTTGAGAGGAAGTTTGTGAGGTTGTTCTTATGCACCAATACTCCTTCAAGAAGTTGCCTGGTAAGCTCCTCAGTGTTCAGTGAATATAAAAACCTATGCTGTTCACCCAGTTTTTCCTCTTTGTAAATTTCATCTAAAAGTCCACTCTTTACTGATTCATCGAAAAGGATATTTTGCAAAAGATCTTTTACTTCGTAGGTTTTGGCGACTTTATTCAAAACACCTTTAAATTGTTCGTATTCCTTTATCGCAACATCCAAATTCAGAATGTCGCTGTACAAAGCCCTTTTAGCGCTTTCAGGAGTCATATTTTCCACTTCCCTGCCTGGTGTATGGATGATGACGGTTTCGAGCCGGCCTGTTTCAGAAGTGATATTAACGTGATTCGACATGGTTATCTTTGGATGATATTTTCTGTAGTTAGTGCGCTTTTAAGCTCGTTAAAGGTAATGGGTTTGGAAACGATATTTTTATCTTTATCCAGTAAAAACATGGTGGGTGTTGCATAAACGTTATAATCTACCGCTGCCGAGCTATTCCATCCTTTGAGATCGGATACGTTGTCCCATTTGAACCCCAACTCGTTAATCGCAGTGGTCCATTCTTCCTTGTTTTCATCCAGGGAAACTGCCAGGATTTGAAGTTTTAAACTATCGATGGATTGGTCGAGGTCGCGGATTTTCGGAAGTGTTGCAGCACAATGCTGGCACCAGCTTGCCCAAAATAAAACAAGCGTGTATTCGGCCCTGATACCCGATAATTTGACGCTATTTCCATTTTCATCCGGCAGTGAAATTTCCGGTGCTTGTTTTCCAATCGCCAGTTCAGCATATTTTTCGAGCCGTGTTTGAAGGTCTGTTTTTCGTTCTTCATTTTCACACAATTCAGGTGAATAGTTTTCTGCAATATAATCCAGAACCTTGTCAAAATGAAACCGCTCGAACCCACCCACCAGGTAATCCACAATAAATTCGTAAATGATATTATTATCCATCGATTCGTTCATGATCTTATCCACGGCTTTGATGAATTCATTTTCCAGCTCTTCCTGCGGGAGATTGGGATTGCTGTAAAGCGACATGTATTCGATGGCTATATTGGTGTAAACATTGCTTCGGATAAGCTCCACATCGTCGAATTTAATATTGTCGAAATAGTGCTCAACCGCAAATTCCCTTCGTCCATATTCATCGAGTGACGGATCGTAAAACAACGGCTTTTTTTGCCTGACGATTTTGGTGGCCCAGGCATTTGGGAAGTTGTTGACGATGCTATCAACATATTCCAGGAAATCGGCCTGAACCATTATATATTTCAACCTGGCTTCCTGAAAAAAAGTATCTGACCGGGGGTAATAATCATTAAGTGGTGCCAACAGGTCAAACTTTCGCCGGTAGTCATTTCCGGTTTTCAGGAAATCATAATATATCACGTTTTCCCTTGAATTGACTATTTCAAGATTTTCGTAAACATTGTCGAAATCGGTTTTGATTTCAATGTTTTCCCGGTTATAAACGATGTCGAAGAACACCTTTTTATCAAGGAAAATGCGGTACATGCCGTTGTAATAGTTTGGCTTCATTTGGAAAACAATCTTTCCATCCTTCGAAGGCAGTGTGGTATCGATGATTGTGGTTTTTTCTCCATAAAATGTTGCCAGATAAATTTCTTTTTGCGGAACATTTTGAACCGTCAGCATCAATTCATGGTTCTTTGCCTGAAGCAAAGTCAACGATATAAACAGGAAAATAAATATTATAAATCGCATAGAAATAAAATTACCCGGCAAATTTATGAAAATCTACCGGGTATGCTTTACTTATCTGTTATGAGAAAATTTTTCTAAAGTTTCAATCCGGAACCTGGCTTTCGAGTGTTGTATTTTCCACCCAAATGTCGTCTTTGTCCGGGTTGTTTACCTGGTTATCCATATTGAAATCGGGTGCCTGGTATCCGGGAGTTCCAGCTGTAGATGCCCATGCGGCTTTATCGAAATCATCTACATCACCATCGCCGTCAAAGTCACCACCGGGCATTCCATAAACAGAGGCTCCAACCAGTTTATAACCGGCTCCACCGCCATAGGCCTGTGAAAGGTCTGTGGAAAAATTGTAGGTATAAACACCGGCAGAACCTGTGAGCGGGCCGGACGACATCACGCCAAGGTGATTCCTGTGCCAAACCACAACAAAAAGATTGTCGGAAACAGAGTTTGTGAACTGCATATTCGAAGTCCCATTGATATCAACGACAGAGCCGTCTTTCAATATAAATCCGGCCTTCTGAGCGATCGTTGTTGCACTCGTTGCAGAAACAGCATCAGCGGCATCCCTTAACTCTACCATTACCCAATCAACGACATCTGAGTTAGGAATGGAAAGAACCGATTCTGTTCCCGAATAATTCCACGGGGCTGTATTGTAAGGCTGATTCAATGGTATTTCACCGGCAGTATTAAGGTCGGTTCTCATTTCAGTTCCTGAATAAGGGCCTTCAAGATAGACAAGTACATCCAGGTCGATGCCGGCAAGAATAACACTGAAAGGTTGTTGAAACCCTTGTGTGAGGATCACATT
Organism: Bacteroidales bacterium; assembly: GCA_016933115.1. GTDB lineage: Bacteria > Bacteroidota > Bacteroidia > Bacteroidales > JAADJA01 > JAADJA01. Next base: position 6,444 of record JAFGBL010000230.1, on the reverse strand, counting down.
GCCGTTGCTCAGTGTTTCAGTAGCAATTTCACCGAGTGTCCAACTCAATGAGACATTGGTGCCCTCAAAAAAATCCCCGGCAGAAGATACCACTTGTGGTGATACGGATTGTGATATAACAAATACAGGTATCAAAAGGACCAGTAAAAGTGCTTTTATTTTTTTCATTATTAACATTTTATTAAGGTTTATTCAAATACGCCGTAAATATATGAATAATTGGCAAAGATTAAAATATTTTTCCCCAATATTTAACAAATATCTTTTATACACGAGGATCTACCGATTATTGTTATATTTGTCGTAAGAATAAAATAGCGCATGCCAACCGGATTAAAAAAGAATTCAACAGTTCCCGAATGGGTGTTGTCAAAAATGAAGCATTTTTGTGCATACCAGGAAAGGTGTATGCAGGATGTTAAGCAAAAGATAGCTCCACTTCATTTGCAGGAAGATATTTACGATGCCCTCATCAGCAGGTTGGTCAGGGAAGATTATTTAAATGAAGAAAGGTTTGCAAAATCATTTGCACGCGGTAAACTGAGGATCAATAAATGGGGGAAAAATAAAATTTACGCGGCGCTTCAGCAAAAACAGGTGCCGGAATTGTTCATCCTGGAAGGACTAAATGACATAGATGACAAAGAATATAAACATATCTTACACGAAGTTATTTCCAAAAAAAGCAAAGAGTTGAAAGATTCCGATTATAACCGGAGGAATAAAAAACTTGCTAAATTTGCCATTTCAAAAGGATTTGAACCCAACCTGGTGTGGGATGTGTTGAATTACAGGGAATGAGGTTGGTTATTAGTTAACGGTTATTTGTCCTGAGTTCAAGGTTCTGGGTTTTATTACTAAGTATGACAATTCAGTCCTAAGCGAACATCTAATTTTAATAAATATGGTATTTAAGGAAGATATAAAAAATCTGCGTGAAAGGCTGGATGCTTTGAGGAGGTTCCTTTGACATCGATCAGAAATTGAAGCTCATTTCAGAAGAAGAGCAACTTTCGCAACAATCCGATTTCTGGAACAATCCTAAAAAGGCCGAAGAAATCCTGAAATCGATCAAAGAGAAAAAAAACTGGACTAATAAATTCAAAACCGTTCAAACCGGGATTGAAGATCTTGTCGTGTTGTTCGATTTTTATGAGGAAGGAGAGGCTACCCAAGAAGAATTGGATAAACAGTACCAAACCACCCTGAAGTTATTGGAAGCCCTGGAGTTCATGCGGATGCTCAGCGGCGAAGAGGACAAATTGAGTGCGATTCTCCAGATCAACCCGGGTGCCGGCGGAACGGAAAGCCAGGACTGGGCCTCCATGCTGATGCGGATGTACATCCGTTGGGGTGAAAGAAATGATTACAAAGTAAAGGAGCTCGATTTCCTGGAAGGTGATGTAGCCGGTATCAAATCGGTCTCCATCGAGTTTGAAGGCGATTTTGCCTTCGGTTATCTGAAGGGTGAAAACGGAGTACACCGGCTGGTTAGGCTCTCTCCATTCGATGCGGCTAACAAAAGGCACACCTCTTTTGCTTCGGTATATGTTTACCCGGTTGTGGATGATAATATTGAGATCGAGATCAATACATCGGATATTACCTGGGATACATTCAGATCGAGCGGACCAGGCGGGCAAAATGTCAACAAGGTGGAGACGGCAGTACGGTTGCGCCACCAGCCTTCCGGTATTATCGTTGAATGCCAGGAAACCCGATCGCAAGGGCAGAACCGGGATAAGGCCCTGCAGATGCTCCGTTCACAACTTTATGAAATTGAACTACGTAAAAAACAGGAAGCACAGGCCGAGATTGAGGGAAACAAAAAGAAAATAGAGTGGGGGAGCCAGATCCGGAGTTATGTGATGCACCCCTATAAAATGGTGAAAGACCTGAGGACCGGTGTTGAAACCGGCAATGTGCAAGCCGTGATGGACGGCGACCTGGATGATTTCATCAAAGCCTACCTGATGGAGTTTGGAGGCTGACGAATCGAATGAAAATTTTTAATTGTGCATATTATTTTGGATCTCAAAGACCTTCTTTTCGATAGCTCCCGCAAAACTGCTGACATCGCTGTATGTTTGGTGGGCGATAATCCGGAAACATTTAAAAAAGTCCTCGACTTTGCTATGGAGGATAATGGCCAATTTGCGATGCGGGCTGCAAGGGTGGTCAACCTGGCTGCCTTGAATCATCCCGAATTGATGCAACCTTACATCAACGACATTGTCAAAAGACTACCCGGTTTCAAAAATGACGGGCTGAAAAGGGGTATTGCCAAAACCCTTTCGGAAAGATCATTTGAACTTGAAGAAAATACGCTGGGAATATTGGTCGATACCTGCTTTCAATGGCTCAATGACCCACAGGAGAAAATTGCCCTGAAAGTTTATTCAATGGATATTTTATACAGGGTATCACAATCCTATCCCGATATTAAACCCGAACTCATTTCCAGCCTTGAAAATGAATTGCCCAAATCATCTGAAGCGGTTGGGAACAGGAGTAAAAAGATCTTGAAAAAACTTTATTCAGAAATTATTTGAGCGTATTCAGCCTCTATTTTTCAACAATTACAAATTCCGTCCTCCGGTTACGGGCCCTTCCGTCTTCCGAGACATTGGATTCAACCGGTACCGATTCACCGAAACCTTTATAATCGAGCCGGTCGATCGGAATTCCCAGTTTAGTTAGATAATCCAGGACAGCTTTGGCGCGGTTTTCAGAAAGGATCTGGTTGTCTTCCTCAATGCCGATGTTGTCGGTATGCCCCTGGATGGAGACTTTCAGGGTTGGATTTTCGATGAGAAAGTGATAAAACTCTTCAATAACGATCTTTGATTCGGGCTTCAGTTCGATAGAGTTGAAATCGAAATAAATGTCATTCAGCCGGTACGACATCCCCACTTCAATGGGCCGTATATCGACCAATAGGTCGGCAGGCGTTTCAAACCGCGGATCAATGCGGGAAATGTATTTGGATTCGGAAACATAGCCTTTCTTTTTTACAGTCAGGATGTAATCGTTCCTGAAAGGGACGGCAGCCACATATTCGCCGGTCACCGAGTCTACTACGATGTCAGTCACCTTTTTGGATGCAATATTTTTAAGTTCGATACGGGTATTTTTAAAGCCTGTATTTTCCACATCAAGCAGCTTGCCTTTGACGAACAGCACCTTCTCGGGGCGGGCCCCTTCATAAAGATTGAAACTGTAAAGGTCCCAACCGCCATAACCGTCGAATTTATTCGAAGCAAAGTATCCAAGCCTGCCGTCGGTACTCACAAAAAATCCCAGGTCGTCCTCATAAGAGTTGATGGGATAGCCGATATTTTTGGGATCACTCCAAACTCCGTTCGAATCGAGTTTGGTGAAAAAAATATCATATCCGCCCATCCCCATCAAACCATCGGATGAAAAATACAGTGTCTGGCTGTCGGTGTGGATAAATGGAGACTTCTCATTCCCGGCCGTATTGATCTTCGAACCGATATTTTGTGCCTGCGACCATTCCCCGTCTTCATTTTTTTTACTGAAATAGATGTCGTACCCACCAAATCCGCCATCCCGGTCGCTTACAAAATAGAGGGTCTTGCCGTCGGAGGTGATGGAAGGTTGCGACTCCCAGGTGTCTTCCCGGTTCACGTTGGTGCTGATGCCGGTAATTTCCGACCAGCTCCCATTGATCCGTTCCGAAGTGCAGATGTCGCAGTTGTAATAACGCATGTCCTCGGTGTACCGGCAAAGTGTGTAAATCAGCCGTTTGTTGTCGATGGTGAGGGAAGCCCCGCCTTCGTTGTCGTACCGGTTGAACGGTGGCGGCATCAGCTCACCTGAATTGAACTTTCCGAAGTTCCTGTAACTGTACATAAAACGCTCCTTGTATTCGACCCGCGGGGTGATATCGTCCTTCCTTGCCGGTATTTTGACCTTCCTTGTGAAAAGGGCCATGTCGTTGTCGGGCGAAATGATCGGTAGGTACTCATCTGATTGGGTGGAGATGCCTTCCACCGGATGGGGGTCGAAAGGGACAGGGTTGGATAGGATATTCATATAGAATTTGGAATAATCCTGAATGCCGATCGCCTCGCGGTAATCGGCATCGGATTTGATCTTGTCGACATTTTCCAGAAATTTGTTGATATAATCGAACGAAGCCTGGTAATCCTTTTCCCCGTAGGCGATCCTTGCAAGGTGATAATAGGCATAAATATCAAAGTCGGGGCAAAGTCCGATCACCTTTTTAAAATTTTCCCTGGCAGCATCCAGATTCATCCTGCCTTCCTTGATGTAGATCAATCCAAGCACAAACCAGGCGTCGACATATTCAGGCTCAATATCGATCACATCATTCAGGTAGCCGATGCTTTCGGTAATGCTTCCCTGGTTATAGGCCCTGATCGCTTTACTGTAAATTTTATCGACTCGGTTGCTTTTATAGTCCGGACAATCTGAATTATTTTGGGCTGTGACTACCGGACAATAAACCATTAGTGTTGCGAAAAGCAACAGGAAAGCGGTATAACCAAAAACTTTATGTTTAATAAATCGGACCAGGATTTCTTACATTATGAATTTACCAAACAAAAATAATGGTTTATAAAGACAGTTCAAATTTACATTTGCTGGCGCGAGCTTGCAGCTCGTGCCAAATTAATTATTCAATCAAAACAATATTCACGTAACTTTTAATCCCTGCATAATCCCTGGCACTGCTATACTTCCAATGCACAGGATCATCCACAAAACCGGCTTCAACCGGATTGTTATGAATGTAATCTAATTTCTGATCAATTACATGATTACTCCATAATTCAATAGGCTTGTTGTGTTGCTGCCAGAATTGATGGCTCTTTACATTACTTTTTTTTGATCCTGCCTCTTTCATCATTTGAAGTATCCAATCTTTTCTACTTTCATGCGGGTTCGAATCAATCTCTTTTTTCATTTCTTTCGAAGTGAATGCTTTTAGCTCCTTAAGAAGTTTGGAAGGGTCATTATTCGAATCCCTGAATATGAGATGGATATGGCTTGGCATAATACAATAACCGTAAACAATAAGCCCTTTATTCTCTATGCAGTAATTAAGGCTGTCAGTAATGACTCCAAAATATTCTTCCCTGACAAATACATCGATCCAGTTAATGGTGGCAAAGGATATGAAATACATTCCTTCCGGGTCGTGCATTTTGTACTTGCGGCTCATCAAGTCAAAGATAGGATATTTTTATCAACGATAATAGAATTTGGAGGCACGAGCTTCAAGCTCGCGCCAGCTATTGCCAGCTATTGATAATAGGCATAAATATCAAAGTCCGGGCAGAGTTTGATCACCTGTTCAAGGTTTTCTTTTGCAGCCTCCAGGTTCATTCTTCCTTCACGGATGTAGATCAATCCCAGCAAAAACCAGGCACCAACATATTCCGGTTCAATATCGATCAGGTCGTTCAGGTAGCCGATGCTCTCCGAGAAGTTGTATTGATTAAAAGCCTTGACGGCTTTATCGAAAATTTTATCCGTGCGGTTGCTTTTATAGTCAGGGCAATCGGTTTCTTCTTGGGCATTTACTCCCGGGCAACAAGCCATTAATGTTGCGAGAAGCAACAGGTATACAGTATACGCAGAAATTTTATTTTTAATCATCAATCGGAAAAATAAGCTCCCTTATTTAATGAATATCTAGACTCTATTGAATTATGTTTTTAAGCAGCTTCATAATTTTTAAGTCATAAAACGCATATTGTATACAATATTGTTGGATTTGCACCCGGGGCAGAATAAAAACTTATCCCTGCTTAAAGTACCTCCGCATTCACATTTTTTATTTTGTGAATTTTTCATATCATTGATAAGGTGTTGAAACTTACCACATTTTTGACACTGGTAACCAGTGCTAGACCATTTTTCTTCACCAAATCCAAGCAGAAAACCAACAATTTCTTGTTGTTGAGCACAATCATTACAAATTATTTTCCCTGTGCCTCCAATATTGTCAAATTTTAATTTTCTAAGTTTTTGTTTTTGGGGAACAGTTTTTTCTATAAGTAACGGTGAGTTTTTATTTCTTTCTTTGATGAAGTTTATTGATGAAAATTTTTTATTTCTAATGTCAATAATATAGAATGAATCAAATCCATCGGATGAACAAAATTTGCATGGTCCTTCATAGAATGAGCCCTCTTCAATATTATAACGTACCAAATATTGAATTTGATTATCCAATTCTTCGTAGTCACAAAGCGGGATTTTAATTATAATTTTATTTGTTTCTTTAATTTTTTTGTATGCATTTTTTAAAACTGCAAATATTTCAAGGATATAACCTCTTTTTCCACGCTCCAGGATTAACAGATAGTTTTGACCTCCTCCCAAAAAACCGGACAATTTTAAACTAGAGTTTCTTGGTAATTAAATATTAATTTTAAAGCAATAAATTAC
>JAFGBL010000229.1 GCA_016933115.1 Bacteroidales bacterium | reverse complement strand
GCAAACATTTGTTTCAGGTCATCATCGGCAGGATTTTGGTAGTCAATAACTTTCCACTTGGTGTCGATAATGATATTTTCGATTTTTCCATTAGAGGTTGTACTAATTACCAGGTCGGGGCGAATTGTTTTGCTATATGCCTGCGTTTTCCAGAACACCTGGGAGTTTTGAAAATTTACCTTGCAATTTTCCGGTTTTGCCCTTACCAGCATTCTGAAAATGTATTCTTCCCAAAGCTGATTCATATCGAACAACAGGGCAAGCATATTATCATGTCCGGTTTTTATATCCGGCGAATAATTCAGGATAATCATCCGGGCAATTTTCAGTGCCTCCAGGTACATCACCGTTTTCCTGTTTTCAGGTATTTTACTGAAATGATTTTTTTGAATCACCACATGCGATAACTCCGGCATATCGAGATTCACCCTTGACAGACGGTCTTTCAGATTAACATTTGAAGTAACCCGGTTCAGAATAACCAGAGCATATCCGAGGATTTGGTTGATTAAATGGTCATGATTGTAAACCTGGTGGTGTGTATAAAACCGCTCCCGGTGAATCAGGTTTTTTTCGATATTTTGCCCAAAATTCAACCGGCCTTTTAATGCACTCACATTCCCTTCATTTATGCGGTATTGTTTTATCAAACCTTTACGAAGAAGTTTCTCCACTTCATCGATGAAAATTTCAAAATAGAGATCGAGAATAGAATTGTACCTGCGGTGGAGGCTGGCCTCAGAAACGGCATCAATACGAATTTGATGACAAACAGCCAGCATTTTGAGCAGAACGTTACGCCACTTGTGTGATGAATGTTCAAATTCCTCTTTGGTAATTTCTTTTCTTCTGTCTGCTTTAGGCAGGATTTCCAGTGTCAGGTTGCCAATTTGAATGACACCCACATAGCTGTTAAACTTTATGCCATCCCTGATTCCGGTGAAATAAATGTTGTTGTTTTTATCATTAAAATCATACAGTTTTTCCAATTCGGGCTTAGACAGTTCTCTTCCCCAGGCATCGGGATGCAGGGTTAACCGTTCGTGTTCAAATACCTGAATCAGTCTGCCCATTTTTACTGCTCCTGTTTTTTGGTATAGATGGAAACAAAATCCCAGGCTTCTGCTGGTTTTATGCGGTAAATATCCCGCTGAGTTAAATCCGTTCTCAAATCGCCGTATTCAGGAAAATCTGCAAATTCAAATCCATTCGTGTTATTTACTTTTTCCACAAAACTGCTGCCCAAAACAAGACCTATTTTACCGAAGTCACCAAAGAAGTATTCTTCCAGCAGTGGAATAATCTTATCGTAAAAAACCTGTTTCAGCCCTTCTTTGGTTTTTTCAATTTTCATGAAGTAGGAGTGACCAATCTTGTGATCTTTATCAATCAGTTTCTCGATGCGGTCGTTCATGGTTTGCAACAGTTTAAACACGTCTACATCATCAATCATTCCGTCAGGAGCCAGGCTACTGCCCTTCCCGAAGATAAGGGCTGGGGCAGGTGGTAATTCCTCAAAGCTAAAACGTCTTCTTAACGCTGTATCCAGGGCTTCAATGCTGCGGTCTGCCGTGTTCATGGTACCAATGATATAGAGATTCGGAGGTACACCAAACCCGGTTTCTTTGCTGTATGGTAATGTTACCGTGAGTCGTTCAGAATTCCCAAGCCGCTTATCTTCCTCCATCAGGGTGATTAATTCGCCAAAAATCTGGGAGATGTTTCCGCGGTTGATTTCATCGATGATCAACACAAAAGGATCACCTGCTTTTTCAATTTTTTTCAATTTCTTGATCAACTCCTTTTTCTGCACATAGGAAAGTTCTTTTCGGCTGGTTCCCCTTTCATATATCGTTTGTTCAAAATCTTTAAGTCTTTTAAATAATGCGACATGTCCCGATTTCCATGAGTGAATGCCTAAATTCTCAATATCTTTAATTCGTTTGATATCATTTACGTTTTCGTAGTTATCAAAGAGAATTTTTAAATTCTTTGGTGTTTTGAGGGATCTTTCCCATTCATCCGAACCTGAAATTTTCAAATGTTCCATTATGATGTTTTTATTTTCATCAATTCCTGCTATTCGAAGTGGCCACTTTTTTATCAGGGTTTCAAATTCTATAAAGCCTGAATCTTCAATTTGTTCTTCAATGTAATTGCAAAACTGGTCATAGAGGTCTTCAAAGTATTCGGATTTTGTTAAGGACTGCACGTCATTTTTTTCGAAAATATTAAAAAGTGCATTCACACACATTTGCTTAAATATCCCGTCTTTAATTTCATAATTTAGTTCCGGACCAGAGTCCAGAACAGGTTTGATCCCCTCCACAAAATCCTCGTAACTGAAAGACTGATGAAACGTAATAAATTCAATCTGCCCGGCATCCTTCAGACTGTTGAATTCTGAGACAAGAATATCCCGGTTTTCTTCGTTGGCTTTAACAAACTCTTTCCCCTTAATAATTTCCAGGGCTTTGTTAATGGTGTTATACGTTTTCCCTGTTCCGGGAGGGCCAAACAGTATTTGGTTCAACTGGTTTTTATACATTTCAGGATTTGTATTTGTATTCATGCCTCTTATTATTTCCCTAAGTTGATCTCCAAGATTTTCTTCTATATAAATTAATCCCTGAGCTAATCTTTCTGCAATATCTTCATCGTCTATGTTAAATTCTTCATTGAATTTAAT
>JAFGBL010000228.1 GCA_016933115.1 Bacteroidales bacterium | reverse complement strand
GGTTTGGCTAATAAAAGCAACTTACCTATAAAATTTCATACCGGATTTCAGGCAATGAATAATTTTATGAACCTTGAAAATGTAATGTTCAACCCGATAGATTGTGCGAACCTGTGTCGGCTAAGTCCTGACACAAAATTTATATTTTTCCACATTTCATACCCTTATTATGAGCCAATGATAGCTTTAGCAAAGCATTATTCAAATGCAATTATTGATATGTGCTGGTCATGGACAATAAATCCAATTGCCTCAATTGACTTTTTGAAAAAATTTATAATGACTTCTCCTATTAACAAACTCATGGTTTTTGGTGGAGACGATTTGTATGTGGAGAATTTAATTGGACATGCTAAAATCGCAAGAAAAGGAATTTCAATTGCACTTTCAGAATTGGTGAAGGACAAGTGGATTACAGAAAGGGATGCAATAGAAATTGCCGAGAGAATAATGTGGAAAAATATTGAAGATATATATGAAATTAAATAAAAAATACTGGCGGTAACACTATTCTAAGGCATGGCTGGGTTCGTACGCCCCGAAGCTTCGGGGCGACAAGTCGAATCTCGTGCCTGCCTCAGTTTAGGTCGGACTGGCCAGACTCTCGTCTGACCACCACGACTTTATATCACCACCATTGTGCCGGATGCCATGAAAACTTACTATTAAAATGAAACAACCTGAGATAGACATAGAAAAAATTGCTCTTCTTGGAGAACAAAAGGAAAAGGAGAACTTTGATTTCAGGACTTTCCTTAAAGGACACGATTTCAAACGAATTGATAAGATTGTTCACCGATTAGATAAAGAGATTAGGTCTCAGATTAATTGTAAAGATTGTGGCAACTGTTGCAAATCATTGAGACCATGTGTTACTAATTTGGAAATTGATACGTTATCAAAAATTGATAATTTGACACAACATGATTTTGTGTCTGGATTTGTCGAGATTGATAATTTTGAGCAGATTAAATATTTAAAAGACACACCTTGCAAATACCTAAATGATAAGTTATGTTCAATTTATACAAATAGGCCTGAAGATTGTAAATCATATCCTCATACTCAAAAAACTGAATTCATAACACGTACTCTTGGAATGATAGATAATTATGGAATTTGCCCTATTGTTTTTAACCTTTTTGAGCAATTAAAGGAAGAATTAAATTTCAAGTAAAATACAACATATTTAATTTGTAAAGATTTTTATTTTCAGGTATTTATTAAATGTAACAGATGGAAACATTGATTGCATATTGTGGATTACGATGTGATACTTGCCCTATTCATTTAGCAACACTTGAGAAGGATATGTCTCAACAACAGTCTATAAGAAAATCAATAGCCTAGTAGTGCTCCAAGTTATATGGAATGAACTTTCAACCTGAGGATATTACAGATTGTGACGGATGTCGAGCCAATATGGGAAGATTTTTTTCAGGTTGCTTAAATTGTAAAATATGGAAATGTGCAAGTGAAAAGAATATTGATAGTTGCGCGTTTTGTAATAATTATGTATGTGAGACTTTTGAGAAATATTTTTCTCTTGATCCAAGTGCGAGAATCAGGCTTAAGGAAATCCAACAAAATGAAAAATAATAACTTTAAGTGAAAATAATGTACGACGGCACAATCGAATTGACGGTCCCGGATAAAAAAAGCGGGATCCACCTCTCACACCACCGTACGTACGGGCCTCGTATAAGGCGGTTCGTAAAGCACTCAGAAATCCAAGGGACAGTTCCCCGTCCCATTTCACAGGTTTAATTTGATTGTAGAGTTCCAACATCGGGATGTAACCTCGTTGTTTCAACCGTTCAATTGTAATTGTAGTACCAAGGATCGGGCTTTGAACCACTATCCATCCTCCGTTACGTGCATAGCTACGTTGATAGGCTTGTCCTGGGGGGATAATCAGGTTTTTTCATTTTCCGCACAGGTTTCTTCCAGTGGTGCCATATACAATATCAGAGCAGGTTTCGCAACCATCCGTCCAGTTCAATTACGTAATCCAATAAATACCATTTAAAAACCAGAAGATTGAAATCAGTTTTCCATGGTCTACCTTTTCTTTTAGCATATCTATTACAAAACAATGAAAAACAGTCAATTACATAAACATATTGTATTATATTTGTTAAAACAAAAGTGAGTTATATGGAAGAAACAGTGCATTTATTCAACTTTTTAATAAAATTCCGATAATTCAATAGAGTTTATATAGAATGATAAGAAATGAAATCAATTAATGTTTTTATAATTTTATTAATTTTTGTCCTAACTGGTATGATTTCCTGTAATAATAAACAAACAATGGATGAGCTTAATAAATATCAGCAAAAAGAGGTTATTGAAGCTCAAAATATTGAGCTGGTTAAACAAACCATTCATTTCCTTGATATAGAGGATTATGGATCTATGCGCAAAAATAACTCAGAGGATTTTAAGGTATTTATCGGAAGTTCTGACAAACCTATCAGTTTTGATGAAGGGATCCCCCTTTTTAAAATGTTACATTATGCTTTTCCCGATTATTCACATCATATTGAAAATATATTTGCATCTGGTGACTATGTTGCTGTTCAGTTTTTATTTTCTGCTGTTCATAAGAATCAATTTCAAAATATTCCTCCAACCAATAAAAAAATAGAGTATAAAGGAATTCAAATTTATAGGATTAGAAATAACAAGATAGAAACTATACATGCTATTGAAGATAATTTAACCCTGATGAATCAACTTGGCCTTGAGTTGAAATAACCGATAATAATTTTTACAGGTCTTTGAACGTGAATCATTGTTCAATCTAAAATATACATCCAATTATGCAAATCTCTTTCTATACAACATTACCAAAAACAAACCAAATATTCTATTTAACTGTACTAATTTCTCCATCCTTGTTTAGTCGCATTATTAATTAGGCATTCAGTACAAAGCAAAAATTCTTTTTTTGTAGTTTTACAAAAAAGTATTCATTTTAATGAACAGCTAACTTAAATCAGTATAAATATCTACTATGAACATTAAACTTAAAACATTATCGCTTGCGTTGGGCTTTGTAATTTTACTGGGATTAGGATTACAAGCACAAGACAGACCAGGACGTCAGATGGACTATTTGTCCAATATCGATTCAGATCGAAGTCTTGAAGATTACTTCTCGCCGTCCACAACAAAAAAAATGACACCCGATGAACAAGGATTTATTCAACGTTGGTTACTCTTGGATCCAATTAACAAACCAAACCGTAGTAATACTGTTTTCACAGACAGTTACATCAGAGAAGCATTTGCTACCGAGTATTTTCCAAATCAATTTACAGTTCTCCCTGAAGATGGTGATAAAGTAACCGTTGGAGAGCAGGAACTGGAATGGCAGGCATTGGATAGTAAATTGTTCAATGTTAAACTGTTTCGTTTCGCTTTTGAGCAGAAAAAAATTCATTACGGTGTAATTTTCTGGGCGGTAACTGTAGTTAACAGTCCGGAAGAGATAAAAGATGTAAGAATGGCGATTGGATCAAATTCAGCATCAATGTGGTGGTTAAACGGAGAAGAGGCAGCTATACTTTCAGGAGACAGAAGAATGGTTATGGATGATGTTATTTCAAAACGTCTTACACTTAAAAAAGGGAAAAATATCATCAGGGGAGCAGTTATTAATGGCCCGGGGATGAGTGATTTCTGCGTTCGCTTTATCGATGAAAGTGGTGAACCGATTAAAAATCTTACTATTACAACTGAATAAATAAATTGTGAGATCTGGTATAGAACTCAATGAATAAAATTTGAACAGATGAAAGAAAAAATAAAAATATTGGGCACAGCAGCCCTTTTATCAATAATGTTAACCGGAACAGCATTAGCCCAGGTCGGGAATCCGTTTATACACGACCCATCCACTATTATGGAATGCGAAGGAAAGTATTATACATTTGGCACAGGCAGGGGCGGATTAATATCCGAAGATGGCTGGACGTGGAACGGCGGTGCAGTAAGGCCCGGTGGAGGAGCAGCTCCGGATGCGCTAAAAATTGGTGATCGCTACCTGATAGTCTATGGCTCTACCGGCGGTGGACTGGGAGGCGGACATAATGGTAAAATAAATACCATGTGGAATAAAACACTTGATCCAAACTCTCCTGATTTTGAGTATTCAGAACCCATTGTTGTTGCTGAATCGGTTAATATGGAAGATAATGATGCAATCGATCCCGGGCTTCTTCTGGATCCAACCGACGGACGATTATGGTGTTCATACGGAACCTTTTTCGGGTTCATACGCCTTATTGAACTTGATCCCGAAACAGGGAAACGCGTGGAACGCAATGAAGCAATAGATATAGCCATTGATTGTGAAGCCACAGCATTGATGTATCGTAACGGATGGTATTATCTTCTGGGCACACACGGAACATGCTGCGATGGCGCAAACTCAACATACAATATAGTTGTCGGGCGTTCCAGGAAAGTTACAGGACCTTACCTTGATAATATGGGTAGAGAAATGTTAAAAGGTGGTGGCAAAATGGTCCTTGCTGCCGGTGGAAGGGTTACCGGACCGGGACACTTCGGACGTTTGGTTCTTAACGATGGAGTTGAAAAAATGTCGTGCCATTATGAAGCAGACCTGGATCAGGGTGGACGCAGTGTATTGGGCATCCGTCCGTTGCTATGGAAAAATGACTGGCCGGTTGCAGGTGATAATTTTAAAGAAGGAACCTATGAAATTGAATCAGAAAGAAGAGGATATGCCCTGGAACTGGTAGTCGATTTTGTAAGAATGGCGGGAGGAATGCGGGGATTCAGACGTGATCCCAACGAACCTATAGTACCTGTTCCGTCACAAACCTTAAACGATGTAATTGATACCTGGCCAACCGGAAACACTGGTGTAAGAATTGGGGATTACATGTTCCGCCCGCATCAGAAATGGACAATTACTGCAGTTCCTGATGCAGGAGGATATCCAGGCGGACCATATTATAAAATTGTAATAGCAGGCACAGACAGGGCATTGGCAGCAACAGCAGAAAAAGAGGTAATTACAGTTCCTAAATATAGTGGTACTCCTGAACAATTATGGAGAATTGATCAGCTTACGGACGGAACCTACCGTATTATGCCAAAAGAGGTTCCAGGTACAGATGAAGAGTACGTGTTGTATTCTATTGGCGACAGCACACCGACACTGGCAAAATTTGATTTTAATACGGACAATTCCAAATGGAATTTTAAGGATCACTAAAAAGATTTTCTATGACGATGCAAGCATCGGGTCATTAACGCATTTATCCCGATACGTTTTACTATCGGGATAAATGCCCATTAATTTCAGGCAGGCGTTCAGCTTACAAATTTCAACGCACTGAGCTTTTTATGTCTGAGTTTCCCGGATAAAGAAAATTATACAATTAAAAAAGGCAGCCTGCAAAAGACCACCTTTTAAAATCAGTTGTAATTACCTTTTCTCAATTACTAAACCTGATATTTTCAGGTCAGGTCAAACCGATCTAGGTTCATGACCTTAGTCCATGCTTTAACAAAATCCTTTATAAATTTCTCCTGAGAGTCCAGGCATCCGTAAACTTCAGCCAGTGCACGAAGTTCGGAGTTGGAACCAAAAACAAGGTCCACCCTGGTTCCTGTCCATTTGATTTTTCCGGTATTACGGTCGCGGCCGTTAAAAACATCCCTGGTTTCTGAAGTCGGTTCCCACACAGTACCCATGTCAAGCAGATTAACAAAAAAATCGTTTGTTAATACTCCTGATTTATCTGTAAACTCTCCATTTTGAGATTGGCCTGAATTGGTATTCAGCACACGCATACCACCAACAAGCACAGTCATTTCCGGTGCACTAAGTGTCAGCAATTGAGCTTTATCAATCAGCAACTCCTCTCCGGGAACGGTATATTTTCCTTTTAAATAATTCCGGAAACCATCGGCAAACGGTTCAAGTACTGCAAATGAATCCACATCTGTCTGTTCCTGCGAAGCATCTGTCCTTCCGGGAGCAAACGGGACTTTTACATCGTAACCGGCATTTTTTGCAGCCTGTTCAACTCCTGCATTTCCTCCCAGAACAATCAGGTCGGCAAGAGATACTTTTTTACCACTGTTGATAAAATCGTTTTGAATGCTTTCCAGTTTACCCAGCACTTTAGCCAGTTGAGCCGGATTATTGGCTTCCCAGTCTTTTTGGGGAGCCAGCCTGATCCGGGCACCGTTTGCACCGCCCCGTTTGTCGGAACCACGGAACGTGGATGCTGAAGCCCAGGCAGTTGAAACCAATTCTGAAACAGATAATCCGGATTCGAGCATTTTATTTTTTAATGTCTCAGCATCGTGCTCATTTATCAGTTCAGAATCCACTGCCGGAACCGGATCCTGCCAGATCAGATCTTCTGCAGGTACTTCCGGGCCGAGGTAACGTGATCGGGGACCCATATCACGGTGAGTCAGTTTAAACCATGCACGTGCAAAGGCATCGGCAAATTCATCCGGGTTTTCGTAAAAACGTCGTGATATTTTTTCATAAACCGGATCAAATCGTAATGAAAGGTCGGTTGTAAGCATGGCCGGGGCAATCCGTTTTTCCGGATCGTGGGCATGAGGCACACTGCCTGCACCTGCCTGCCCCCTGGGCTTCCACTGATAAGCACCTGCTGGGCTTTTTGTCAACTCCCATTCGTAATCAAACAGGTTTTCAAAGAAGTTGTTACTCCATTTTATGGGCGTTTTAGTCCAGGTAACTTCAAGTCCGCTGGTTATGGTGTCACCACCTTTTCCTGATCCAAAGCTGCTTTTCCAACCCAGACCCTGTTCTTCGAGTGAAGCTTCTTCCGGATCCGGCCCCACATGGTCTGCCGGACCGGCCCCATGAGTTTTGCCAAAGGTGTGCCCTCCAGCAATCAAAGCAACTGTTTCTTCATCGTTCATAGCCATTCGTGCAAAAGTTTCACGGATATCTTTTGCAGCCAGCAGCGGGTCAGGGTTTCCATCCGGCCCTTCCGGATTTACATAAATCAAACCCATCTGCACAGCAGCAAGTGGATTCTCCAGGTCACGTTCGCCGGAATAACGATTTTCACCTCCAAGCCAGGTTTTTTCAGCACCCCAGTACACGTCCTGATCCGGTTCCCAGACATCCTTACGTCCACCGGCAAAACCAAAAGTTTTAAAGCCCATGGTTTCGAGGGCAACGTTGCCGGTAAGAATCATCAGGTCGGCCCAGGAGATTTTTTTGCCATACTTTTGTTTAATTGGCCATAACAAGCGTCGTGCCTTATCGAGGCTTACATTGTCGGGCCAGCTGTTTAGCGGGGCAAAGCGTTGCTGCCCCCTGCCTCCTCCGCCACGGCCATCGCCTGTACGGTAAGTACCGGCACTGTGCCATGCCATACGGATAAATAAAGGCCCGTAATGGCCAAAATCGGCTGGCCACCAATCCTTTGAATCGGTCATCAATTCTGACAGGTCCTTTTTTAAAGCATAATAGTCGAGGCTATTAAATTCTTTTGCATAATCAAAATCCTCCCCCATTGGATCGGATAGAGAAGAATGTTGCCGGAGGATATTCAAATTCAGCTGTTTGGGCCACCAGTCGCGATTTGTTGTCCCCCCACCGGAACTGTGTTTTGCTCCGGCACCTGTTACCGGGCATTTGCTTTCATTATTTTCCATATTATATTTGAATTAGATGTTCTGTATGTAAAATTACTTCAACTATTATTTATATTATTTATACAATTAT
>JAFGBL010000227.1 GCA_016933115.1 Bacteroidales bacterium | reverse complement strand
TTATGTTGGATTCGTTATCGGGATTTCCGGCTCATGGCTTTTGTTTACAGGCTTACCTGGTGCCTGGATTGCCGCGGTCGCTTTGGTCCCAAAGGTTTGGAGATTATCAAAAGGTAATGTTTTGACAGATATTTATATGAAATTAAATAAATCGATAAATCAAAAAATAAACACGGTCAGGTTGTCTCAGATAACCACTTTAATTCTGGGTATTTTTGCTCAATAAGATTTTAATATTAAATAAAGAAATAATAAAAAATGAAAATAAAAGTATATAATTCAATAAGTACAGTTATCACACTTGAAAATAAGGAATTGGTTGATTTCCTGTTGACAATTATAACATGAATCTGCAATTATCCCATCTCATAGACTTAAGGAAGGAGCTCCATAAAAATCCTGAATTGTCTGATCAGGAAAAACAAACGGCTTTGCTGATCAGAAAATACATTTCGCAATATAAACCGGACAAGGTTGTTGAAAATCTGGGAGGACATGGTATTGCATTTATTTTCAACGGAAAAGAACGCGGGCCTGCGGTTATGTTTCGTTGTGAACTGGATGCTTTACCCATTCATGAAGCGAATCATTTTGATTACCGGTCTTCAACATACGGAGTCTCCCATAAATGCGGACATGATGGCCATATGGCAATAATGTCGGGGCTTGCAGAAGTGATACGTAATAATCCACCGAAAAAAGGCCGAATTTTACTATTGTTCCAGCCATCTGAAGAAAACGGACAGGGGGCCAAGCGTGTATTACAGGATCCCAGATTTGAAAAAATAAAACCTGACTACATATTCGCAATGCATAATATTCCTGGTTATCCAAAAAATTCCATACTGATTAAAGATGACGTTTTTTCATCGGCGTCCATCGGATTGATTATCCGGTTAAAAGGGAAAACTTCCCATGCTTCTGAACCGGAGAAAGGCCAAAATCCGGTCTTTGCTATGGCTAACATATTAAGAAAGGTAGAAAAGTACGCTTTACCGGGTATTAATCCTGAAAAAATTAAAATAATTACGCCCATTTATTGTCGATTGGGTGAACAGGCCTTTGGCACGAATCCGGGATATGCAGAATTAATGTTTACCATAAGAGCTACCCAAAAAAAGGATTTTGAAGATGTAAAGAAATATGTCATCGAAAGCGCTCAGAATTCGATTCAAAAAGTTGCCCCTTTCAATGAATTTTATATGGAACATGAATGGGTGGAAGAGTTTCCCAATACGCAAAATAATATTATATGTAATAGTATCCTGTTGAAAGCGGCTGATCAATCTGGATTATTATCTGAAAAACTTTTGTTCCCTTTCAGATGGTCGGAAGATTTTGGCCATTTTTTAGAGAAATATCCGGGCGCTTTATTTGGACTGGGTGCAGGAATGGATCAACCCGCCCTTCACAATCCTGACTATGACTTCCCTGATGAATTGATTGAGGCCGGGGTCAAAATGTTTTACAATATTTATCAAATAATGCTCAGATAAATGCACAGTACTTCAACTATACAACTCAGTAAGTCGGCTCTCATGCATAACCTCCGGTTTATTCAATCCCTCATTGGAGATGGTGTTATATTTTCTTCAGTGGTGAAAGGAAATGCTTATGGCCATGGAATTGAAAAAATTGTCCCGATTTTAGAGTCATGTCAGGTAACAAGTTTTGCTGTGTTCAGTTCCTATGAGGCAGTACGTGTAAAAAATGCACTGAAAGGAAATCAAACCATAATAATCTTCGGTTACATCCCTGACGAAGATCTGAATTGGGTGGTTGAAAATGAAATTGAATGTTATATTTCAGATTCACAAAGGGCTGCTAAATTGGTCAATGCTTCAATCGAAACCAATAAGAAAGCCATTGTTCATATTGACCTTGAAACCGGAATGAACCGTACCGGATTAAACCAATATGATTTGCAAAAAGCAATATCAGTACTAAAACAGAACAAAGAAAACTTCCACATCCGGGGTATATGTACCCATTTTGCCGGTGCAGAAAGCATTTCAAACCATGTGAGGGTTCAAAACCAGTTTGCACTTTTCAAAGAACTTGTTGCTTATTTGGGCAGTGAAGGTATTGTTCCGGATATACTTCATGCAGCAAGTTCTGCTGCTGCAATAACTTACCCCGAAACAAGGCTTGATATGGTTAGAATAGGAATCCTGCAATATGGCTTTTGGCCAAGCCAGGAAACCTTTATTCACTATATTCACGATAAATCTAATAAACAAGATCCATTGAGAAGAATACTGCGCTGGAAAAGTAAAACAATGGATGTGAAAACAGTTAAACAAGGTGAATTTATTGGTTATGGTAATTTTTTCCAGGCAAATAAAGACATGAAAATTGCCATTATACCCATAGGATATTATGATGGTTACAGCAGGTCGCTTAGTAATCAGGGTAAAGTCCTGATCAATAATCAACGGGTTTCTGTCATTGGGATGGTGAATATGAATATGATCATTTGCGATATTACAAAACTACCCAATGCAGACATAGGAGACGAAGTGGTTATGATTGGCAAACAAGGGAAAAACGAATTATCTGTTGCATCTTTTAGTGAGTTAAGTAATCTGGTCAATTATGAATTATTAACCCGTTTACCACACACTATCAATCGAATTCAAATCAAATAAACATGGCCTGCAGATTCTGGTTAAAAACAACCAGAATTGCGCCCGTAATCATTGGTAACAGTTCTAAAATCGGCCTTGCAAAGAGTCCTCAAATTAAGCAATAAGGTCAAATTAAACCCACTGTCCACGTTAGCAAACGAAATCATTTCAAAGAAATTTATAATGTCAAATTCCGTCAAAGCTTATTCCACTGCCTTCAACAGTTTTTCATACCATATTTCTCCGTATTTCCGGATGAGAGCTTCCTTTAAAAACATGTATAGCCGGGTACCCTCTTCTTTGCCTTTTTTCCGGGCGGCTTCGCAGATATACCAGCGGTGGTAGTTTAAACCGTCGGTATCCCCTGTTTTGATGATTCTGATGGGATAAAGATGGCATGAGACCGGTTTGGCAAAAGGGATTTTTCCGGCCCTGTATGCAGCCTCCATGGCACAGCGGGCAATGCCATCGCTGAAATAAACAAACACACACTCCCGGCCATCCACCAGCGGGGTAACCAGTTGGCCGTGCATATCGTAATCAAAAACGCCTGACCGCCTGACTTCTCTTATTCCCGCCTCTGTCATGAAAGGAAAGATGCTTTCAATATAATCTTCGAGCCGGCTTATTTCTTCCTCTTCGAGGGGGGCGCCCGCATCGCCTTCCACACAACAACTTCCTTTGCAACTGCTGAGGTCGCAGGAAAAACAAATATCCCTGATTTCCTCTGACGCCATGACGTTTTCAATAATGATCATAGAATATTACCGGTGTTATGAATTGCAAATATAGAAACTAAGTCTGTATTAAGAAAACGTTCGGTTCACTTGGATTTCAGATGGTAAAAACTGAAAACACCTTCCTGTTTGGTATGGGTCAGATTATAATATGAAACAAGGGTCAAAAGATTAAATAAATAAACGCGGCTCCCGTTGGCGCGGATTTGCAATCCGTGCCAAAACCAGCCATCCTGTGTAGACACATTTAATCATTAACCCGTTCGGGGCTAAATAGTTCAGACCTGAGCATCTTCAACCCACCTTAGTGGCAATTTCCGAACTCTTCAAATTTTGACCTTATGACCTTATTTGCAACATGTCAGGAAGGATTGATTAATAAGGTAATAAGGTTTGAGGAGTTATTGGATTTAATGTGCTACTAAGGTTTATCGGTTCTGCATGAAATTTTGCCGGTTTGGATTATTTGCTTGAGGTTGAATTGATAAGAAAGGAAGTCAAAACTTACTAAGGCGCAAGGATTGCAAATCTTCGCGAACAGCTACCTGAACCTTTGCCTCAGGGCACAGGGCAGATACAACGATGCCATTTCCAATTATGAATCTGTTTTGCTGAATGATCCGACATACAACGATTCGGTTTTTGCAGTGATCAGCATCGGCAATACTCACCTCGAAGCCCAGAACAGCTATAAATCGGCCACAGGCATTTTCGGTTACCTCAGGCCCGGATCAACCACGGCACATGCGGTAAAAACCA
>JAFGBL010000226.1 GCA_016933115.1 Bacteroidales bacterium | reverse complement strand
GGGAATACCAAAAGAAAAGTTTTCATTTTCCCTGAATTCAACCACTGGGTAAAGCGTATCAATTGCAACAGGTGGGGTCAACTTTTCAAAGCCCGATTCATACGTCGTGCCGTTGAGACCATGAATGGTTAATTTATACGACCTGCCGACCACTCCCTGAATTCCACCGGGAGCTGTCGTATAGGTTCCCTCTTCAGTTTCAGTCAGGGTTTCCGAATTTCCGGCATTGTCTGAAATTATTACTCCGTAGCCGGTCAGGGGTATTTCCCTGGGATACCTGATGGAGGTGGATTGGGTTAGTTTTATGGTATAGGGGCCTGGTGCGTTTGTGACCATGCCTTCCACCACCAATAATTCATCGTATTTTTCTCCCAGGTCGGGCCAATATTCTTCGGTGCATGAACTCAATATTAAAAGAGAATTGAGGATTAACAAAGCAGGAATTATTCCGGCAAAGGAAAATTCTGATTTGAGAACCGAAACAGGACATTTAATATTTTTTACCATTTTATCCATTTTCATTCGTCGGTCCAAAATTCGGGTTTAACAATCGTACCGCCGGTTTCTCTGCAATCAATACACAAAATATTGGGAACCGCCCTTGCCCCATTATTATCTACTGTCACATATTTTGGCCATTCGCGCCAGTCATTTGTCCTGAACATCCAACCATATTCTTCATAATCGGGTTGTGTGAGCTCACAAATGGGGTAATACATCTCGTAGGGTGGCTGGGGCCGGTTAAAATAAATCCTTTTTATATCAATGCCGCAAACCTGGAAATATCCCAACACCGGCTCATTTTCATCCGTTGTATTATGTATATTTCCCTGTATTTGAAAAGGGAGTTTTGTAAACAATTGATCGCCCGATGTATTTTGCTCATTAACGGCAATCCAGTAATCATATGCACTTTTTGAAAGGTTCATTTGTTTGATCAGTAAACTATACCGGATGGATATTAATCGTGAAGCAAATGAAACATAGTGTAACGGATAATCGGTTATCTGTTGGGAAGAAAGACCTGCCGTGGTGGCTGTGTAGATGGAATACACCGGACTTGTGATCCAGCAAATTTGCAGGGAATCGGGTTCAGGAAATTCATGTAATTCGCCGTCATAATAGAAGAAGATCATGAAATCGACTTCATATTTATAGGTTTGATCCAATTGCCAGCGCAGGTAAGCAGTATCTGCACCTGCCGGTTTTGAGCTGATGTAAAACCGGTATCCTGGAATAGCAAATGAGAAGTTTTCATTTTCCTGATATTCAACCAAAGTATAAAGGGTATCAATTGCGACAGGGGAAGTCATCTCTTCAAAATCTGACTCGTATGTGTTACCTCCAGGATCGTGAATGGTAAGTTTGTACAATCGGCCAACCTTGCCCTGAATTCCATTTGGAGCAGTCATATAGGTTCCTTCCTCTGTTTCAGACAGGGTCTCCGAATTTCCGGCATTGTCTGAAATTATTACTTCGTAGCCGGTCAGAGGTATTTCCCTGGGATACCTGATAGAGGTGGATTGGGAGAGTTTTACGGAATAGGGTCCTGGAGCGCTCGTGATCATCCCTTCAACCACCAATAATTCATCATATTTTTCTCCCAGGTCGGGCCAATACTCTTCGGTGCATGAATTCATGACGAACAGAAAGGATAGGATGCTACAGGCAAATAAAATTTTATGGATTGACATCACCTTTCGCAGGTTCGAACCCCTTAAAGTCAAACGATATGTTTTATATTTCTTCATTCAAACATTCATCAATTATCAACCCAAAAGTCAGGTTTTTCAATGGTTCCACCTGTTTCCCTGCAATCCATACACACTTGAGGTGGCAATGCCGGAACCCCATCAACAGTGGTTGTGGCATATACCGGCCAGGAATAGGAAGGATACAGGAAAATGGTCGAGAAATTTTCAATATCTCCTTCACTGATTTCACAAACCGGATATCTAAAAATTACCGGCAGGTCGGACCGGTTGCGAAATATCCTTTTTTTATGGATTCCTGCAACGGTAAATTGGCCAAGTACAGGTTCTTCCGGGTCACTTATGCAGGTAATATTTCCCTGTATCTGATAAGGCTGGATTGTATATAAACCTTCCTGATTTTCATTTTGTTCCCGAACCTGATCCCAGAACATCCATGCATTACGGCCCAGGGTGAGTTGATTTACCAAAACACTGTACCTTACTGAAAGTTCTCTTGTTTCTGAAGATACATAATGCAGTGGAAAATGCTTGATTACAGGTGCAACCAGATCTGCTGTGCCGGAAGTAAACACAGTTGGAACACGGGATGTAACGTAGCAGGTTTTCAACGAATCAGGATCAGGGAATGGCTCCAGTGAACCCTCAAAAATAAACCTGATCTTGAAATCAGCCTCATAGATATAGGTGGCCGTTGAACTCCACATCAAATAGTTGGTATCCTGTTCAGCCGGTTTGGTATCCAGGTAAAACTGCAGTCCGGCGTATTCATAAGAACCTTCTTCATTCGGATGGTATTCAAATTGGGTATAAACGGAATCGATTTCCACCGGTTTGCGAAGTGTTTCGAAAGGAGAATTGTATTTTTTCCCATTGGCAGTTTCAATTTCAATCCTGTACTGTCTTCCAACTTTTCCCTGCATCCCATCAGGAGCGGTTGAATAGGTTCCTTCTTCGGTTTCGGTGAGGATTTCCGAGTTACCAAGATCATCCATCAGTTCGATCGTAGCACCGCCCAACGGAATCCACCAACCCTGCCGCACTTCGGATGATTGTGAAAGTTTTATAATATAAGGCCCCGGATCATTGGTGATCCTGCCGTCGACAACCAGCAGGTTTTCATATTTATTCAAATCGGGAAAGTACTCTTCAACACAGCCCGGCAAGGAGAGAATCCAAATGTACCATATGAGCTGCTTAAGCCTAATCATCAAAATTTCCCAGTTTAAAATTATAGGTAACCGAAAATATAGGCACAGCGAAAATTGAAAGTTTGTACCCTTTTAGTTTCCCGTTCTCCGATTTAAAATATACGGAATAGGCATTGTTGCGCCCGGTGAGGTTGTAAACCGAAAAATTCCATGAACCATGTGCGAATTTCTTCGCTTTCAGATTTCCTTCTACATTAACCGATAGATCAATCCGAAAATAGTCAGGTAAACGGTACTCATTCCTGACCGAGTAATGAACCAGTTTAATTCCATCCTGGAAATATACAGCCGTGGGATATGTTATGGGCCTTCCTGTTGAATAAACAATATTTCCTGAGAAGCTGATCCGTTTGGTGATTTTATAGTTGGCCACCAGGTTAAAAGCATGCGGCTTGTCATAATTGGCCGGGTATACCATCCCGAAGTTATTCATTTCACCGGTTTCCGGATTATTCACCTGCACCATTGCCCTGGAATAGGTATAATTTACCCATCCATTTAAACGGCCAAAAGGTTTTTTCACCATCAGTTCAACCCCATATGCTTCCAGGTCACCCTGAACAATATCGGTCTCGGGCAATTCATTGGCGATCATCTGGGCCCCGTCCTTGAACTCAACCAGGTTTTTCACATCTTTATAATAACCTTCGACAGACACTTCAAAAATTTCGGCCCATATATTCGAATATAATCCCAGTGAATATTGATCCCCTGTCATGGGTTTGATATTGTAATCGGCCAGTTTCCACGAATCGGTGGGCGAAATGGCAATGGTATTCGACAGCATAAAAATATACTGGTGAATCCTGTTGTAACTGGCTTTCAGCGAAAAGTTATCATTGAAAATATACCTTGTAGAAAATCGATAGTCAAGGTTGTTGTCGGTTTTAATCGGTGCGTTGTTGCCGAATGACAAAGTATCCGTTATGGATAAAGGGGTTCTGGGAAAACCTTCCTGGTAACTATAAACTGTTTTAGGGCCAAGGTATGTATAGATGTTATAACGCAAACCGGCCGAAACCAAGAAATTTTCGTTAATATCCCATTGTTCATTAAAATATATGCCGTTTTCAAGGCCTTTTTCCGCTTCAAATGACCGGGGCCGGACTGAAGATTGTTCGTCCAAAGGTAAATAATCACCCGGCATTGACTCATACAAAATAGAATTGATGCCAAACGTAAGTGTATGGGCTTTGGTGGGCCGGAGGATCATGTTGGCCCTGAACTCGGTATGTCCGAGCTGATAGGAAAGTTTATAGGCAAATTGTTCATATTCATTGTTCTTGTCTTCAAAAGCATAATTCCCTCTCGAAACGGACAATTCCAGGGCATGCTTTTCTCTGAAGTAATGGTGCCATGACGCGGAAGCACCGGCGTTTTGATATTTGTTTTGGCTCAGTGTCGAAATATCTGCATCATCATAGCTGAAATAGCCAAACAACCTGATTTCATTATTCTGATTGGGTTTTATGGTAAAATTGGCAATGGCATCGCCAAAATAAGCCCTGCTGTTATGAATATCCGTATTATTCAGTGACCGTAAAATCCAGTTGGAATATGTCGACCGTAATCCGACCATGTAGCTACTTTGGTCCTTCCTTATCGGTCCTTCTGCCACCAATCGCGCAGTAACCGGGCTAATCCCACCACTGGCCCTGAATTTATCCATGTCACCGGTTTTGGCTGTAATATCAAATATGGAGGACAACCTCCCGCCAAATTCGGGTGTAATATTGCTTTTAAGCATGGTAAAATTGCTCACTGCCTCAGAGTTAAAGGCAGAAAAAAACCCGAACAGGTGCGATGAGTTGTAAACCGGTACCCTGTTGATGTAAAACTGGTTCTGGTCTGCCGGGCTTCCGCGCACATTAAAACCGCTTGTCCCCTCTCCTACCGATTGAACTCCGGGCAGCAAAAGTGCTACTTTGATGATATCCTTTTCACCCAGAACAACCGGCACTTCCCTGATGTTCTTAATGGAAATTTTCTCAAATCCCATCTGCGTGCCCTTAACGTTGTGTTCTTTTTCGGAGCTTACCACAAACTCTTCGAGGGTATAAAACCTGGGAACCAATTCCACATTAAGGCTGCCACTTGATAAAACTTCCAACTTATATTTTTCGGGTTCACTTTCGAGACTGCTGACCACAAGCGTGAAAACCCCTTTTTTCAATGTAATGCTGTAAAATCCCTTCTCATCGGTGGTGGTTCCTTTTGCGAGTTCCTCAATAAAAAGGTTTCCACTGACAATGGGCGAACCGTCTTCGGCACTCCGAACGTAGCCGGTTAAAACAGGCCGGGATATTCTCATCCCGTCTTTCCGGTTACCGATCACGACGGTTTTGGCAACATATTCTTTACGTGTTTGGAGAAAATCGGCCTTTTTCTCGGAAGTAACTGATGCTGTATCCCTCTTGTTATATTGCTCCTCTTCCTGTACAAAAAAATCAACCGGGAATTTGGTTTTCATCTGGCTCAATTGCGTAATAAACACATTTCCTTTAGTGTCGATCGCAAAATGAAAATTAAGCGGTTCCAGCGTTATTTGAAGAACCTTTTGTAATGATAAATTATCCGAAGGTACGCTGATGGTCAAACGCATCAAGCTATCCGAAGCGAAGTAAAAATTCAGTGCAAATTCCCGTTCAGCACGTTCAGTGAATTCCTTCCAACCAATTCCATCCCAGCTTTTGTCGATTATGATGGTTTTGTCATCCTGACTATGAACCCATAGGATTCCAAGGGCAAATAAAACCAACATCAATAGAAATTTTTTCCGGTAAGTCCTACGAATTTCTTTCACACCAACTTAGGATTTCATAAAAATCGGAACTGGAAGCATTTTTAAAACGAAAATTCATTTTTCGCATTTCTTTTTTCAACGACTTTTTAATGGGTTCAAAATATCGGACCAACGACTTTTTGTTACTGATCTTCGTAATATTCCCATCCTCCATAATGAAGTATTCAGTCAATAGTTTAGAATAAGAACCATAAGGGTTTGATTGCGAATATTGATTCAGGAAATTTTTTGAAAATTTTTGAATAAATATGATTTTATCACGGTAAATGACCTCAACATAACCGCCCAAAATTCCCGAAGAATCAACCTGGGATAATTTGGTGAACCGATGTTGTTGAAATGTAAAGCCGTCGACCAGTTCTTTGTTGAGTTGAATAGGTTGATGTACTTCAGTACCTTTTATCTCCTTTTTGATAATAAGTAAATCCAGATGAACATCGTATTTGGCCTCCAGGTTTTGATAAACCTCACCAACCAGTGTAATGTCGGAAAGTACCCAATCCTTGTCGGTAATATAAGGATTTCCCTGGGCTTTTGGGTTCAGGGGTATATAAATCTGTCCCCGGTACAGGAATTCATCCGGTCCATATATTTCTTCAGCATTTTCCAGAATGTCGGCTACCGACAAAGAATCATGCTTCTGTCCGGATACTTGAAATTCAAATACCAACGAATTGAATAAAATAAGTAGAACTAGTTCGATAAAATAATAACTTCTTTACATGATTGCCCTCACTGAGCATTTGCTATCCAAAAATATTTTTGTTTATACTGTAAAACTAAAATTTTTAAGTGTTAAACGATATCGGGTTTCCGAATTATATATTATAAATGGACAGGTAATTTATTTTCAATATCCTGAAGGATTCAACCTGGCAAATTCAGATTAAAATGAGAAAGGTAAATCAAACCGTTATTTATTATAATATTCATGGTTTTTTGGTTAAGAAAGAAAAAGACCGCTGAAACCAGCAGCCTTTTTCTTTCAAAAATTTAAGGGTTAATTTACATCCCAGAATAATTTGAGCGACATCCTATCCTGTCCACCCATAGCCTGCACAGCAGCAGCTCTGTTAGCGGCATTCAGTGTCTGCTCATTCACCGGGTAAGTGTACCTTTTTGGCACCTGTCCGTCGTCGGTTTCGGGTGCAGGTGGCAGGTTCAAAGTAGGCTGATCAAGGCGCCTCCATGAATTCCATGCAATCATTCCCCTGACATAATATGCCAGCCAGGCCTGTGTCCCGATTTTCTGTTTCCAGTCTCCGGCAGCAGTACTGTAAGCAACTTCAGGTTTTGCAAGGTATGCATTGGCATCGGCTTCACTAAGTCCCCAATATGCAAAAGAAGAAGAAATACCATTATTATAATGTTCTTCAGCACTTCCACCCACGCTAAAACCATGTTCGGCTGCTTCAGCAAGGTAGAATGAGATTTCGGTACCATCCAGCAAAGTCATCGGGAATGTAGGCTCCTGAATTGGATCGGCAATGTGTGAGTACTGGCTGAAATTATTACTTTCTCCATAGATACCACCTGTGTACTCATCACCGTTGATTTCAAAATACATTGGCCTTCTTGGATCTTCCAAAGTATTCATCATATCAACCAGTGTATTGGCAGGAACAAAATCGTGCCTTCCGCTCTGCACAAGGTCGACATACAGCGGATTGGAATTAGACCCACCCAGGTAAACCAGTTCGCAACGCTCATTGGGCCCGAATGCACCGGCATAGGCACCTTCGATGGTTGTCTTGGCAAGGGCATTGTCATAATCAACTAAAGCAATTCCCAATTTCACAAGAAGTGAATTACCGAACTTTTTCCACATGGCAACATCACCGCCAAAATAGAGGTCATCGGAATCGAAGCTTCCGCCGCTGGCATCCAGTCCGTCTGTTGCAGCTTTTACCTTTTCAATAAGGTCTTTGTAGATACCATAAGCATCCTCGTAAGCAGGGGAAATGTTTTCGATATCAAGCGCATCTGCGTAAGGAATATTGCCGAACATATCTACCAGCCTTTGGTAACTGTAAGCCATCAATAAATCGATGATATGCTGCCTGTTGGCTTTGGCAGTGATAGCATCATCACCTGCAACTTCCTCGGAGGCAATGTTCATCTTCGCCTGTTGGAAATCTTTTAGGATATCCCTGTAATAAGTCCTGAATTTCAGGTCGGGTATTGTCCTTGTGATGATGTCGTAATTAGATTCATCCGTATAGGTTGTTTCGGTCCAGTATTGGGCGATCAACTTAAAGATATTGAGGTTTACATTGGTACTTGCTACCTGATCGGCAAGTGCTTTCTGAGCATTTGCGAATAAAAAGTTACCCGGTACATCGGTGGGATTCTTTTTGTCCGTATTAAAATCCTCGAAATTGTCTGTGCAGGATACCATTATCCCAACCAGAATTATAAAGACTAAATATATTCTTTTCATAACTAAATTGTTTTAAAAATTCAGATTAACAGTAAAACCAACGTTGCGGGTGGTAGGCATTACACCACTTTGCCATCCCTGTACATTACCTGCTCCCTGGCTGGCTTCCGGGTCAGCATGAGGCAAGTCTTTGGAGATGATCCAGAGGTTGCTGCCAACAAGGCTGAAGGAAACACCATTCAAGAAAGAATTCTCAATAACCTTTTCGGGAAGTTTGTAAGTGATAACAACTTCACGCAGTTTTATATAGGTAGCATCATAAACAAACCTTGAATTGGGGTTCCTTGACCAACCGAATACACGGTAATCGTCACCGGCAACCCTTGTGGTATTGGGTGCTGTGTTTGTTACAGTATAGGATCCATCAGGATTATAAGTAACATCTCCTGTTACACCGTCGAGAATCAATCCTCCACCGTCATCCAGTGAATTCCTTACAGGATTTCCCAGGTCGTTGATGTAATCTGTTTCTTCATACAATCCGGTACCCAGTCCATAATACATGTCGAGGGAGAATACACTTCCGCCTTGCTGCCAGTCAATCAGGAAACTGAGTGCCCAGTTCTTATATGAGAAACTGTTTTTAATACCACCGGTCCAATCAGGGTTAATATTACCCAATATTACATCAGAAGTGGTAGTCCTCAGATAATAACCATTCTCAGCAACCACTTTATTGCCTGCATCATCATAAATATAATCGGTACCCTGGATGGTTCCATAAGGCTCACCGACGCGGGCATTGATGGTTAAACCGCTTTGTAATGAAGCAAGTTGCAAGTTTTCAACTCCTTCGGCCAAAGAAACAACTTCGTTGGTGTTTTTGGCCCAGTTCAGGGTGATATCCCATTTGAAATCATTGGTAGCAACAGGAGAACCGAAAAGGGTCAATTCAACACCCGTATTTTGCATTTCTCCTGCATTTACGTATTTGGTAGAATAGCCGGTAGCATATGACACGGCAACCGGGATGATCTGGTCAACGGTATTGATCTTATACCAGGCAAAATCGAAACCCAACCTTTTGTTCAGGAAATACATTTCCAAACCGGCTTCTATGCTGGTGGTATTCTCCGGTTTAAGATCGGGGTTGTTTTTGGTATTTGGAACTGAGTATAAAGGTGTTCCTCCAAAAACCGGATTTCCATCATAGGTATCCAGGATACTTCCCCAGGGTGCATCATTACCAACCTGTGCATAATTTACACGTGCTTTACCGAATGATAACCAGTTGGTCTCAACCAAATTGGAGAACAGGAAACTACCCGATATGGAAGGATAATAATAATCATTATTGTCTTCCGGCAGGGTAGATGACTGGTCACGGCGAATGGTTCCATCAATATAAACCAGGTTTTTATAACCAATAGACGCACTTGCATAAATACCGTTAACACCAATTTTATTGTATGTCTCTTCGGGTGCAAGCATAGGGTTAACGCTGTTACCCAGTGAATATAAACCGGGAACGATCAGACCTCCGTCAGTTGAAGCGAACACCTGGTCGAGCGTTGACCTCCTGATATTGGTTCCAATCAATGCATTCAGGTTCCAGTCTTCAGTGAGGTTCTTATTGAATTTCAACATAACGTCCATATTGTTTTCCCTGAAGTTCCTCGATAGTTTTGAATAACCTGAAGTTACATCGCTACGACCTGCAGTTGTACCAACCCCGAATTCACCGGCTGCTGATCCAACGGCTTTTCTTTCTTCCTGGATATAGGAATAAGTATCGGTTGAATAACGTCCCATTACACTCAGGAAATCGTTAATTTGCCAGTCGGCCTGGATATAACCGATCAAACGATCCCTATCATCTGTTTCATAACTTTCAAAGCGTTGGAAATAAGGGTTATCCCAATAAGCAGGGGCAACATCGAACTGTGTATCACCATTTTCATCGATGTATGCTCCAACTGGGTTCCAGGTAATATTCCTACCGGTGGCATCATATAATTCCTTTTGCTGTTGATAGTCAACATTCATCTGACTCCATTGACGGAATGATGACATGATATTGTCACTATAACCGGTCGGGTTACGTCCTTTACCTTTGTTGTTTATATAATTAACAGATGCCGAAACGGTAACATCTTTGGTTATATCATAACTTCCATTAAACAAAACACTGTTTTTCTGGAACCGGCTATTGGGCATAATTCCGGTTTGATCCTGATTTGTAAAGGACAATCTGAATGACGATACATCGGTTCCGCTGGTAACATCTACACTGTTGGTAAATGACCAGGGTGTTTCGAAGAACGAGATCGGTCCGTTATCACCTGGAGCAACCCAGGGGGTAGCTTTTCTGTAGTTGGGTGATTCAGGATACATGGCATCATATTGATAAACCATCAAGTTTGGATCGAACTTTTGTCCGAAAGAAGCATCCTCATATGTTGGAACCGTATAATCAGTTTCACCGTCACCATTAACATCAGCAAAATATTCAAAACCGGCATATGGTACATCTCCGTAATATGGTCCATAACCTGCGCCATAGTTTTGCTGGTATTTGGGGAAAGTAGTTTTATCAATGAAACCGGTTGTAACATTTGAGCTGATGCTTACACCATAAACCCGCTTTTTAGCCATTGTTTTTTCACCTTTTTTGGTAGTGATGATAATAACACCATTGGCGGCTCGTGAACCGTAAAGGGCAGTTGCTGCAGCACCCTTCAGGATATTCATCGACTCAATGTCGGCCGGATTGACATCGGCACCTGCATTACCAAAGTCGTAACCTGCACGGCCCCGAACCTGGTCGCGGGAATTAACAATATCATTGTTAATAGGTACTCCGTCAACGACGATCAAGGCCTGGTTATTACCGGTAATTGAGGATGAACCGCGGATCAGGATGTTACTTGAACCTCCAAGGTTCCCCGAGTTCTTAACCTGAACACCGGCGGCCTTACCGGAGAGTGTATTGATGAAATTATCCGTTTTTACCTGGTTAATTTCATCACCTGTCAATTCCTGGGTAGCATAACCGAGTGATTTCTTCTCACGGCTAATACCCAAAGCAGTTACAACGACACCTTCCAGGTTTAAAATATCCGGCTCCATGACAACATCAATGACAGATTGAGTTCCAATCTCAACCTCCTTGGTTGCCATACCGACAAACCGGAAAATAAGTGTTGTAGCTGATGCCGGAGCATCAATCGAATACTTACCGTCCAGATCGGTAACCGTCCCTGTTGTGGTGCCTTTGACCAATACCTGCACACCCGGGATAGGCTGACCGTCATCAGAACTGGTAACGGCACCTGTAATTTCCCTGTTTTGGGCTTGCAGTAATTGCATTCCTATGAAAATGAATGCAAGAAATAGGGTAAATTTTCTCATAACATAAGAATTTAGATTAGTAAATATTAATTATTCATTTATATGATTTGATAAAAATTCCATTTTTTTTAATATTCATTTTTATTAACCTGTTCAATCTCTGTGATTCAGTAAATCCATTGTTAATACTGAAAATCGGTG
>JAFGBL010000225.1 GCA_016933115.1 Bacteroidales bacterium | reverse complement strand
CGGGAAAAGTGACCTGCTTAATGAGAAATACATCCTGGTCCAGAAAGGGAAAAAGAATTATTTCCTGGTAAAAATAACCTAGGGCTTAGTTGCGAAAAATACAATTTCATCCGGGTTTAATCCGAATTGATTGCCCGGATTTATAAAATTTTCGTCTTCAGTCCATTTGTATTGTTCAACCCTGAATCCGGCCTGTTTCAACCGGTTTGGATAATCCAGGCCATAGATCCGCACATGGTCGTTTTGCCCGAAATATTTTTCACGGTCTTCAGGCTTTGTAATTTCCGGGACTTCAAAAGTTTCCTGTGAAATTTTGGAAAAAGGAACCTGCAAAATGGCCCAGCCCCCGGGCTTCAGAACACGGTACAATTCTTTCATTGCTTTCCGGTCTTCTGGAATATGTTCCAAAACGTGATTGCAAATGATGGCATCGAACGTATCATCGGGGTATTGAATACCGGTAATATCCATTTGTTCCATGACCATGTCGGGGTTGATATCGGCCGACAAATAATCCAAATTCTGGTTAGTCCTCAGTACTCTTTTGATGGCTTCATTGGGAGCAATGTGCAATAATTTCAATGACTTCTTTAATATTTCAGTTTTGTTCTTCAGGAAAAAATACAACAATCTGATCCTGTCGGAAGCTCCGCAAACCGGGCATAATGCCAGCCGGTAACCGCTGCCTACGATTTGCATTTCACGGATCACAGGGAAATCATAACCTGTGGGTTTCCATCCGTTCAGACTGGAATTACAAACCGGGCATTGGCATTTGTTTCCATAATACCGGGTTTTTCTAACCAATCTTTTACCAAACCTCAGCAAAGCGACGGGAAAAATCTTCTTCATCAATGGTCTAATGGAGGAATTCATCTAATTAAAATCTTCGGGAACACTTTCACTTTCTTGATCTTCCTGATCCCTTTCGGCGGGTTTCAACAATCCCAGAATATCATTCACCATTCTTCGGGCAATCACCGAATTTCCATATTCACTCACGTGGCAATAATCGATGAAAACGGGTTCTGTTTCGTTGAGAAATATATCGCTGATGTCAAAAAAGTCGAGGTTTTCGAAATGAATTTCCTTTTGCTCCAGTTTATTGTTTGTGCTTTTGGTAAATTCCCTCAAATACTCATTATCGGAAGCCTGCTTTTTTTCATATTCACTTAACACCAATTTATTGAAAATCGTGGGCTGCCAGTAAAAGATAACTTTAAAATCATATGTTTTTGCCAACGCATAAACCATTTTGATGTTCTCATTATAAATATCAATTGCATCTTGCGAAAGGGTTTTCAGTTCTTTTTCCGAATAGGATGGACCGACAACAGTGTCTTTTTTCGTTAGTTGTGTGATGAATTTCATGGTGCTGAGGGTCCTGAGCGACTCAAAAAACGCCAGCATCGATTTTTTTTTTGAATTCAGGGTGTTGAACTCTTTCCTGCGGTTAAATTCATTTTGCGGAATACCGGCAATTCCCTGCTGAAAGGCGCTGAAAACATCATTTACCCCATCGTAAAAAACCACGATATCCGGGGTATTCCCTTGCTGAAGCTGCAATTCCAGTTCAAGGATTTCCTGGGTGCTTACATATCCCGATTCACCGAAATTTGTAACAACTGCATTAACGTCATTTTTATTCAAACCTCCTCCAACGATCGATGGGATCGTGTATGAATCGCGCACCCAGGTTCCCCAAATTGTTGAACCTCCAAAAAAGAAAATTTTAACCTCGGGCCGGGCTTCAACATAAGGTTCTTTGGTAAAGATGGTTTTTCTCAGTCCATTTTCCCCGATGTTGATGTACTGTCCGGAAAAAGGCTTTCTTTTCCAGTAAACATAGGGTTGCCAACGCTCCTGGTTACACTTGTTGAATTCCTTGTTATAATCCTGAACCCAGTTTTTATTTTTAAAATAATCGGCTTGCAGTCGTTGATCCTCTTCCTTATTAAATGCAAAATAAATTTTGAAAAAAACCTCAATCAGGATCAATATCAGCAATGTGATTCCAAAAATGATCCAAATATCCCTGAGCCGGTGAAAAAATCCTTTCATAGTTTTACAACAATTTTCAAAAATACAAAAAGGGTGGCATAACCACCCTTATATTCTTCATTCTTATGATTTTTCTGAGATGTTATTGCACAATGAACTTGCCCTGATATTCCCGATGTCCGGTCTGAATATGATAGAAGAAAATGCCTTTATCAAAATCTCCCGTATTTATTTGAAGGTTACCCGCGCCTGAAAATTTCCTTTTACCGGAATATACCGTTTGTCCGGTTTCATTTAAAATGTTAACTGAGGCCTCCTGATGGATCAGGCCGAACATTTCAAAAATTACCTTGTCCTTTGCCGGATTTGGAAAGACATTGGGCAATTCATTTCTCATTACATCTGTTCCTACAATATGCGGCTTATATGAAATTCCCAGTTGATCGACCTGTAATACACTTCCCAGCCCAATGTAAGACCCTGCATCATCAAAATTACCTGACCCAAAAGCTATGTTTACGGTATCCGGCTCGGGAAGGGTGAAATAATCAATCTGCAATTCGAAATAGGTGTATTCATTTGCGGCAGGTAGTTTCAGGTATTTTTCTTCCAGGGTCTGGGTTGTTTGCTGGTTTTCATTGTAATGGTAAAGGGTCATCCCAGCCAGTGCGGTATCGGGGCCTACAGGGGAATATTTATAATATCCGGTTAATTTATCAGGAATCAGTGATACCGGCATTCCGCCAGAGATACCATCTTCTCCAAAGGTGCCGTTGGTAATAAAACCGACTGTATCTTCATTTACCGTGAGTTTACTTTCGATCCGAACAGCAAAATTGCCTTCATAGCTGTCGGTGGTTTTAGTTACCGTGCTGGTCCCCAGGGAGAAGCCGAAAATATTTGAAGTAAACCAATCGTCGGGTTCTTCCGAACTGTAGGAGTTCCAATCTTCAAAGCCACCATTCGGGTAAATCGAAGACGAACCTACAAATTCAATGTCATCAATATAAATGGTACTGCCCGGAACCGGTTCGGTAAATATGGAAGAACTCAAAACAGCAGTCGCCATGGAATCGGGCGAAATGATGGGAATGAGCCATTGAACCGGTGCCGAAAAATAAGAATATGTATTTTGAGTACCATGAAACCTGGCAAAACAAATACCCAGCGGGGCTCCGAATTTTTTAAACAATACCGCTACATAGGCCGTATCATTTTGCCCGATATTGTATTTTGCATATCCGTGAATGGAATCGGGCCTTTCATCAAAAGGGATTCCGCCACCAATGCTTCCTTCTCCCAAAGTACCAATAAAAATAGCACCATTGAGTGAACCTTCAGGTGATGGAACGGTCTGCAACCTGACCGCATAATTGCCGGCATGTGCATCCATAGTTTTCGTAACATTTGCTGATCCGGAATAGATATAACTGAACATGTTGCTAGTTGCAAATTGGTCAGGATCTTCAAAAAAATTGGTGTTGGTCCAGTTTTCAAATCCACTGTTTGAGATTTGCTGCGAGAATGCACCAAAGTGGATAAAGACCAATGCGATGGTTATTTTAAAAAATCGATAAATCATGAAAAAATAATTTTTATTGATAATTTGTACGAAAAAATAATGATTTGTTACAATGAAAAAGAAAATCCCCCTTTTCAGTGAACGGTTAGTCCTCAATGTACCACTCCGCACCTTCGCGGGTGTCCTTGATTTTTATGTTGAGCACCGAAAGGTTATCTCTGATCATATCGGAAGTAGCCCAATCCTTGTTTTCCCTTGCTTTATGCCTGATCTTCAGGATGGTTTGCATCAGGTTGTCCACCATGCTGCTATCCGATTTTTCTTCTTCCTTTAAACCGAGGATTTCAAAAACAAAGGTTTTCATAGTTTCATTTAAAAGCTCCAAATCAGTTTTGGAAATGGTTTCTTTTCCATCATTTACCGAATTTATGATCCGAACCGCTTCGAATAAATGAGAAATCAAAATCGGGGTGTTGAAGTCATCATTCATGGCTTCATAGCATTTATCCCGAATCTCACTGATGTTGGATGTTGATTTATCAGAAGTACCAAGCCTTTCCATGGTACGAACCGCACTCAGCAATTTTTTCATCCCTCTTTCCGATGCCTGCAATGCTTCATTTGAAAAATCAAGTGGGCTTCGGTAATGAGCCTGAAGCATGAAGAACCGGATGGTAATGGGATCATAGGGCTGATCGAGCAACTGATGGTTACCGGCAAAAAAATCTTCAAGTGAAATAGCATTTCCCAATGACTTGCCCATCTTTTGCCCGTTCAGGGTTACCATATTATTGTGTAACCAGTATTTAACCGGCATTTTGCCGTTGGCGGCAACCGATTGAGCTATTTCACACTCGTGATGTGGGAATTGCAGATCAAGCCCACCTCCGTGGATGTCAAACTGTTCACCCAGGTATTTGGTGCCCATTACGGAGCATTCCAAATGCCATCCAGGGTAACCTTCACTCCAGGGCGAAGGCCAGTGCATCAAATGTTCGGGATCGGATTTTTTCCACAGTGCAAAATCGAAAGCATTTTTCTTTTCCTGCTGGCCTTCCAGTTCGCGGGTATAAGCCATCAATTCTTCGGTGTTCCGGCCCGAAAGGATGCCATATTTGTGTTTTGAACTGTATTTTTCAATATCAAAATAAACCGATCCGTTTTTCTCATAACCATATCCTGAGTCCATGATTTTTTTTACCATTTCAACCTGCTCGATGATATGGCCGGAAGCATGGGGTTCAATACTGGGCCGAAGTACATTTAGCCGATCCATGGCAGCATGGTAGCGATTGGTATAATATTGAACCACTTCCATGGGTTCGATTTTTTCAAGCCTGGCCTTTTTACCGATCTTATCCTCCCCTTCATCCGCATCTCCTTCCAGGTGACCGACATCGGTGATATTCCTGACGTACCTGACCTTGAAGCCCAAATGCATCAGATACCTGAATATCAAATCAAAGATTACGGCAGGCCGTGCGTGACCCAGGTGTGGATCTCCATAAACTGTAGGACCACAGACATACATGCCAACAAAAGGGGAATTCAAAGGTTCGAATTTCTCCTTTTTCCTGCTCAATGTATTGTAAACCAATAATTCTGATATTATTTGCATGATGCGGTCATTTAAAATTTTTCATGAATGGCTGGCTTAATTGTCCGCCTTTTTGCAAAGTTATAAACTATCTAAAAAAGTTCAATCATTTTCTGCTTGACAAACTCCTTATCCGGGTCAATATCAAAAATAACGGAGGGTTTAAGATAGAATAATTTTTTATCGTGCATAAAGCGCTTCTCGCCTCCTCCTGTAATGTTCAGCATGATTAATGCATTCCGGTCAACCATTTTCTTTTCAATGGCTTCAATCAAACTGGCAGTCGCGATTGCTGCGGCAGGGTGAATATCGATCCCTTCGGTTTCTTCAAATAGTTTTCCGGCTTTTTCTGCCTGCTGATTGTCTGCTATTAAAACTTCGCCATTCGTGTCGACGAGTGCATCATATAAACCGCCTGCCAGTGAATAGGGAGGTCTTCGGTTTGAAAGCACCTTGGCTATAATGGATTCAACTTGCTTACGGGCTTTCCCATCTTCAAGGGGTAGAAGCCCCCTGGATTTAAGTTGCCAGGCATCATAAAGCGGCTGGAACGGAAGGTTTTGCGAAACCATTAATTTCATTTTCTTCTTTCCAAAGCGGCCATCTTCCATTAACCTGAGATTGGCTTCCCAGGCAGCAATGGCTCCGGTTCCACTTCCAACAGCCTGAAAATAATAATCCGGAATCTCACCAATTGTCGTAACAGCAGAAAGAACTGTTGTTCCCATTCCATCCCTCCTGGCAACATTTTTTGCACCGCCTTCCGAAATGAATTTATTCATTTCAACGGCTATATTGGAAAGGTGTATGGCATCAAAATAATCGCTTCCGGTGCGGGAGGCAACCAGTTTAACATGCGATTTTATGGGTTCATCAAACCACAGGGCATTGAGGTTATCTTCCGGCACGCACAATAAGAGTTTGATATTGTTATCGGAACAAACCCTTGCAAATGAGCGTGCCGTATTTCCTGCCGATGCCACTACAAGGACGTGTTCATCTCGGGGTTCAAGCCTTGCACATACCGAATAGGCTTCCGTTTCCTTGAAAGAGCAGGTTTTCATGAAGGCATTTTTCTCAGGCCACCAGCCGCTGAACGTTACATACAGGTTATTGAGCCCCAGAGCACCTGCAAGTCCTTCGCTTTTGTATGTAACCGGAGGGCATGAACCTTCAAGGAACCTGTGGACGGGCAACCAATCGGCAAATTTGTAAATACCATATTCGTCCCCTTTCAGTTGAAGTTGTTTTTTGGAATAAAGCGCCCTGATCAGTCCGGGCTTGTCTTCATCCGGAGCATCCAATATCCAACCCGTATCCGGAAATGTTTTACCGGAATGTAACGATTGAAGAATATATTCGGTCCGGTCTAAATGTTTTGACATCAAAATAAATTTATAACCCTGGGCAAAAATAGTAAATCTCCCCAATCCGTTTATGCCCGTAAAAAGGTTGGCTATATTTAAAAAAATTAAGCTGCCTTGAAATAACGATAATTAATTCAAGACAGCTTAACAATACTTAATAGAATCATTATTTGATCACGCCCAACTTTTTGCCCACTTTGGTGAAAGCAGCAATGGCCTTATCCAAATGTTCTTTTTCGTGCGCTGCAGAAAGCTGAACCCTGATCCGGGCCTGGCCTTTAGGAACAACCGGATAATAGAACCCAATGACATAAATACCTTCTTTCAGCAATTCAGAGGCCATATCCTGTGATAACTTGGCATCATACAACATTACTGCGCAAATAGCCGACTTGGAAGGCTTAATATCAAATCCTGCTGCGAGCATTTTTTCCATGAAATATTCGGTATTCCAATGCAATTTGTCCTGAAGCTCGTGGGTTTCCGACATCATTTCAAACATTTCAATACCTGCTCCAACAGCAGCCGGGATCAACGAATTTGAAAACAAATAAGGACGTGAACGCTGGCGCAACATTTCAATAATCTCCTTGCGACCGGTAGTAAAACCTCCAATGCCACCACCGAATGCTTTACCCAGGGTACCTGTGATGATATCAACTTCCCCGCGGATATTAAATAATTCGGTGACACCACGACCGGTTTTTCCGACAACTCCTGCTGAATGGCATTCATCTACCATGATCAGGGCGTCATACTTTTTAGCCAACTCATTGATCCTGTCCATTGGAGCAACATTCCCATCCATAGAGAAAACGCCATCAGTAACGATAATTTTAAACCTGGCTGTTTTGGATGCTTCAATAAGTTTTTCTTCAAGATCAGCCATATTTGCATTTTCATAACGGAATCGCTGTGCTTTACAAAGCCTTACTCCGTCGATAATTGAAGCGTGGTTCAGGGAATCAGAAATGATGGCATCTGCTTCCGAGAATAAAGGTTCAAAAACACCTCCGTTTGCGTCGAAACAAGCAGCATAAAGGATCGTATCTTCCGTACCAAAAAAATTGGCGATTTTTTGCTCCAGGGTTTTGTGAATATCCTGGGTACCGCAAATAAATCTAACCGAAGACACACCGAAACCATGCGACTCCAAGGTCTCCATGGCAGCTTTTACCAGCCTCGGATGGTTGGAAAGCCCAAGGTAATTGTTGGCGCAAAAATTCAATACTTCCTGACCTGTATTCAGGCCAATATCTGCTCCCTGGGGAGAAGTAATGATCCGCTCAGCTTTGAACAATCCCGCTTCTTCAATGCCTTTTAGTTCTGTAGCAAGATGCTCTTTTATTTTTCCGTACATGTGAATGTGTATTAGATTAAAAAATTAAATTTATTTACTTTTAACTACTGCCAGTTGCTGTTTTTTAGGATCAGCAAATATATTATAATTTGATTTTAAACTGATTATAAAATTATCATCCAACATCTTAGTTTTCTTTTGGGGTTCACAAAAATATTTATTTTTGCCACAATTTGTTAACGAATTAACATTAAATCTTCACAACATGAAAAATATACTGATTATCGGCTCTGTAGGACAAATCGGATCAGAGCTCACAATGGAATTGCGAAAACGTTATGGAAATGATCATGTGGTAGCCGGATACCGAAAAACAGAACCGTCGGAGGAATTGGCTAATTCCGGTCCACTTGAACGAGTTGATGCCACTGATGTTGAAAAATTGAATGACGTCGTAAAAAAATATAAGATCGATACCATTTATAACCTTGCTGCCCTGTTATCTGCTGTCGCAGAAGCCAAGCCGCAGGCTGCATGGAATGTTGGTGTGAATGGCGTCTTTAACGTTCTGGAAGTAGCGCGTGAACATGGTTGTGCTGTTTTCTTTCCCAGTTCTATTGGTGCATTCGGCCCCACCACCCCTTTGGACAATACACCCCAGGATACCATTCAAAGACCAACAACCATGTATGGGGTTACTAAGGTTACAGGTGAGCTATTGAGTGATTACTATTTTAAAAGATTTGGTGTTGATACAAGAGGATTGCGATATCCGGGCATTATTTCTTCGGTAACATTACCCGGTGGCGGAACTACTGATTATGCTGTGGAGATTTTCTATGAAGCCATTAAGCACCATAAATTTACCTGCCCCTTACCAAAAGGTGCTTTCCTGGATATGATGTATATGCCGGATGCCCTCGATGCCGCCATTGACCTGATGGAAGCTAATCCTTCCAAACTAAGGCATAGAAATGCTTTTAACGTTACAGCCATGAGTTTTGATCCTGAAATTCTGGCTGCAGAAGTCAGGAAACACATGCCCGATTTTAAGATGAACTATGAGGTTGACCCTGTTAAAGAAGCGATCGCTTCCACCTGGCCCAACAGCATGGACGACACGGCTGCCCGCCGGGAGTGGGGATGGAATCCAAAATATAAGCTTCCTGAAATGGTAGCCGACATGATGGATAAAATCAGCGCTAAACTTGGAATTGCATTTAAATAGAAGGTAAGGAATTATAAATAAAAAACCCGCTCTAACCTTTAAGCGGGCTTTTTCTTTTGAAGCGGTATGTTAAGAACGAAAGGTATTATCTTCTGTCGCCCAAAAACCTCAGTAAGAAAAGGAAGAGGTTGATGAAATCGAGGTAAAGTCTCAGTGCCCCCATAATCACCAGTTTCCTGGTGTTCTCATGACCATATTCCACGCCGGCACCAATTCTTTTCAATGTTTGCACATCGTATGCTGTTAATCCTGTAAAAATTAATACTCCGATAAAACTAATGATGTAATCAAATGTCCCGCTTTGAAGGAACATATTGATCACACTGGCGATGATCAGGCCGATCAATCCCATAAACAGGATGCTGCCAAATTTGCTTAAATCGGTTTTTGTTGTATACCCAACAAAAGCCATGATCCCAAACATGCCGGCTGTTACGGCAAAGGTTTTAAAAATGGAAGCAGAGGTAAATACCAGCAGGATGAAACTCAAACTGGCTCCCATGATGATGCTGTAGACCCCAAAAAGGAGAGTCAGCGTTCCGGCTGAAAATCGTTGAAAACCCATTGACATTGCCAGTACAAAACCAATGGGTGACAACATGACAATCCATCCAAGGGTTGTGAAACCACCTGTCTGTGGATTGAGCAATGCTGAAATCAGGTTTTCATTAGTAGCAAAATAATATGCTGTAAATGCCGTCAGTGCAAGCGCTATTCCCATCCATGCGAAAACATTGGCAATGAAGTTTTTTGCCATGTCTGCGCTTTCAACTTTCGATTGAACGGTTTGATTAAAAATTCTTTCTGTTAACATGTCAGTAATTAATGTTTAAAATATTAATCGCTGTAAGAGTCAAATATAATGCCCGATATTTTGGTTTTATTATCCATTTAACAAAATTTAACTTGATTGGTTTGAGTGCAGGAATATTATATCGAAGTAATAGGAAGACCAGGATAAGTCCGAAAATTTATTCCAATTATTAGCCTG
This sequence comes from Bacteroidales bacterium, assembly GCA_016933115.1. GTDB lineage: Bacteria > Bacteroidota > Bacteroidia > Bacteroidales > JAADJA01 > JAADJA01. The sequence continues at coordinate 2,590 of JAFGBL010000225.1, read as the reverse complement.
TAATAATTTTGATAAAATCCTAAATGGTGTTATCAATGAAGTTTGGTGCCGATCAGGTGAATGAATTCTTCGCGGGTTTCGACCTTATTAAAAGCTCCGGTAAAATCGGATGTTGTTGTTACCGAATTTTGCTTCTGAACGCCACGCATCATCATACACAGGTGCATGGCTTCAATAACTACCGCAACTCCCAGTGGATTCAGCGTTTCCTGGATACACTCCTTGATCTGCGTGGTCAATCTTTCCTGTACCTGCAAACGCCTTGAAAAAGCATCGACCACCCTGGCAATTTTACTCAATCCGGTAATATAACCGTTTGGGATATAGGCAACGTGTGCCTTCCCAATGAAAGGGATCATATGATGTTCGCACAAAGAATAAATTTCAATATCTTTCACAATAACCATCTCTCGGTAGTCTTCCTTAAACTTGGCCGATTTCAAAATCTTAACCGGATCGAGCAAATACCCATGGGTTAAAAACTGGATGGATTTGGCAACTCTTACGGGTGTTTTGGAAAGGCCTTCCCGATTAGGGTTTTCACCGATTAATTTTAAGATTTCATTATAGTGCCCGCTTAACTTTTCAATATTTTCAGAATTGTAAAGGTCTATTTTTTCATATCCTTCCGACTGGTCCATTTCAGCCAGAATTTTTAACTGATCATTCGTCATCATTGTATTGTTTAATTTCCGTAATATTCAACATAATTGTTTTCCGTTTCAACCAACTTGATGCAATGTAATTCAGCACCGATTGACTTTATATCCTCCTCAAGTTCTTCCCAAAAGGCGATGGCAACATTTTCGGTTGATATAATTTTTCCCTTCATAAAATCTACTTCAAGGTTCAGATTTTTATGATCCACTTTTTCAATAATCCGCGTTTTAATAACACGGCTCAAATCCTTAAGGTTCACAATAAAACCTGTTTCCTTACTCACTTCACCTTTCACTGTGACAAATAAAGTATAGTTATGACCGTGCCAATTGGGATTGGAGCACTTTCCGAACACTTCCAGATTCTTTTCGTCAGTCCATCCTTCCTTAAAAAGCCTGTGCGCCGCGTTGAATCTTTCCCTTCTGGTTATAAACATCATGTTGTATGACTAAATTTATGAGATTTCAAATGTAACAAAATTCTATGTAACTAACTATATGGATTGTATTATAAAAAAAGATCCTCCTTTCGGAGGATCTTTACACAAGGTGCTAAATGTAAAATCAAACCAATTAATTAACCACCTGTATTTTTTTTGTAACCCTGGATTCTCCAGCACTTATAGTCACAAAATACAAGCCTCCATTCAAGTTTGAAACATCTACTTTATGGTTTTGAATTTGATTTGATCTTGAACCCAATTGTTGTTCGATCACCTTATTTCCCAAAACATCATACACTTCAATGTTGACATCCGAATTTTCAATCAGGCTAAATTGAATATTAAAGAAATTCGCAGCAGGGTTGGGATAAGCAGATACGTTATCTTCAACAACAATTTCCCTGACACTTAACCATAGCGGCAATTCAACCAGGTCGCCACCCGATGCAAGCGCTACCCATAAACCAAAGCTTTCTCCATTGCTGTTGTTATCCGGAGTTAGGAAGCCAGATGCTACCACGGTTATGGCTGAACCATTAAGTCCCAGATCAGCAAGTGGTGCATCGTAGGTAACAACAGTTATTTCGCCCGTTTCATCTTTGATCGCTAAACGGTAGTTAGCCGTTCCCAGTTCAAGATATCCGGCAAAATCACCATACATCAGGTCATCTACAATGGTTCCGGCACCAGCAAGAACTTCTACAACATCCACTGTAGGAGCATCGGTTGATCCATGGAATACGAGCACATCGGTATTTCCACCATTGGTTGCTGCTTCGCGTGCCATATCGTATACATAGATGTTAAACGGTTCAGCCGGTTCATATCCCGATTCACTAACTATTCCATTGGCAATAAGGATATAGGTTTCCCCGTCTTCCAGGGTATAATTTTGTGACCAGATAGGATTGTCAGGAGTAGTGCTGTCAGGACCTTTGATAGCAATGGTAAATTCCATTCCTGCAGGAGCATCAACAAAAGGAGATGCAGTCCTGAAGGCAAAGTCATCCAGCAACAAAATGTCATCCAACCACACATCTACCACTGCTGCGGCTGCATCGGCTGAGTTGTGGATCACCTGAACGCGAGCAGTACCGGGCATTTCATATGCCGGTAATTCTACCAAATCACCTCCTGAGGCCAGGGCAACCCAAAGTCCGAATGCAGGGCCGTTGCTGTTGTTGGCCGGGTTCAGGAATCCTGAAGCAACAACAGTCAGGGCAGCACCTTCAAGTCCTAAAGTTGCAAGCGGAGCCTGGTAAGCTGCTACCGTATTCATTCCGGTTTCGTCCCTGATCTCCAGAATGTAATCCAGCGTTCCAAGCTCTAAATAACCGGCAAAATCAGCATACATCAAATCATTTACTATTTCACCTGCTCCGACTCCCGTTTCATAAACATCAACGGGAGTCCGTGCAAAAACCACTACCCGGTTTTCGGACAGGCATGATGAATAGCCCTGTGGATGCAAATAGCGGGTTTAAAGCG
>JAFGBL010000224.1 GCA_016933115.1 Bacteroidales bacterium | reverse complement strand
TCAAGGTCATATTCCCCGCTGCTTGCAGCGATTAAAATAATATACCATTCCTAATAAATAACCTCGTGGCAGAGCCACGAGGTTATTTATTAATTGACACTTGATTGCGATCCCGCTTTTTCAGCGGGATCGCAATCAAGTGTTTTCTTTAGCTTTTCAGATTCCCAAAAGCTTTTCTAATCAAGTACTATTTTTTGTGTTACAATTTTACCTGCAGTATAAACTTTCAAAAGATAAACACCTTTTGACAAACCGGTGAGGTCTATGGTGTTTTCTTCAGAAGCCATGTTTCCCTCGGCTATCCGGTAAACTTCTTGTCCATTCAAATTGCTAATGAAAATTCCTGTCCAATTCTCCGGAAGGTTTTTGATGTTTAATATTCCGTTTGTTGGGTTAGGATAGATGTTTATATCACCCCAAAGTTTTTCACCAACTGTCGTTCCGGGATTGTAATCCCAGGTGGCATACATCAGCCCTCGTCCATGGGTGGCTGCCAAAACGGTATTGTCTTCCGGCCTGATCTGCAGCATATCCACCCTGACGTTGGGTAAAATGGCATCCGGTTCCCAGATCACATTGAATGATTGGGCATGGTTTGTGGTCCAAACACCCAATTCGGTTGCCAGCATCACCTGATTGGTATTTTGCGGGTGATAAATCGCCCAGCGGATCGGCATATCCGGCAGATTGCCTGATATATCTTCCCAAACCGTTCCCCCATCATAAGTTTGCCAAACTGATTGAACACCATAATTGGAGAAGGTAACCAGAAGGGTATCCTCCGAACCGCCAACCGCAATGCTTGACAGGTAGGCAACCGGAAAATCATCGGTTCCTATCTCTTCAACCGAAGGTGTGCTTTGGGCATTTGTGACCTTGAATAACCTTCCGTTTTGCGAGCCCAGGTAAAGGGTCGAAGTTCCTGCAGGCGCATAAGGCGACAATTTAACACATGAGAAATAAACATTCAGCCCTGTATTGAGATTTACCATCTGGTCGTTAGGATTGTAGGGTATACCGGTAATCCGTAAAATTCTGTTCTGATAGCTACCGTCGTAGGTCACGCCGTTGGCATATAAAATATTGTTTTCACTGTCGTAATCGGCGGGATTGATAAAAATTCCCGTACCATAATCGCCCATAGAAGTATAACCGTTCCAATCCAGGTAAACGGAATATGCGTTGTAATAGTAAGAGGTAATCATGATATTGGGTTCGTTTTCATCGAAGAAGCAGTAAGCGCCATCTCCTCCATCAATCATGTCATTAATGTCAAGAGGTTCACCCATATAAAGCAAAGTGCCGTTATCCTGAAGGCCGCCGACAAAATAATTCTGCCCTGCCACTGGATAAATGTCGCAGGTATAAAATTGCAATGTACTGTAATTGTTGTTTTTTTCCTGGAAGACCGGGTTGTTCGAAGCTGCATTCGACGTATAAAATACGCCGCCATCAGTTCCAAATAACAATTCATTTGAAGAATTGGGTTTGTATAGTTGCACATGCTGGTCGGCATGGACATAGTCATCTCCACCGCCCCAGTACATCCCCGCCCAGTCGGAAAGGTGCGAAAAGGAAGAACCGCAGTTCATTGTTTTCCAAACGTCCAGTCCGCCGACAAACAGGTCATTGGGATTTGATGGATTTACAGCGCCAACAAAAGCATGCCACGACAGTGATGCCCATCCCGGATCGCCGTCCGGAAGGTTGGTGGGTGTCCAGGTTTCACCACTGTCATCCGATTTGAGGATATAACGGCCTTCAGCCCGGTTGCCACCCATGTTATCGATCCAGCCCGCTCCCACCAGGGCAAATACCCTGTTTGCATCCGATGGGGCACAAGCCATAATAACCCTGCCGGGAACGGGGTATTGGGGATCGTTTAGGATAATTTGTTCATAATCGTCGAAAACTGTCCATGTTCCTGCGGTTCCTTCATCAGAATAAAGAATTGTAGCTCCGCCATTGCCGTCGAGGTTTTTCATGGTTCCGACAAAAATACGGCCGGTAGGCCCAATTTCGAGGTCAGCCGGAGCATAGGGTACTTCTTCGCCTGCGATAATTGGCAGAACCTGTTCCCAGGTTTCGCCTCCGTCGGTCGACCTGTACAGGCCGTCGGAGGGATCGCTCTGGTGGTTGATCCCATGATAAAATCCTGAAACCACACCTGCATAGACGGCACTTGTTCCATCCTCATCCCTCACTTTGATATCGGAAATGTATTTGAACGATTCGGTTGAAGGGATTAGGTCCCACGTGTCGCCACCATCGGAAGATTTCCAGATGCCGATTCCTACGCCGGAAGATTCGCGGTAAATATGCCGTGCGGTTTGATATTCGCCTGTTCCCACATAAAAAGTCATGGGATCATTTGGATCGTAAGCCATGGAACTGATGGAAAGGCTTGTCCAATAGTCATTGACGGCGTACCATTGGGCACCATTGTCCGTGATATCGTCGATGTACCAAAGACCACCCGTTACACCGCCGGCCCACACTTTATTTCCCGAAGGATCGTTCGGGTCATACATGATGGCTCTTGTCCGGCCACCCATGTTGGAACCGGTTTCTGCCCACCCCAGCGAACTGTTACTGTATTTATATAGATTTTCTTTTTTAAGCTGATCCGTAAATCGATACGCATTCAAGAGTCTTTCATTCGGCACCCGTTTGAGTTGCGGGTCGAAGGTCATGAAATAATTTTGCAGGGCAGCCATATCTGGCTGATCAGCCTCTTTTTTATCCGTTTCAGGAAGATTAATATCCTTTACTGCTTCCCTGTATGATTTCAGTAAATACTGATCCCAGTCGGTTCTCGGATCGGGCCGGTCAGAAAAGTTAAAAAGTAAAAATCCTGATATAAAAATGAAAACAAAAATAATCCCTGATAAAGTAAATTTTTTCCTCATTGTAATTGAATTAACCACTGATTTATAAACACTAAAATGACAACAGCCAACATGAATAGGTTGCTTGAATTTACGCACTATTGGGAAATAATTATAAACTTAATCCTTTTCTTCGGTTTTCAGAAATTCTTCCTTTGTTGTGATACTGAATCCTTCAATATTTTCCTTTTCAAGTTGCTCATCCAGGTTCGGAAGGTCATTTTCTATGATCCTGTCGATGCTAACCTGTTGCCGTTCCACTTCATCCTTCAGGCTGGAAAGCCTGTCAACCTGGGATTGACTGGGCCTGCCCTGGTAATCAAGGACTGCACCATAAATATCACCCACCTTCTCGCGCAACTTCTTTTCACCTGTGATTTCGCTTGTAACAGTGGTTGCTACCAGTTCGTTATGAATGCCATCCATTTTTTTTGCCAGGGAGTTGAGCTTATTACCCAGCGTTTTATTGTTGGCTTTAGCAGCCTTTTCCTTTGCCTGATCCCTGATTTCAATTACCTGTTTATCCAGAAACCCTAAGTTTTCGAGGAGGTAGTAAGCATCCATTAAAACTTCCTGTCGTTGGTCACGGTCGGCGATGGTATGGGGAATGGTTTCATCGTAAACAACTTTTATTTTGCCTTCGTAGGCATTATCTCCCTTGATGATCTTAACAGTATATTCACCGGGCGGGTAGGTAGGCCCATAAAGTGACCTGGCAGCAAGCAAGGGCGAAACAGGCACCTTTGGCGGTTTCATCCGCATATACCAGTTCACCCGATTGATCCCTTTTCGTTTTCCGGCCGGAAGCTCCTTCACTTTTTCACCCTTCGAATTGTAAATTTCGATGAACATATCGCCGAAAATATGCCTTTTTCCCAGATAATAGGTAATGACCGATGCTCCCGGTGGATTGGAACCCACAAACTCATCATCCCCGGTCAGACCCATCTCCCAGCCCAGATGACCGACCTCATAGGGCCGGGCATCGAGGAATGCCAGGTCTTGCTGCAGGATTTCGTCATTGAGCTGCCTCAGGGGTGTAATGTCATCAATGATGAAAATACCCCTGCCATGGGTTGCAATCACCAGATCATTCTCTCGCTCCTGTATCACCATGTCGCGGACCGAAACATTGGGAAAATTACCTTTAAACTGAGACCAGACTTTCCCACCGTCAATGGAAACAAATAACCCGAATTCGGTTCCCAGGAAGAGCAGGTTGGGATTTTTGGTATCTTCGATTATCTTGTAACACCAGCCTTTTATATTTTTATCGACCAGCGATATCCAGGTATTTCCGAAGTCGGTGGTTTTGAAAACATACGGTTTCATATCACCGGTGCGGTGACCATCGAAAGTGACGTATGCCGTTCCTTTTTCGAACCGTCCGGGCCAAACCGAACTCACCCAGGTATTGGCAGGAAGACCGGTTATATTCACAACAAGATTTGTCCAATTAGCTCCACCATCCATGGTGAGCTGAAGGTTGCCATCATCGGTACCCGCCCAGATCACCTGTGGATCAAGCGGCGATTCGCCGATGGTATATATCGTACAATGGTTTTCGGCGGTTGAATTGTCGATGGTGATCCCGCCCGATTGATCCTGCTTTTGTTTTTCCGGGTCATCGGTAGTGAGGTCAGGTGATATCCGTTCCCAGGAATCACCTTTATCCGGGGATCTGAAAAGGTATTGTGAACCGACATACATCACATCCTGGGTGGGGCTGAAGGCAACCGGCGTATTCCAGTTGAACCGCAACTCTTCTTCGTCGCCCGATTCGAAGGGTTTGATGAATTTGGATTCGCGGGTGTTCATGTACCTGCGGTAGATATTCCCGCCCTGGTATTGCCAATAGGCGATGTTCTCATCGTACCTGTCGGGAAACACATAATAACCGTCGCCATAACCCAGGCTGGTCCAGTTGCGGTTCTGGATACCGCTCGGGCTTTTGGAGGGGCCCATCCAGGAACCGTTGTCCTGTAAACCGCCATAGACATTGTAAGGTTTTTTGTTGTCGGTGGAGACATGGTAAAACTGCGAAACGGGAAGGTTCCTGAAAAACCTCCATGAATTTCCCTTGTCGACGGAAACATACAGGCCGCCGTCAGTTCCCAGGTACAGTAAATTATTATCCTTATTTGAAATCCATAATGGGTGGAAGTCGCCATGAACATTTCCTCCGGTAAAAGATACTCCACGGAAGTTTTTCCCTTTATTTTCACTTACCACCAGTGAATAACCCGGTTTGTAAACCCTGTTGGTATCCATCGGGTCGGCCAGGATCAGTGAAAAATAGAACGGGCGGTGGCCCATTTCGGGTGTGTCGTTTACCTGCTGCCAAGTGATCCCTTTATCATCGGATCGGTACAAAGCCGATTTATCCGATTCTACCAGGGCATAAACAATATTCGGGTTAACCGGTGAAACGCTGACTGCAATCCTGCCGAGGTTTTCATCGGGGAATCCTTTTTCAACCTTGTTCCAGGTTTTTCCTCTGTCGCGGCTGATAAAGAGTCCGCTTCCCGGTCCGCCGGAGTTGAAAAAGTAAGGGTATCGCCTGAATTCCCACATGGCAGCGTAAAGGATATTAGGGTCGGAAGGGTCCATGGCCAGGTCGGCACAGCCGGTATTTTCATCCATATATAAAATTTTTTCCCAGTTTTCACCGCCGTCGGTGGTCCGGTAAACACCCCGCTCTTCATTGGCATCCCAGAGGTGTCCAAGGGCGGCAACAAAAATGATGTCGGGGTTCTCCGGATGGATGATGATACGGCCGATACGTTCGGTTTTTTCCAATCCGTAGTTTTTCCAGTTTTCACCGCCGTCTGTGGTTTTGTAGATGCCATCACCTGCAGAAACGCTGTTCCGAACCCAGGTCTCGCCGGTTCCCACCCACACAGTGTCGGGGTGCTGCTGATCGATGGTAACAGCGCCGATACTCTGGTTGTGTTTGTCGAAAACGGGTTTGAAGTTCACACCGCCGTTGGTGGTTTTCCAGAGTCCGCCGCTGGCGCTTCCTGCATAAATGATACGCGGGTCGCTGTGGACGGCATCCAGCGAAGAGATGCGCCCACTCATGGTTGCCGGCCCGATGTGCCTCGCTTCGATGGCGCCAAAGGTGTTCTTGTCGACTCCGACGTTATCCTGAGCGGTGTTGTTCAAAGTAAATAAACAAACCATCAGGGTGCAGGTGATTGCACCGATGATTGAATCTCTTGTTTTCATGATAATAAGGATTCGTGCTAATTCATGAAGGTTTGACTATTCTTCTTTTTGTTCTTCTTCGACTGGTGCCGATTTTTTAGGCATTATAAATTTATCATCCGGAATATCCACGTCGAAAACCACTTCGTTGATGTTAATCTGGTTAATGGTTTGTCCGTTCATGCGGCCTTCAATGCTGTAAGCCTGAATGATCCCACCGTTGTCTTTATAATTGCTAAACAGGGTTTCCGCTTCAACTTCGGACTCCCCGGTTTTAATTATTGAAGTCATTTTCAGGAGCACATAGTTTTCTGCATCGATGAATTGATAGTAGGTATTACCTTCTTCATCGGTTTGTTTGATCTTATAAACCTCGGTTCCTTCCATGTCTTCCTTGCCGATCAGTTCGGTTTTTAAACCTTTTTTTTCAGCATTGTACAGCAATCCGTCGAAATCGGCCTGACGTTTCATGGAACTCAACTGAAATCCGGTCAGTTCGATGGGGTCGGTGGTGCCGGTCCAGGGTGCGATATACCACCCTTTTTCACCGTCGTAAACCTGCACCATGGTAGCGCCCTGTATATCCACTTCCAGCCTGAATTTATCGGGCCTTTTCTGCCAGAGGGTGAAATCGGTTTCCATCCCCTGTTGTATGGATTTTCCTGTGGCCATCATGGTTTCGTGTTTCAGGTATTTTACCTGCCCGATGGTTTCAAAATAGTTGTCGAGGACATCCTGCAGGTCCTGTGCCTGCAATCCCCAACTACCGATAGCCAGTAAACAGATAATCGTTAATAGTCTTTTCATGTTTTAAAAAAGTTTAAGTTTTAATGATTTAAATTAGCGTTTAATATGAAGGACAAACTTAGCAAAATATTTGATCGGCCCGGAGGAAAATTTTTGGTATAGTTTGAATTTTAAAAATTTTCAATTAATTTGGCTGCAACAAACTCGAATAGGGGAAAAGGGCCAAAATCTGCACGTTTTCAAATATGGGATAAAATGATAAAAGATTGCGAATACTTTCCAATATGGGTGGTGAACAAAAAAAAGTTGGAGATATTAACTTGTTATGCCGCACGCTGAAAAAGGGAAAAACTCAAAAACACTTTGAGTATATACTTTTTTGATAAATTTTTACGATATTAAAATAAAGCATTATGAAAAATGTATCATTAAAAATTGATGACTCTATCTTCGGTGAAACTGAAGAAATTCTTTCGAGAATCAAAAAACCATGAAACAGATATATTAACGAGGCAATAGACTACTAAAATAAGTTGTAGAGACGATTGCTCCCTGAGAAAAGATTAAAAAAGGAATCGGATCTTGTCAAAAAAGATTCTCTTCCTTAGCATTCAGCAGAGGGCGTTTACGCTGAAATTTTGGCGACAGCGCTCGGACAGGAAGGTTCGGTTCAATCCTCCGATGCCCTTTATCAGAAATATGAGTCCACAGTTCAACCCGGGGGTTATAGTACCATTTTTTTGTTGGAATGCGATTTCAGATATCTCGGTTTCAGTTCTGACGATATATGGGATGTATGATGTGAACGGCAATAAATATTTCCTGGTAGATGCCGATATTGCATACCTTGTTATTTTTGAACAAGTGTAACCATCCCGGCATAGTGCCGTCAAATCCAAAAATAAGTAAACATGAAAAGAATGGCATTATTACTTCTGTTATACATTCCAATATTTTTTGGCTGGGCAATTGCCAAAGGTCAATGGATAATTGACGAGCAAAGCAGGTATTCATTGTATTATACTGCTTTGGAAAGGCAATACATTGACGAATACAAAGTATATTTTGAAAACGGGAGAAAGACTGTAGAAAATTTTTTCCAGAGCCCGTTCAAAAATGATTTCAGTATATATATTCATCCTTCCCGCTCATCATTGGACAGTTCCTGGCAGAAAGACTGGAATATGCCTGATTTTAAATCTCAATGTTGGATGGTTGCCAGCGGGGTCGCTATAAAACTCGACATAATCTCGCCAAAAAGTTGGGATAGCCTTGCTTGTGAACATACATATTCAAATCCTGTCAAAACCCAAAGATTAATCACACACGAACTGGTCCATGTTTATCATGGGCAACAAAATAAAAGCCCTGACTTCAGCAATGTTAACGGAATTGACTGGTTTGTCGAAGGGCTTGCTGTCTATGCTTCCGGACAATGTGATACCGAAAGGGTAACAGAAGTCAAAAGAGCTATTTCAGAAGATAAAATTCCACAGGGTTTGGATGAATTCTGGTCGGGAAAATTAAGATACGGAATTTCGGGCACTATGGTTTTGTATATTGACAATAAATACGGACGGGAAAAGATAAAGGAACTTTTACCTCTTAATAATATAACGGAAGTACTTGGATCACTTGAAATTTCGGAAACAGCATTAATAAATGACTGGACGGATTATATGATGAAGTTGTAATGTCAGCTGTTTCCGTTAAGAACCCAGGGCAGCGTAGAATACCCAGCGGTGAATACTACCTGCCGGAAGATTGAATTACTTCACATGGCACAGTTTTAATTTTTGCGATTTTGACAAGCCGGCATTCGGGCAGCTATTCATGATAAAAAAGATATTTTTGTATCAAAAGCAGATAAAATGAATCTTATTGATTTAGGATACAACGATAATTTTGAAAAATCTTGGAAAGAGCAAAATCTCCAGGACTTCGAAATTGGCAGGGTGATTTCCGAACATAAGGAAAGATATATCGTGAAAACGGAAAAAGGAGAACCGGAAGCTGAGATCACAGGGAATTTGAGGTTTACGGCCCAGGGCCGGGAGGATTTTCCGGCTGTGGGCGATTGGGTCGCCCTGATGACCTACGATGCGGATTTTGCCATCATCCACAAAATACTCCCCAGGAAATCGGTGATTGCACGGCAGGCTGTAGGCCAATCCGGAGGGATCCAGCTCATTGCAGCCAATATTGATCATGCTTTCCTGGTACAGGCCGCTGACCGGGATTTTAATATCAACCGGCTCGAAAGGTACCTGACCATCTGTTATTCTTCCAAAGTAAACCCCATTATTGTGCTGACAAAAACCGATCTGATCAGTGAACAGCAGGTTACTGACATCATAGGACTCATCAAAAAACGCATCGAAGGCATTCCGGTTCTTGCCGTCAGTAACGAATCCCAACAGGGATACGAAGCCTTGAAAAAGATGATCGAAAAGGGAAAAACCTATTGTATGCTGGGTTCCTCGGGTGTCGGCAAGTCCACCCTGATCAACAACCTTTCGGGCAGGAGCCTCATGAAAACGGATGCGATCAGCCGGAGTACCAGCAAAGGCCGGCACGTGACAAGCCACCGGGAATTGGTCGTTCTTGAAAGCGGTGGAATACTGATTGACAATCCCGGCATGCGGGAAGTGGGAATAACAGATTCTTCCGGAGGATTGGAAGCTACCTTCGACAAAATTGTAACGCTTTCTCAAAACTGTAAATTCAAGGATTGCACCCATACAAGCGAGACCGGCTGTGCAGTTATTTCAGCGGTTGAAAAAGGTGAAATAGATCGTAATTCCTATGAAAATTATCTAAAAATGGAAAAAGAGAAAGCCCATTTCGAATCGTCGGTTGTCGAAAGGCGAAAACGGGATAAGCATTTCGGGAAAATGATGAAGAATTATAAAAAAGATATAGGGAAAAATAATTACTGATCCCTGGTTTCCCGCTTCAAGCGTCCTCCCTTGAAGATTGCTAAATCAGATTATACTGGCATCAAGAGAGAACGCTCGAAGCTGAGGTGCACATTAATCATCCTATCATATTTCATGTTATCAATTCCATCCAAAGCAGTCGTTAGTACTTTGGGATAAATTTTTTTCAATATTTAAGTATTTATTCGTAAAATTGCAGCCGTTTTCAAAACCGCGTGTAAATTAGTAAGATAGATACATGATTTTATCGGGCAGGCAAGTAAAATTCAGGAAAATTTCAACAATCATTTTAGGCATTCTGTTGCTGTTTTCATCTCATGTTGGCATGGCAACAGCCGAAAAAGAGCATGGGGAAGAGGAAGAATTCAACCCTGGGAAAATGATCGTGGACCACGTGGTGGATTCCCATGAATGGCACATTTTAACCTGGGGCCACAAGCATGTTTCCATCCCTTTGCCGGTGATCCTGTATGACGAAGGAAATTTTATTGTTTTCCTTTCCAGCAAGTTTCATCATCCACCTCATGACTTCAAATACGAACTTGTTGAAGAGGGCCCCAATGAAGGTAAAATCATCAATATTCAAACCGGTGAATTGCCGCTCGACCTGTCCATCACTAAAAACGTGGCCGCCATGCTCATCAGCATGATACTGATCAGCATCCTCTTTATTTCAATCGGTAGATCCTATACGAAAAGAAAAGGGAAGGCTCCAAAAGGATTGCAATCGCTGCTCGAACCGCTTATCATCTTTATCCGCGACGATGTGGCCAAAGCTTCCATTGGTGAGCATAAGTACAAAAAATATTTGCCGTACCTGCTTACGTTATTCTTTTTTATTTTCCTGAATAACCTGCTCGGCCTGGTGCCGATATTCCCGGGCGGGGCTAACCTAACAGGGAACATAGCAGTTACGGGTGTGATGGCGTTATTCACATTTATCATCACCACTTTTAGCGGGAATAAAAATTACTGGATGCACATTGTCAACACACCCGGCGTGCCCTGGTGGTTGAAGATACCGATACCACTTATGCCTATTGTAGAACTTATGGGTGTTTTCACCAAGCCTTTTGTATTGATGGTCCGTCTCTTTGCCAACATTACGGCCGGGCATATCATCGTGCTTGGATTCATGAGCCTGATTTTCATATTCGGGAATATGAATCCGGGAATCGGGTTTGGTGTTTCAATAGTATCCGTATTGTTTTCGGTTTTCATGGCATTGCTGGAGTTGCTGGTAGCATTCATCCAGGCTTATGTGTTTACCTTGTTGTCAGCACTTTATTTTGGTATGGCCACTGAGGAGCACCATTGATTTTCTGAACGTTCTTTTTTTTTATTAAAAAAGATTTGTCATTCTG
>JAFGBL010000223.1 GCA_016933115.1 Bacteroidales bacterium | reverse complement strand
ATCATTAAGGAGGCAGAGGAAAAGGGCGAAGTAATTAAAAAAGAAAAAATCCTTCAGGCTAAAGAGAAATTCCTGCAACTTAAATCGGAACATGAAAAAATCATTCAAGAAAAGAATGCAATACTTCAAAAAAATGAAAACAGGTTTAAACAAAAGGAAGCTACTTTATCACAACGATTAGAGGAATTCCAGCGAAAACAAAAGGAAGTGGATTCAATCAGGCAAAACCTGAACGCACAACTTGACCTGGTAAACAAGAAACAAAGCGAACTCGAAAAATCGCATAAAAAACAGGTAGAGGCCCTTGAGACCATATCAGGAATGTCGGCCTCTGAAGCAAAGGCTCAATTGATTGATACATTAAAGGATGAAGCCAAATCGGAAGCCATCGGCCATATTACCGAGATTGTTGAAGAAGCCAAAATGACCGCCAATCGTGAAGCAAAAAAAATAGTCATTGAAACCATCCAACGAACTGCAACGGAGCACGCAATGGAAAATTCCGTTTCGGTTTTTAACATCGAAAATGACGAGATCAAAGGGCGCATCATTGGTCGCGAAGGCAGAAATATTCGCACATTGGAATCCATAACCGGGGTTGAAATTATCATCGACGATTCACCGGACGCTATCATTCTTTCATCATTCGATCCCGTGAGAAGGGAAATTGCAAGGCAATCGCTTCATAAACTCGTTACCGACGGCAGGATTCATCCGGCACGCATTGAAGAGGTGGTCGCAAAGACTAAAAAACAAATCGAACAGGACATCATCGAAACCGGTAAACGTGCAACAATCGATCTTGGAATTCACGGAATGCACCATGAACTGATCCGGCTCGTTGGCAAGATGAAGTACCGTTCATCATACGGTCAGAACCTGTTACAGCATTCCAAGGAAGTAGCCAATTTATCTGCAACAATGGCGGCCGAACTCGGTCTCAATCCAAAACTTGCAAAAAGAGCCGGGCTGCTTCACGATATCGGCAAGGTGCCTGATAATGAGCCTGAACTGCCTCACGCTTTACACGGAATGAAACTGGCTGAAAAATTCAAGGAAAAACCTGAGGTTTGTAATGCCATTGGCGCACACCACGATGAGGTTGAGATGGATAACCTCATTGCACCTATAATACAGGTATGTGATGCTATCTCTGGAGCCCGTCCGGGTGCCAGAAGAGAGGTTGTTGAGGCTTATATACGACGGTTGAACAAGCTGGAGGAACTCGCCCTGACTTATCCGGGTGTTGTAAAAACTTATGCCATTCAGGCAGGAAGGGAATTGAGGGTGATCGTTGGTGCTGATAAAGTATCGGATGCTGACTCTGCTAAAATCAGTTACGACCTTTCCAAAAAGATACAGGATGAAATGACCTATCCGGGTCAGATTAAAATTACTGTGATCAGGGAAACAAGGGCAATTAATTACGCTAAATAATTAAAAATAAATATTTTGGAAACCCGGGGATAAAAATTTCCGGGTTTTTTTATTAGATGTACTTATCCAAAGTTTCATTTCGCATATATTCAACGAATTCTACCGTTAATTTCCTGGTAACATTGTTGAAAATACACCTGTCAAACGGGCAAATGGGGTGATCCAACGGACAATCTCCGATTTCGATCTTTCCTTCAATGGATTCATAAAGATCCAGAAGGGATATTTCACCGGCTGCTTTTCGGATGGTAAAACCACCGGTAGGTCCACGATGAGAATGTAAATATCCGTCCTTCACCAGCCGTTGCATAACTTTTGCCACATGGTGTTTGGAACTGTTCAGGGTTTCGGCAATTTTGACAACATTCACCATTTCATTTGATTTAGCTACAATTACCATCCCATGCAATGCAATAAATGCCGCTTCAGAAAAATTTACAATATGAGCCATTTTTTAATGGGTTATAAAAAGATTTCGAGTTTGATTTCCGGATGATTATTTAATGTCGTAAAAGCAGCGTTTCGGACAGTAAATTTTTTCTTCTGTTTTTAGTTTCTTTATCCCTTTATCCACCGTAGCCTTATCCAATCCAGTGATTTCAGAGATGTCACCCGGGCGTAACGGTTTACCCGCTTTCTTCAAAGCATCAAGTATTTGTTCTTCCATTAAATCAAGTATTAAATTACTGATTAGCAAAAATATATATTTTCCAATGACTTTTACACCTTGTCGGGCTTAAATTCAAACCCACCAATGTAATCAATTTATAATGTGATTTTTAAAAATAAAATGAATTAAAAATTATAACCATTCTAAATAATTTTACACTCCCGATCTATGATCTCATCACTAAATGATTTTATTAGTAATTTTGAATTCTGAACAGATACTTCTGATAGTGCGGTGATATGAAGCTTTCCATTATTATTGTCAATTACAATGTAAAATATTTCCTTGAACAATGCCTTCATTCGGTGCGTAAAGCCTGCCAGGGAATTCAAGCTGAAGTAATCATCATCGACAACAATTCGGTAGATGGATCAATGGCAATGGCAGAGGAAAAATTTCCTGAATTCAGGTTTGTTGCAAACAAAGAGAATCTGGGATTTTCGAGAGCCAATAACCAGGGGATCAAGCTGGCATCAGGGGAGTTTATTTTACTGCTTAATCCCGATACCGTTGTTGAAGATGATACCTTTTCCAAAATCATCCGCTTTATGGATGAGCATCCTGATGCAGGTGGTCTCGGAGTAAAAATGGTTGACGGAAAGGGTAAGTTCTTACCCGAATCCAAAAGGGGATTGCCGACTCCTATAGTCGCTTTCTATAAAGTATTCGGACTATCCAAAATTTTTCCCAAGTCAAGGGTTTTCGGAAGGTATCATTTGGGATTCCTGGATAAGGATGTAACAAATGAGGTGGAGATTTTATCGGGCGCATTTATGCTGCTTCGCAAAAAAGTGCTGGATCAAACCGGGTTACTCGACGAAACGTTTTTTATGTACGGTGAAGATATCGATCTTTCGTACAGGATCATTAAAGCCGGATATAAAAATTACTATTTCCCCGGGACGAGGATTATCCATTACAAAGGCGAAAGCACGAAAAAGAGCAGCATCAATTATGTGGTGATTTTTTACAAGGCAATGATCATTTTTGCCCGAAAACATTTCAGCCATAAAAATGCACGTATATTTTCCATACTGATCAACATTGCCATATATTTCAGAGCATTTGTTGCCATTCTGAACCGGTTTTTCAAACGGGCAATCATCCCGCTGCTGGATGCAGGTCTTTTATTCGCTGGGACAATTGCTATAAAAAATTACTGGGAGCGGATTGTTGTATTTCCAGAAGGAGGCTCCTACCCTATCGAGCTTGTATCCGTCGCAATCCCGTTGTATGTTCTCATCTGGTTGATGTCAGTCTATTTAAGCGGTGGATATGACAAACCGATCAGGCTGCCCAAAATTTTTCAAGGTTTGTTCATCGGAACAATAATCATTTTAACTGTATATGCACTCTTACCAGAAGAATACCGGTTTTCACGGGCTTTGATCGTTTTTGGCGCTTTGTGGGGTTTCATTTCGATGATGGGTTTAAGATTTTTGCTTCATTTACTCAAGCTTAAAAATTACCGTATCGGTGTCAAGCACAACAAACGCTTTGCTATTATCGGCGAAAAAACCGAAGTAGACCGTGTTACCGAACTTCTGAGAAAAGCCGATATGAACCCGGGATTTATCGGGCAGGTTGCAGTTGACAACAGCGAAGGCAAATCAGGTGGTTTTATTGGAAACATTGAGCAATTGAAAGATATTATTAATATTTACCGTATTGATGAAGTCATTTTTTGTGCCAGGGATTTGCCGGCTCAAATAATCATTGATAAAATGTCGGAACTCAATACGGTTCAAGTTGAATTTAAAATTGCCCCGCCGGAAAGCCTGTCAATCATAGGAAGCAAATCCATCAATACTTCCCGAGATATTTACATCGTTGAACTGGACTCCATATCCAAAATTAACAACAGGCGAAGCAAAAGATTTATGGACATTCTTGTTTCAATTGTTTTATTGGCGTTCTCGCCACTTTTAATCTGGATCATGAAAAAGCCTTTTGGATATCTTAAAAATGTCATCCTGGCATTTTTCGGGCGAAAATCCTGGGTGGGATACCGCCCAACCGAAAATTCGCATATCCATAAACTTCCCCCTATAAAACCGGGTGTTTTGGACCCTACAAATATTCTGACCAATAAAAATTTTGATGCGGATACCATTGACAGGCTCAATCTCCTCTATGCACGAGATTATAAAATAATAAATGACTTGAATATCATTATTAAGAACCTGAGGAACCTTGGTAAATAATCCAAACATTAAAGCCCCATTCTTCCTAATGAAATTTATTCGTAATTTTGCAGAACATTTGAAAAAATGGGTTGTTTAACTATACAAATCAAGTTCTTAGAATAAAAAATTAGCACTGGATATTATGGCAGTTTTTGAAATCGTGATGCCAAAGCTGGGAGAAAGCATTATAGAAGCCACCATCACCAAATGGCTCAAACAGGAAGGTGATGCCGTTACGGAAGATGATGCCCTGGTTGAAATCGCTACCGATAAAGTTGATAGTGAAATACCTTCCCCGGTTGAAGGAACATTGAAAAAAATACACTTTGGAGAGGGGGATACCGTAGCTGTGGGTACCGTAATTGCCTTGATCGATATGGACGGGGAGGACACGGGTTCAGAGGAGGAAGCCAAAGAAGAAGATTCATCTGGACAAAAGGGAGAAACACTTGAAACCGAAGAAAAATCGGAAAAAGAAACTGCAAGCGACAAAACTGAAAAACCGGATTTTTCCGATTCAAACCGCTTTTATTCTCCATTGGTTAAAAATATCGCCAGGCAGGAGAATGTTTCCATTTCGGAACTCGATTCCATTGAGGGATCAGGAAAAGATGGCAGGGTAACAAAAAAAGATATTTTGCAATACCTTGACGATCGAAAGGACGGTAAGATAAAACAACCTGAAACCACTACTACAGCGCCATCGACCGGACAAAAAACCATAGAAACTCCGAAGGTGACCGCAGGAACAGGGGATGAGATTATTGAAATGGACCGTATGCGCCGACTGATAGCCGACCATATGGTGATGTCGAAGCATACCTCACCGCACGTGACCATGTTCCATGATGTGGATATGACCAGGATCGTAACCTGGAGGAGCCGCATTAAAGATCAATTTATGCAACGGGAAGGCGAAAAGCTAACTTTCACTCCCATTTTTGTCGAAGCCGCAGCAAAAACACTTCGTGATTTCCCGCTTGTAAATGCATCGGTTGACGGTTACAACATTATTAAACGCAGGGCGGTTAACATTGGGATGGCTACAGCATTGCCCAGCGGTAACCTGATCGTTCCCGTAATTAAGAATGCCGACCAGAAAAACCTGGCCGGACTGGCAAAAGATGTTAACGACCTTGCCAACAGAGCCAGAAACAATAAGCTGAACCCGGATGAGATACAAGGCGGAACATTTACCATTACAAATTTCGGGCAATTTGGAAATTCAACGGGAGCTCCTATAATTAACCAACCGCAAGTAGCCATTTTAGGAGTCGGAACCATAATGAAAAAACCAGTAGTTGTTGAAACAGATGAAGGTGATGTGATCGGAATCAGACACATGATGATCCTATCTTTGGCATTTGACCACCGGATTGTCGATGGAGCATTGGGAGGTATGTTTTTACAAAGAGTAGCCAAATACCTTGAAGAGTTCGATATAAATCGGGTAAATTAAATATCACATATTCATTGTGAAAGACTAATTTTAAATTTAAAAAATTAAGATACAAGCCATTCCGGTAAATTAATTTAATCTTTATCACTACTTGCAAATATTACCCGGAATGGCTTTTTTAATTTAAAGCAAAGAAGAATGGAATTAAATCTGACACGGCCCATTGTATTTATCGACCTTGAAACCACAGGAATCAACGTTGGTACCGATAGAATTATTGAAATCAGTATGGTAAAAGTCAATCCCGACGGATCTGAAGATGTATGGACCGAACGAATTAATCCTACCATTCCAGTTTCAGAACAGGCTTACAAAATTCATGGTATTTCAAATGAAGACTTAAAGGACAAACCCGAATTCGGGAAACTGGCCCCTGTCATTGCTCAATTTATCGGCAATGCTGATTTGGCTGGTTACAATGCGATAAAATTCGATATTCCGCTTTTGGTTGAAGAATTTTTAAGAGCAGAAGTCGATTTCGAGTTCAAGAACCGCCGGGTTGTTGATGTTCAGAATATATTCCATAAAATGGAGCCCAGGACCCTTTCGGCTGCCTATAAATTTTATTGCAAAAAGGAACTTGAAAATGCCCACAGTGCAGAGGCCGACACCCTGGCAACCCTCGAAATATTAAAAGCCCAACTGGACTTATATCAGGACACTGAATACAAAGATAATGATGGAAAAGTAGCCAAACCTATTTCAAACGACATTCAGGCATTATCCGAATTTTCGGCTCATACCCGAAATGCAGACCTGGTCGGACATATTATTTTTAATGAAAAAGGTGAGGAAGTATTCAATTTTGGCAAATATAAGGGAAAACAGGTTGAAAAAATATTCTCCAGCGAACCTCAATACTACGACTGGATGATGAAAAGCCAGTTCCCGTTGTCAACCAAAAAGGCAATTACTTCTATTTACCTCCGTGGGTTTAACAAATCATCAGTTAACCTGAAATAAAAAAGCCTTTCAATTTCGAAAGGCTCATTTAATTTTAATTCTTTATGACTTTACTGGTCAGGTATTGATGATCCGTTTCGATTTTCAAAATATAAATTCCTGATGCAAGTTCGTCCAAACCCTCAACTTTGATGTTCCTATCATTAAGGTTAGCCATTTTTAAGTAAGTTTTACCGGAAATGTCCATCACTTCGATATTCAGGATGATTTCATCCGATAATGTCTTTACCTGGAATAAGTTATCAAATGGAACAGGATAAACCTCAATATCGTAATTAGAAGCTTCCTGGTAATCAATCACCGTAAGTATGCTGTTGGCCATAACATAATCGGGTATTCCATGGCCCAATAGATTATTCGGATTGTTTGCCAAAGATCCGCTTTGTTCAATGGCCTGCAAAATCTCCGTATTTCGTTTATCGGGATTGGCCTGCCACAAGCATGCTACCATTCCTGCAGTAATTGGAGAAGAAAATGAAGTTCCACTACCGCTTGATACATTACCTCCCCATGGATCGATGATGGTTGATCCCTGTCCCTGGGCAACTACGTTGGGTTTCAAACGGCCATCAGCAGTTGGCCCGGTGGAACTGAAGGAGGCATAATCGCCATTGCTGTTTACTGCCCCGATGCTGAAAACACTGTCTCCGTCAGCTGGAGCACCAATATATTGCCAGGAACCGTTTCCTGAGTTTCCGGCACTATTCACCACGATCATTCCTTTGCTCACAGCCAAATCAGCTCCAATCGTAATGGGTGTTGTGTTGCCGTCCATGTCTGAATAGGTATGGTTCATTGAAGGATCGTCAAATGTGGTATAACCAAGCGATGAATTGATGATATCTGCACCAACACTATCTGCAAATTCAGCAGCAGAAACCCAGTTCAGTTCTTCAATCAGGTACTCCGAATCACCATCCTCAGAACGCAATAACCAATAATCGGCCTGGGGTGCAGTACCAACCATTTCTCCGGGCAAATTTGCTCCCATTGTCGAAAGCACCATTGAACCATGGGTGGCCGAACCAAAAATATCCGGATCGTGGGGACTGACAAAATCACGGTAACCCAATATTTTATTATTGTTCCACAAATAATCAAAAGCACTGAGATCATCCGCATTATAAAATCCGGCATCAAGAACGGCAATCGTCATTCCTTCGCCGTCAAAACCCATATCATGCAGCGCATCACCGTTAAGCATATGGATTTGGTTATAAGCAGCGCCATAATCATAGCTATTCCCGGAATTCCCAGCTTTCATCAATTCAGCTTCCGGTATTTTCCCATAACTCTCATTGGCGAAAAACGGCTTGGGACTCGACTTCTCTGATTTGTCTCCACCTGCTTTATCAATTGAAAAAACAAAAGGCAATGCATTTATTTCATCCAACAATGATGAATTTGTAGTATATATGGTTACTGAATTGAACCACTTGGATACGTTTAAAATGATAACACCTGTCTCAGCTACAGCTTCAATGTAATCAGGATTGACCGGCAAATCATTCTGCATTATTGGGATTCCCTGGTTTGCCCGCCTGTCAATTGCTTTTTGCGATAAAAACGCCTCAGGATGGTCTATTGAAAACGGAGAGTTATTTTTATCGGTAAATTTCACCCAATATTTGTCGGGTGCAACCTGGGCAAACAAAAACACGGATAATAGCAAACTGTAAAGGGTCAAACTGAATTGTTTCATAATTTATCAATTTTCAAATGATGCACAAAGATAGAATAACTGTTTTTCGTGCAGGTTAATGAACACACAATAAACTGGTTCAAATTCCTTTGTTCACACGTATTTATTAGGACAATTGTAGAAGTTAATTCGAATGTATGTCAGGAAAAAAAATCTTCATTAAAGAAATTTTATTTTGCAGAACAGATCAGTTTCCTGGCAGCATTGCTTGTGAATGTTTGATTACCTTTGCAACTAAATTAAAACAACCCACTAATGCAGTTGGATATTCTCACCATATTTCCCCAAATGTTTGAAGGGCCCTTCAGCCATTCCATTATCAAAAGGGCAAAGGATAAGAAACTGGTTGAAATAAATCTTCATAACATCAGGGATTTCGCAACAGACAAACATAAACGGGTGGATGACTACCAATACGGTGGCGGTTCGGGCATGGTAATGATGATTGAACCGATTGCCAATTGTATAGGACACCTCAAGGGAAAAAATGCCTACGATGAGATTATTTACATGACCCCGGATGGAGAATTGTTCAACCAAAAAATGGCCAATTATTTTAGCACAACAAAAAGAATAATGATTCTTTGCGGCCATTATAAGGGGATCGATGAAAGGATCAGGGAAAATTATATTACCCGTGAAATTTCGATTGGCAACTATGTTTTGTCGGGTGGCGAAATGGCAGCGATTGTTTTTACCGATTCAGTCGTTAGGCTGCTGCCGGGGGTTTTGAATGATGAAACATCGGCACTTTCCGATTCATTTCAGGATGATTTGCTTTCGCCGCCGGTTTATACAAGACCATCAGATTTCAGAGGGTGGAAGGTTCCGGAAATTTTGTTATCAGGGAATGACAAAATAATTTCCGACTGGAGGTTAGAACGGTCAATCGAAAGGACGCGAATTCGACGTCCAGATTTGCTTTCAGAACAAGATGGTTGATTGGAAATTTTTTTAACTTCAAATTTGTTCATGTAAAAAATAAAGCAGTATATTTGCACCCATTTTAGCAGTAACCCTATTTAATACAAAGAGTGATGAGTAAGAATGAGTTAATTAAGTTTGTTGAAGATCAGACTGAAATAAAAGAGTACCCCAATTTCAAAGCTGGAGATACCGTAACTGTTAAATATAAGATCAAGGAAGGCAACAAGGAAAGGATCCAGAGTTTCCAGGGTGTAGTATTGCAAAGGAGAGGTGCCGGTGTAACCGAAACTTTTACCGTTAGAAAAATGTCAGGAAGTACGGGTGTGGAAAGGATTTTCCCGGTTGTTTCCCCGTTTATTGAAGAAATTATCATCAATAAGAAAGGCGTTGTTCGCCGGGCCAGGATTTTCTACCTGAGGGGATTGCGTGGTAAAAAAGCCAGGATCAAAGAAAAAAGATATTAAAATCCGTCATATTCCGGAAATGAATTATAAGGGTCACCAAAATGGTGGCCTTTTTTATTGATGACAGAAACCGAATGATTTGTAAATTAGCAGCATCATTCATGTTGTTATTCAAATTTATGAAGGAAGAAAACCAAAAGTTCAGCCTGAAAAAAAGATTGAAAAGTTTTAAATATGCTTTCCAGGGATTGGGTTATCTTTTCAAAACCCAGCACAATGCATGGATCCACTTGCTGGCAGCAGTAATATCAATCATACTTGGCCTTTTGCTGAAAATCAGCCTAACGGAATGGTGCCTGATTTCCTTTGCGATGGGTTTGGTAATATCTGCTGAGTTAATCAATACTTCGGTTGAATACCTGACTGACCTGACATCGCCCGGTTACAGCGAAAAGGCCAAAAGGATCAAAGACATGGCTGCAGCATCTGTCCTCATTGCTGCCATAACCGCAGCAATTATTGGTGTTATAATTTTTGTACCAAAAATCATTGCCATGCTTTCATGATTTTGCAAAATGGTCGTGTCACTCCTTTTTCACTTTCGACTTTTTACCTGATTTTTGTTTCGTTCTCTTTTTGTTCTTAAATGAGGATTTGGAAACATTACCCAATTTCGAACCCGGATAGAACTTGTAAACATATCCGAATGAAACAAAATTGAAATAGTCGGTGTTGCTATTTCCTTCAAGCCCATCCATTTTATCCGTATTCACGCGGCTGATCAAAGCTTGCAAGCTGACTGCAGATCGATTGCTAATATGATACAATCCTTTAATTCCAAAAGGTACAACCATTTCCGTAGTCGATTTTTGGCCATCATAGCCATACGATTTGATGAGTGTATCTGCAATTCCATCATAGCGTTGGGTCTTAAAATCAATCAGCCCGATTCCGATAAACGGGATTATATTTAATTTTTCGTTGATTTTCGGGTAAATAACAGGCATCAGGTTAATGCCTGCACTGAATGTATATTCGATGAACCGGGCTTTAAAATAGTTATAAAAAGTAATTCCTTTCCTTTTCTCAGCACTGATCTTACCTACTGAAATATTTCCTTCCATGCTGAAAACCGGGCCGAAGGTTCGTGTAACGTGAATTTTTGTGGCAATGTTATTAAGCCAATTTCCATCAACAGGCCCATCATCAATATCGCCATAAAATGAGGTAAATCCCAAATCCAGGCCAACACCGAGATAATCCGGAATAGTATTCTTTTCAACAGACCTGATTTGCGCAGAAAGGAATCCCGGAAATAAAAAAAACAGAGTAATAATATTAATTACCCTGAAAATCAAAATTCAAACCTCTTTAAATTCATAAACAATAATCAAGCAGATACCTGATTTAAATCCACTATTCAAAAAAACGAAAATACTCTATTATTGTTTTAGGACAATTCGAACTTTTTCATTCTGCGGTCAAGGGATTGCCATGAAATCTTTAGCAGGTCGGCTGCCTTGGATTTGTTGTTATTGGACTTTTCCAATGCTTTTTTAATAAGAATTCTTTCAGCCAGCTCCAGGTCCCATGTTTCAATTGCATCTTTTACGCCATCGATACCCGGAGAGGGGGTTCTTAATCCAATCTGGAAATCATCCAATTTCAAAATATCACCCTCACTGATGATGATGGCCCTTTCAACCAAGTTTTTCAATTCCCTGATATTACCCGGGAAATTGTATCCCATCAGCTCTTTCGAAATATTTTGATCGACTTTTTTTACTGCTTTGCCCAGCAGGTCGGAGTAAAAATCAATATAATAATTGAGCAATACCGGAATATCTTCTTTTCTTTCCCTGAGCGGAGGCAGATGGATGATAAAAGAGCTGATTCTGTGGTAGAGGTCGAGCCTGAACCTTTTATCCTGGCTCATTTGCTCCAATTCCTGGTTCGACGCCGCAATAACCCTGACATCCACAGGGATTTTATCATTAGAACCGACCCTGGAAACCTTCCTTTCTTCCAGCACCCTCAAAAGCTTTGCCTGCTGACTCAGGGGCATATCCCCTATTTCGTCAAGGAACAAGGTTCCTTTATTGGCAATTTCGAACCAACCGGCTTTGTTTTCTATAGCACCAGTAAAAGATCCCTTTTTATGGCCGAAAAATTCACTTTCAAACAGGGTTTCAGGAATAGCCGAACAATTCACCGAATGGAAGAACTGTTCTTTTCGTGAGCTCATATAATGAATTCCGCGGGCAACCAATTCCTTCCCTGTCCCGCTTTCACCCGTGATCAACACAGTTGTGGATTCAACATTAGCCACCTTGGTCATCATCCCGATCACACTTTTCATTGATTTGCTCTTACCGATCAGTTGTTGTCCTATATTTTTCTGAATTTCATTGGATATCAGAGAATAATTCTTTTCAAGTTCCTTGTATTTATGGTTCAGTCCGATATACCGGGTGGTTCGCTGAATGGCCAAATTGATGTCCATCAACCGGAAAGGTTTGGGGAAAAAGTCGGCTGCTCCCTTACGCATGGCATCAATCACGCTGTTCATGTCTCCATGTCCGGAAATCATGATCACTTCCACATCTGAGTGATTTTCCTTTATTTTGTTCAATGCAGTAAGGCCATCCATTTCGGGAAGCTTGATATCCAGGATCACAATATCAACATCGTGCTTGCTGAGGATATCGAAAGCCTCTGAAGGAAGACCGGCCTTATATACCGTATATTTATTCTCCTCCAGAAATTCCGCTATTTCATCCCTCACACGCTGTTCATCATCTACCACGAGTATTCTTATCTTTTCCATAGATTTTTTTCTGTTTTAATCAACTCACTTTCTTTTTTCAACAGGAAGTGAAACGCTCACCAGGGTATACTTGTTTACAGAGCTTGTTACAATGATCTCACCCTTCATTTCCTTGATTATTCCATATGAAATGGACAATCCCAAACCGGTTCCGTTCTCAATATCCTTGGTAGTAAAAAACGGATCGAAAATATATTCCATGTTTTTCTGTGAGATGCCGATTCCGTTATCTTCGATTTCAAAAACTACAAATCCACTTTTTACGAATGTTCTGATGGTAATCGTTTTATCGCTATTTCTGCTTTCTATCCTCCTTTTACGTTCATCCACAGCATATTTGGCGTTTGAAAGTAAATTCAGTACCACCTGTTCCAACCTGTATTTATTGCCCCTGGTAAAACACCCGTTTTCACATAGTTCAAGCCCAATTTTAATATTGTGACTATTGTATTGTGTACTGACCATCGAAAGGGCATCTTTGATAACCTCATTGATATCGAGTACCTCCAGCACTACTGCTTGTTGATCGCGCGAAAATACCCTCACATGGTTGATGATCTGGCGGATTCGGTCAATATCCTTGAAAAGTGCATTGATTTTTTTGTTGAGATAATCTTCCGTTATTCCTCCATCCATCGACAATTTAAAAAGAATATTGTCTAATCCCATGGAAATGCCCCCCAGAGGCTGGTTGATCTCATGTGCGATTCCTGCAGCCAATTCACCCATGGATTCGAGCTTTGATTTTTGAATGAGAAGCCTTTGTTGCTTTTGTCGCTTCTTCAATTCTTCCTTCACCCTTTTTTCGAGGGTCAGATTCAGTTCCTTTAGTCCGTTTTCAGCTAAAATCCGTTCTTTGATCTCCCTTTGCAGGTCCAGGGTTCTTTCCTCGATCCGCTTTTCGAGTTCCTCATTCAGCTTTCTTAAGTTTTCCTCGGCTTGTTTTCTTTTGAGCTCTTCAAGTTTCACTTCACGTTCAAGCAAAATCCCTTTTGCCAGTTCCTCAACCAGGGATGTAAGCTTTTTGGTTTCAACCGGCTTTAGTAAAAAACTGTTCACCCCGATTTTGATGGCATCCATGAAATACTCAGTTTCGCCGTACGCCGAAAGGATCACCAGCCGAACATTGTTATCTTTCTCCCTGATGTGCTCAATCATTTCCAGTCCGTCCATCACGGGCATCATAATATCGGTGATGATCAGGTCGGGCTTGTGTGTGTGGTATTTTTCCAGGCCATCTTTTCCGTTTTCAGCAATATATAAACGGGAGACAATTTTCTCAAGAATTCGCTCATAAATTGCCCTCAGCAGCACTTCATCCTCAACAAATAAAACCGATATATCAAGTTTATCCAAGATCCGGAAAAAATTTACTTGTTTCTGTAAATACTAATTAATCGATCAAACGTTAATCAGGGTACAAAGTTAATTATATTTATATAGCATCTTTAAATAATCACAAGATTTCCAGTTGATTATAAAAGATTTATTGCATTCAAGAAATTGCTATACTTGCAAATTAAATTTAAATTGTGTTTAATGAACCGTTTAGTACTACAACTATTTTTTCTGATTTTGGTTTCAAAAATTAGCATTTCTCAGAATTATTATCCGCAAAATTATTTCATCTCGCCCCTTGATAATCCGATTGCCCTTTCAGGAACTTTTGGAGAACTGCGTGCCGACCATTTTCACTCCGGGATCGATATCCGTACCGGTGAAGTCGAAGGCCTTCAGGTGCATGCGGTCGCCGACGGCTGGGTCTCAAGGATAAAAATTGCACCTGGTGGTTATGGAAATGCACTTTATATTACCCATCCGAATGGTTATACATCGGTTTACGGACACTTGCAACGTTACAACAATGAGATCGCCAAATTTGCAAAGCAAAATCAGTACGAACTGGAATCCTTTGAAGTGGATTTGTATTTAAAAGCAGGGCAGATTCAGGTAAAACAGGGGGATGTTATTGCATGGAGCGGCAACACGGGCCGTTCGGGCGGGCCTCATCTGCATTTCGAAATTCGGGACTCAAACCAGGATCCGATCAATCCCGTACTCTTTGGTATCGAACTGCTGGATCAAACTCCGCCGGTTATAAATACCCTTAAAGTTTATCCGGCAGGATACAAATATGATCCACAGGGAGATGACGGTTCAAGGGTTTATTTTACCCAAAAAACAGGAGATGGATACCTGATTGCCAGGGCCGATACCATTTCGGTTGCTCCTTTCTCGTACTTTGGAATCAACACTTTCGACCCCTTCAATAACGGTTTGAACAAAAACGGTGTTTATTCAATAAAACTTTATGCCGATTCAAACCTGGTTTATGAGCATCAACTGGAAACCTTTTCGTTCGCCGAATCCCGCTATATCAACAGCTTAATCGATTATAAAGATTACATCCAGAATAAACGAAGAATTCAAAAATCGTACATCGAGCCCAACAACCATTTAAGTATTTATCATCATGCCAAAAACCGCGGCATTATCAATTTTAGCGATGGAAATGCCCATTTGTTATCCTATGAGATTTCCGATATTGCAGGCAACACCAGTATCCTGAATTTCTGGGCTAAATCGGCAAATGAATCCGAATGGGAATTGAATTCATATCCAACCTTGGAAACCAAAAAATTCAGCTACCTTTCCAATAATATTTTTCAGACGGCTGATTTATATTTACAGGTACCGGGCGACGCTTTGTACGATTCTATTAATTTTACCTATCAGACAAAGCCCGGAACAAAAGACATGTTTTCCGATATTCATCATCTTCATTTCGATTATGTTCCGCTACACAAGTGGTGTGGGCTTTCCATACGTACCGATTCGATCGAACCCCGGCTAAGAAATAAAGCATTGATCGTTAAAATAGACAAGGATGGTTTTGATGCTGCAGGCGGTACCTGGGAAAATGGTTTTATAATCACCAGCATTCGCGAATTCGGAAATTATTGTGTCGTTGTCGATACTGTTCCACCGGAAATCAAGGCATTAAATGTTTCCAACAATGAAAATATCCAAAATCAGCAGTCGATCAGGGTGAAGATCACCGATGAATTATCCGGCATCGAAAGCTACCGTGGCACCTTAAACGGAAAATGGATTCTGATGGAATATGACGAAAAAAATGACTTGTTGATCTATAACTTTGATGAACATTTGCTGAAGGGCCAAAACCATTTTGAACTGGTTGTAAAGGATAAAAATCAAAATACATCTACTCTGAACCTAAATTTAATTTACTGATAAATGACTAAAATACCGCTGTACCAGGTTGATGCGTTTACCGATAAAGTTTTCCGGGGGAATCCGGCTGCTGTTTGTCCGCTTGAAATATGGCCCGATGAAAGATTGATGCAACTGATCGGCATGGAAAACAACCTGTCGGAAACGGCTTTCCTGGTCAAAAACGAAGATTTTTACGAAATTCGCTGGTTCACACCAAAAACCGAAGTTGACTTGTGCGGGCATGCCACCCTCGCTTCAGCATTTGTTATCTTTAACTTTTTGGAACCGCAACTTGACCAGGTTGTTTTCAAAACCGGAAAACACGGAATACTAAGAGTATTCAAAACGGATGGCCGTATTACCCTCGATTTTCCTGCCATGCCGGCCTCACCTGCCATCATCAAAAAGGAAATCACAGAATCCCTGGGAAAGCTGCCCGATGAATTACTGAAAACAAACAACCTGTTGGCTGTTTACGATTCTGAGGATACCATCAAAAGCCTCTCTCCCGATTTTAATTTGATGAAAAAACTGGAGTATCATGGGGTTATCGTAACGGCACCCGGAAACAATTGCGACTTTGTCTCAAGGTATTTTGCCCCATCAGTAGGCATTAACGAAGATCCGGTAACAGGATCGGCTCACACTACGCTTATACCCTACTGGTCAGAAAGGCTTGGTAAGGACGATTTGGTTGCGCAGCAACTCTCCGAACGGAAAGGACAATTATTTTGTAAGTACCTTCAGAATAGGGTTCATATCAGTGGCAATGCAGTGTTATTCCTGAAGGGTGAAATACAGATCGGTTACAAAATCTGATCTTTCAGGTTAAAGCTGAAAACATACTTAAACGGGTAAACATCGCAATAGTCGATCATTTTCAGTTGTACTCCATTTTCCACAAAAAAATCCTTCAGCTCCCCCTGGTATTCATCAATCGAAATCGTTACTTCGCATTCCCTTGCTTCAGGATCGACATAAATATTGGATGCCGTTTGAAAAACCGTTTTAAGCGTTTTGACAACCTGATTTACAACTTGGTCCATAGCCTAAAAATTTGGATGTAATATTACAACCTGTTTTTAAACTGAAAATTAATTTTATCTTAATAATTCCTTGTTAATTTACAGAAAAACAAACCGTTTTCAGAATCAATATTTTACCTATTTTTACTTTGTGGATATACATCAGATACTTCTGAAATATTGGGGATTCATCTCATTCAGGCCGATGCAGGAAGATATCATCCGATCTGTACTGAATGGTAACGATACCCTGGCCCTCCTACCGACCGGAGGTGGAAAATCCATTTGTTTCCAGGTGCCGGCCATGACCATCGAAGGGCTGTGCATTGTCGTTACCCCCCTCATCGCTCTGATGCGCGACCAGGTTGAGAACCTGAAGAAAAAAGGAATTGACGCTGTTGCAATTTATTCGGGAATGCATCCGTATGAAATGGAAGTGGCCATCAATAATTGCATTTTCAATAAGAAAAAATTTTTGTATTGCTCACCTGAGCGGCTGGAAACCGACCTGATCCGACTCAATATCGAAAGAATGGGCGTAAACCTTGTTGCCGTGGACGAAGCACACTGTATTAGCCAATGGGGGTATGATTTCAGGCCTTCCTACCTGAAAATTGCAGAAATCAGGCAGTATTTGCCTGATGTTCCATTTCTGGCACTTACAGCCACCGCCACCCCAAAAGTAGTCGACGATATCCAGGAAAAACTAAACTTTAAAAAGAAAAATTTCTTTCAGCAAAGTTTTGAACGGAAAAATCTGACTTATGTTGTACAGCTTGAAGAGGATAAATTGAAACGTCTGCTCAAGGTTGCCACCAACTTGAAAGGAAGCGGAATTGTTTACGTTCGGAACCGCAAAAAAACAGTGGAAATTTCCGATTTTTTAAATAAAAATTCCATTCGATCCGATTTTTATCATGCAGGATTGGATAACCGACAAAGAGCAATCAAACAAACAGCCTGGATGAAGGGCGAAACACGCGTAATGGTTTCCACCAATGCTTTTGGGATGGGGATCGACAAACCCAATGTGCGCTTTGTTGCTCACATGGATCTTACCGACAGCCTGGAAGCCTATTTTCAGGAAGCAGGCCGTGGAGGAAGGGATGGCAAAAGTGCTTATGCCGTTTTGTTATTCGAAAAAGCAGACATAATGGATGCCGAAAAATTCCTGGAATCCCGTTTTCCTGACATTCAAACCATCAGGAATGTTTACCAATCTTTGGGAAGTATCAATCAGTTGGCTATCGGAAGTGGAAAAGATGTAACCATTGATTTTGATCTGTATGCATTTTGTTCCCAATTCAATTTCAACCAGACTGATGTGATCCATTCGCTTGGTTTCCTTGAAAAAGAAGGTTATTTATTATTACAGGATGTGACGAATGCAGAATCCAAAATTCATTTTAAAACCTCCAAAGAGGATCTGTATAAATTCCAGGTGGAACATGCCCGGTTTGATAAATTCATCAAGGTGTTGCTGAGGTCGTACAGCGGTTTATTTACAGAATTCGTCAAGATCAATGAATCGGAAATTGCAAAACGATCCGAGCTGAAAATTGAAGAGGTAAAGAAACTTCTTTTTGCCCTTGATAAATTCGACATCATCTCCTATTTATCGGGGAAAAGCCAGCCACAGATCGTCTACCTCACCGAGCGGCTCGATGCCGGTAACATTCGTATTTCTGCCGAACATTATCTCGACCGAAAAAAAGAGGCACAAATCAGGTTGCAATCGGTGATACAATATATTACCAACGACTCGAAATGCCGTAGCCGGCAATTGCTGGAATATTTCGGTGAAAATGACAGCAGGCGCTGCGGCCGTTGCGACGTCTGCATCGAACGGAACAAGATCGAACTCAACGAACTCGAATTCGATACGGTGGTTGACCAGATCAAACCATTTCTATTATCAAGTTCACTTACAGTGGAAGAAGTGACTGGCTTGGTGCGGAGTGTAAATGAGGGTAAAGTAATCAGGGTGATCCAGTGGTTGCTGGATAATGAGAAGGTGGTTTACGATGAAGAGCGGAAGCTGAGGTGGAAAGGGAAATAAGTACATCCGGTTAATTTGGCAAATACATTGAATACCCACGGCGCTCTGCAATGGATTTCTGTTTATTCTGCCTACATGCTGACCCTAAGGGTGAGAAATTGGGAATACAGATAAAAGGAAGATGTATTGATCCTGTTTATAAATCGGAAAGCTATTGCCT
>JAFGBL010000222.1 GCA_016933115.1 Bacteroidales bacterium | reverse complement strand
GAATTGATGAATATAAACCTCTCGTCAAATTTATTAAACTTTTTATATTTTTGGGCCTTCTTAAAAAATAAGTAAAAATGATAGAAGAATCAAAAATCTTAAAAGGAGGTGAATTTTTAATCAAGGAAACGGATGCCCGGGATGTTTTTATTCCTGAAGAATTTGATGACGAACAAAAAATGATTGTACAAACCTGCGAAGATTTTCTTGAAACCGAAGTTTTCCCCATTCTCGACCGTATTGATGCTCAGGAAAAAGGCCTGATGCGTTCGTTGATACAAAAAGCGGGCGAACTCGGATTGCTTGGCATCTCTGTTCCTGAAGCCTATGAAGGTTTTGAACAAAGTTTTATAACCTCAATGTTGGCCAGTGCAGCTATGGGTGCAGGATATTCATTTTCCGTTGCTTATTCGGCCCATACCGGAATCGGTACACTTCCCATTGTTTACTACGGTAATGATGAACAAAAACAAAAATATTTGCCCAAGCTGGCCATGGGAGAATTGGCGGCAGCTTACTGTTTGACTGAACCCAACGCTGGATCCGATGCCAATGCCGGTAAATCGAGGGCCGTACTTTCGGAAGACGGACAGCATTATATCCTGAATGGCCAGAAAATGTGGATCACCAACGGCGGATTTGCAGATGTGATGACCGTTTTTGCAAAGATTGACTACGACCGTGTTCACAGTGCATTTATTGTTGAAAGTGCCTGGAATGGCGTAGTGATCAACCCGGAAGAGAAAAAAATGGGTATCAAAGGTTCTTCCACCGTACAGGTGTTTTTCAATGATGTCAAGGTCCCGGCTGGAAATTTATTGGGCAAACGCGGAGAAGGATTCAGGATTGCCTTGAATATTCTTCACATGGGTCGGATCAAACTGGGAGGAACCGTTCTGGGAGCTGCAAAAAGGGCGATCACACAATCAGTAAACTATGCCAATGAAAGGAAACAATTTGGGCAGTTCATCTCGCAGTTTGGAGCCATTAAACATAAACTTGCCGAACAGGTGATCAAAACCTGGGTGACCGAATCTGCTGTTTACAGGGTGAGCAAAAATATCGACGACCTGATAAATGTTTTCATAGAACAGGGAATACCTAAAACCAAAGCAACCATCGATGGAATCGCTGCATATGCTATTGAAGCTGCAGCACTTAAGGTATTTGGTTCCGAGTCACTGGATTTTGTTGTCGATGAATATGTCCAGATATTAGGAGGCATGGGCTTCTCAGCCGAAACCAACGCCGACCGGGCTTACCGCGATTCCAGGATCAACAGGATATTTGAGGGAACCAATGAAATCAACCGGTTACTGGTTACTGACACGACCATTAAAAAAGCTCTAAAAACAGGATTTGATGTGGTGCGATATGCCAGTTCTATTGTAAAATATATGGATCAAACCGACGGAGAATTACCGGAAGGCTCAGGCTACTTTGATGAAAAAAGGTTTTACGTAAAGAACTTTAAAAAAATTGCATTGCTATTGATTGGCACCCTGTCAGATAAAATGGAACGAAACTTCCTGAGTGAACAAGAAATCCTGATGAATATCTCCGATGTGATCATGATGATCTATGGAGCGGAGTCTGCCATGCTCAGGGTAGAAAAACTGTCAGGTATCAAAAATGCAAATGAACTTGACCTGATAAAGGACATTCTGGATGTTTATGTTTACGACTGTGCCTGCAATATCAACAAATGCGCAAAAGAAGCCATTAACTCCTTTATTTCCGGTGAAGAGCAGGCGATCATGCTCGAGCGTATCCAGGTATTCACGGAAGTAAATCCTATTAATACTAAAGAGGCCAGAAGAAGAATTGCCGATAGGATGATAGATGAAAACAATTATTGTTTTTAACAAATAAAAAAACCCGCGACTAAAAGTTGCGGGTTTTTTTTGTATAAAATATATTTTCTACTCTTTATACACGCTTTTCGAAATAACGATCCGTTGAACCTGGTTGGTACCTTCGTAAATCTGGCACAACTTTGCATCACGCATCATCTTTTCCACTTCAAAATCACGGGAATAGCCATCACCACCCATCGCCTGGACAGCGTCGGTCGTAACTTCCATCCCAATATCCGATGCATACAGTTTCGACATGGCCGAAAGCTTATTCAGTTTCGATTTATCATGGTCATAAGCCCATGCAGCATACCAGGTAATCAGCCTGGCAGTTTCAATTTTGGTAGCCATATCGGCCATCATAAACCCAATCGCCTGGTTGGCTGCAATCGGTTTACCGAATTGTTTTCGTGACTTGGTCCATTCCCTGGCTTTTTCAAAGGCAGCCCTTGCATTTCCAACACTCAAAGCGGCAACACCGGTCCGGGTACGATCGAAAGTTTTCATAGCGATGATAAAACCATAACCTTCATCACCAATTCTGTTTTCCACCGGAACTTCAACATCTTTAAAAATAATCTCATTCTGAACAGAAGCCCTTTGCCCCATTTTCTGCAGCCTGGGTTTGAATTCGACTCCCGGAGAATCAGAAGGAACAAGGAAAGCAGTCAGGCTTCTTGAACCTTTTTCGGGATCGGTCTGGGCAAAAACAGTCATAAAAGTCGAGACCTCTCCGTTGGTGATGAACCTCTTGTGGCCGTTAATGACGTATTTATCTCCTTTTTTAATTGCCGTACTGCTGATACTCTGAACATCGGAACCTGCATTGGGTTCGGTGAGGCAATAAGCAGCCACTCCCTTGACTTCATTGATCAACCCGAAATATTTTTTCTTGAAAGCCTCGTCAGCTGCCAAATACAATGGCGTAAGGGCTAAGGTATTTGCATCGATGCAAATACCGATGCCAACGCATCCTGCACCCAACTCCTCGGAAGCCAAAGCTCCATCAAGCAGGCTGTGGCCATGGCCTCCATACTGCGGATCCATTGGGCCATTCATAATTCCTTCGTCATAGGCAGCTTTTACAATTTCCCAGGGAAACTCAGCCAGGTCGTCATATTTCATACGATTCGGCACAATCCACCTTTGAGCAAAATCCCTGTATTTTGCCTGGATGTCCAATTGTTCTTTTGTTAATTGAAAATCAATCATTTTTTATGCATTATTTTTGTTTGTTACCTTATCAACCGGCAAAAATAGGAAATTACCCTGATAAATTTGAATTCCGAATTTTATTCCACATCGGGGCAATCTTCACAATCCAGGCTTCGGTTGTACATCCGCATAGCCCTCAAACTCATACCCATGCTCGAAAAACCTCCATCGTGGAAGATATTTTGCATGGTCACTTTTTTTGAAAGATCCGAGAAAAGGACAATGGTAAAGTTGGCACATTCTTCGGCACTTGCATTGCCCAATGGCGACATCCTTTCAGTAAAATCCATCAGTCCCGAAATGCCTTTTACTCCTCCTCCTGCAGTGGTCAGGGTGGGTGATTGCGAAATGGTATTGATCCTGATCTTCTTCTCCCGACCGTAAATATATCCAAAACTGCGTGCAATGGATTCGAGTAAAGCTTTGGCATCAGCCATATCATTATATCCGTAAAGTACCCTTTGGGCAGCTATGTATGAAAGGGCAACCACACTTCCCCATTCGTTGATTGCATCGAATTTGAAGCATGTTTGCAGCAATTTATGAAATGACAGGGAAGATATATCAAGTGTTTTTATGAAATAATCATATTTCACATCGTTGTACACCCGTTTCTTCCTTACGTTCATCGACATACCAATGGAGTGCAGAATAAAATCAACCTTTCCTCCCAGTATTTCCATTGATTTTTTTATAAGGTTTTCGAGGTCATCAATATTGGTTGCATCTGCCGGAATAACTACGGCATTGCATTTTTCGGCAAGTTCGTTAATTTCTCCAAACCTCATTGCAGTAGGTGTATTGGTAAGGGTAAAAACAGCGCCTTCTTCATGGGCTCTTTCGGCAACCTTCCAGGCAATTGATTTTTCATCCAATGCACCGAAAATGATGCCTTTTTTTCCTTTTAATAAGTTATAAGCCATGATTTCTTGAAAAATTTAGTTATGGTTTGATTTAATTAATTTTTTAGTAAATGCTTCGCCGTTTCATATGAGGCAGTAGTTACATCCTGCCCGCTTAGCATTTTAGCGATTTCAACTATGCGTTCTTCCTGTTTTAGTTTCCTGATCCGGGTGACGGTTCCCTCACCTTCTGTCTCTTTAAAAACCAGAAAGTGTTGAAACCCTTTTCCTGCAATTTGCGGCAAATGTGTAATGGCAATTACCTGCATTGAGTTGGCCAGTTGGAGCAATATGGATCCCACCTGGTCGGCCACTGCACCTGAAACGCCCATATCTATCTCATCGAAAACAACCGTTGGCAAAAGATTTTTTTGCGAAATCATCGATTTCAGGGCCAACATCAATCTCGATTTTTCGCCACCTGAAGCTACTGCTGATAAATCGTGCAATTCGCCGCCTTTATTGGCATTGAATTTATATTTTACAATATCGATCCCTTCCCTTCCGGGTTCCTTTGCTTCGGTGATTTCAATTTCAAAACGGGCATGGGGCATTCCGACAGCCTCAAGGATTTCCGTTACTTTATTTTCAATTTTCGAGAGGACAGACTTCCTGTTTTTTGAGATTTCCTGGCTTTTTTCCTTTATTTCCGATTCAGCCTTTGAAATGTCTTTTTTCAATTCACCGATTTTGGATTCAAGTGAGGAAATAAAACCCAGTTTCTCCGAAATATTTTCCCGTACCTCAATTAATTCCTCCACAGATTTTACATGATGTTTTGATTCAAGATGGTACAGCAAATCCAACCGATCGCCAATTTCCTCCATCCGTCCAGGGTGATACCCGATTTCTTCCTCTGCTTTCTCCAATTCATCACGGATATCGCTTAATTCGATAAAGGAACTTTCCAATCTTGCATTGAGTTCCTGGAACTGACTGCCGTATTTCGATATTTGATTCAAATCAATGCGAATCCCGTTGAGGATACTCAGCAGTCCCTTTTCATCATCCAATGCCCTAGAAGCAGCATATAGCTTACTTTTAATCTCTTCGGCATGTTTTAACAACTCCAATTCATCCTCAAGCTTTTCCTGTTCAGCGTTTTGTAAATTTGCTGCTTCAAGTTCATCGAATAAAAACCGGTAATAGTCCTGTTCCGAGCGATTTTTGTTTTCCGCCTCCATCAGTTCATCAAGTTCTTTTTGAAGCAATCTGAACTGATCAAATCTTTGGTTATATTTCCTGATCAAATCCCCAATACCGGCATAACTATCGATTAAAGCAAGTTGAAAATTACTTTCAGTCAGGGTTCTGGTTTCATCCTGAGAGTGAACATTGATGAGCTTTTCACCCAATTCCTTGAGGACGTTTAAATTCACCGGGGAGTCGTTGATAAAGGCCCTGGATTTACCGTTTTTATTAACCTCTCTCCTCAAAATCGTGTAATCCTCGTAATCCAAATCATTATCGGTAAAAAATGGTTGCAGGTTATAATCCTTTATACTGAAAGTACCTTCTACAATGCATTTTTTGGATTTATCGAGCAATACCTTGGCATCAGCCCGTTTGCCCAAAATCAGGTTAACGGCTCCCAACAAAATGGATTTTCCGGCTCCGGTTTCACCTGTTATAACCAGCAGGCCTTCCCGGAGTTCTATTTCCAGGCTCCTGATGAGAACATAATTATGTATGGATAAAAAGGATAGCATACAGAATTAAATCTGTTTATTGATCTGCAAAAATAACAAAGTATTAATAATTAGTTTCCCTGTGTTATCTTGGAATATTTGGATGTATTGGCCGGATCAATCTCCTTCATCAATTCTGCTACGGCGCTTTTTTGTTGGGGATTCCCCTTACTGAAAACATTTACAATTTCATCCCTTTTGGCATCCAAAATTAATTGCAGGGCAAATAAGCCCGGCTGGTCGTCGTGCACATTTTTCAAATAATCCAGGCTTTTTGTGATCACTCCCCTGCCCTGTTCTGCTTTTTCAGTCATCACATCCAGTCCCAACCTGTGGTATTCGTAATAAAAATTTCTTAAATCAGTATAATTATTATTTAAAAAATTCTCGACCAACCAATACCTGTTTTTCGTATCCTCGAACGATTTCCATCCGGGATAAGATGAATTTTGGGCTGCATTTACAATGGATTCGGCCTTTTCATAAAATGGAGTGCCGCCATTTCTGGAGAAAGTATCGAAATCAATTCCCAGGATTATATAGAGGTAATAAGCCAATACTGACGTGAGGTTTGATACATCCTGGTTCTCAATAAACTCAATTGGCTGAAATTCTACATATTCGAAAGTAAAATCATTGTCGACATAGTTGATCAAATTGGAGTTGTAGGCTGATCCGAATACTGGCCGGCTGGCAACAATATTCAGCCGCCCATTGAATACATCGGCTGATGGCCGGTCACCAATCGTAATTACAAAATTACATTCGATCCGCTCCTCATTCATGAAGTTATAATTGGTCCACTTTCTGTTGTTGATAAATTCATTAAGAGCCGATTGCATATTTTCATAAACTCTCTTATCGGTTCCTTCCACCTGTTGTGTGTTTACCTGAAGATTACAAATAAACTCCTGGCTTTTCAGGTCTGATGCAAGAACCACAAACAGAGCCATTAAAATAAATGATTTGCTAAAAATTTGCATGTCAGTTCGATTTATCCGAAAGCGATAAAATTTTGTTTACGATATCACGGGCAACCTCCCTTTTGGATTTGAGTCCGAAAGATTCTAATTTACCACTGGAATCCAGGATCGTAATTTTATTTGTGTCATGACTAAAGCCTGCCCCTTTATCTTTCAATGAATTCAAAACGATTAAATCAAGATTTTTATTTTTAAGCTTTGTACGGGCATTTTCCAATTCATTCTCCGTTTCCAGGGCAAAACCCACCAATAGCTGGTTTTTCCTTTTTGATTGCCCCAGTTTTTTTAAAATATCTTTTGTCGGGATCAATTTGAGCGTCAGACCTTTTTCCTTCTTCTTTATTTTTTCTTTTCCGGTTCCCTCCGGAGTATAATCGGCTACAGCAGCAGCCATAATCGTAATATCCGACTTTTCGAACCTGCCGGTAACCTCATCGTACATTTCCTGTGCAGATATTACATTTGTCAAAGAAACTCTCTGATTTATCATGTGTATGGAAACAGGACCCGAAACAAGATCGACATTTGCACCCCGGTCAGCAAATTCTTCGGCCAGGGCATAACCCATTTTGCCAGAGGAGTAATTTCCTATGAATCTGACCGGATCAATATTTTCAAAGGTAGGTCCCGCTGTGATCAGGACTTTTTTCCCTTTAAAGTCTTTTTTTTTTTGAAAAAACCCGTCCAGTATTTTTACGATCTCTTCCGGTTCTTCCATTCTTCCGGCGCCAATAAGGCCGCTGGCAAGTTCTCCTTCTTTGGGTTCAATTAGATAATTACCGTATGAAACCAACTTTTCGATATTGATTTTTGTGGTCGGGTGGCGGAACATATCCAGGTCCATGGCCGGGGCAAAAAAAACCGGGCATTTGGCTGCCAGGTAAGTTGCCGTCAAAAGGTTATCTGCGATTCCGTTGGCCATTTTCCCCAGGGTTGTAGCAGTAACAGGGGCAACCAGATAAACGTCAGCCCAGTTTCCCAACTCAATGTGGCTATGCCAGGAACCATCTTCCGAATTATAAAATACATTTTCAACAGGATGTTCTGATAAAGTTGAAAGCGTTAATGGTGTAACAAAATCCTTGGCCGTATCCGTAAGGATCAACCTTACCTCAGCACCTTCCTTTTTGAGAAGCCTGACCAGAACAGGGATTTTAAAGGCAGCAATGCTGCCCGTAACACCAATCAATATCTTTTTCCCTTTTAACATCCCCTGGATTAAAATTCAGAATCTTTTTTCTGAGGATTCCGGTAATACACTTTATTATGTAAAAATTCATGAACTGCAATGAGTGTAGGTTTAGGTAACTTCTCATAGAATTTAGCAATTTCAATTTGCTCCCTGTTTTCAAAAATTTCCTCCAGGTTATCCTGCGTAGTTGCGAACTCTTGAATTTTTTGATTTAGTTCCTCTTTCATCTCAAGCGAAATCTGGTTGGCTCTTTTTGACACGATGGCCACAGCTTCGTAAATGTTTGCCGTATCCTTGTCGAAATCTCTCAGTTTACGTGTTACGGCAGTTGTATCTGTTTTTACTTTTTTATAATCCATTTTATCTATGTTGTTTTAATTTTGAATTTCTTTCATTGCTTTGTCATACATATATTTAATGTCCCGATTGTATTTGCTTTCGGGATAAAGGCTCACAAAAGTATTATAAACATCGGCAGCTTCCTGGTACCTTTCTTTACGCTTTGACCTTACACTTTTTGAGGCATAATAATAATAGGCTTTAATGGTATAGAATAAAGCGTCTTCCTTAAACTTAGTATCCGGGTAATCGGCCAGGAGATTCTCAAACGATGTAACAGCGGCCTCATATTGGTCCATCTTGAGGTAAAGTTTGGCAATTTCAAAATCCTTTTTCTGAAGCTTCTCCCTCAATTCATCAATCAGATTATTGCTTTGTTCTACTCGTTCGCTGTGCGGATATGTATTGATAAAGAGCTGAAGGTCGTTGATGGCCTCCCTGGTATTGGTTTGATCAAGCTTATATATTGGGGAATCGAGATATTTGCAATAGGCAGCAAGAAACATGCATTCTTCAGCTTTTTCGCTTCTTGGAAAAGTTTTGGTAAACCTGTTGAAATAAAAACTGGCCAGGATATAGTCTTTTTGGTTGTAATATGCATAAGCGTATTTGTAGGCAATTTCTTCCGCCTGGTCAGTTCCCCTGTAGAACGGCATAACCTGGTCAAAAAGGTTTAATGCCTTATAATAGTCCTCATGTTCGTAATAATCATTGGCTTTTTCGTACTTATAAGCATAATCCTGACTTTTCTGAATTTTTTGATACTTGCTACAAGAGATTAAAGCAATTGAAAATGAGAAAATTAATATATACTTAAGGGGTTTTCTAAACATGGGCGCAAAAATACTATTATTAAATGAATTTTAAAAACGGTTTTTTATTAGGTTTATTTTTTGTTCAAATTAAAATGAAAGTTAATTTGAATATCATTTGAATAAATTATAGTTTTGCGGCTTTTTATTGTAATACAGTATTTTAACTAACAGAAGAACCAATGGATATATTCAATAAAATAGATAATTATTTTGGTCCCTTGGGCCAGTATATGGAACATGCGCATGGATATTACATGTTTCCTAAGCTGGAGGGTGAAATTTCCAACAGGATGATTTTCCAGGGCA
This sequence comes from Bacteroidales bacterium, assembly GCA_016933115.1. Lineage (GTDB taxonomy): Bacteria > Bacteroidota > Bacteroidia > Bacteroidales > JAADJA01 > JAADJA01. The sequence goes on along the minus strand of JAFGBL010000222.1, from coordinate 2,795 downwards.
AGGAAAAACTGGTATGGAGCCTGAACAATTATTTAGGATTGGGAAATCATCCTGATGTTCGCAAAGCCGACGCCGAAGCTGCTGCAAAATGGGGACTGGCTTACCCAATGGGAGCCAGAATGATGTCGGGTCAGACCAGGTACCATGAAGAACTTGAAGAAAAACTGGCTGCTTTTGTAAAAAAGGAAGCTGCATATCTGTTAAATTATGGATACCAGGGAATGGTTTCCATCATCAATACACTGGTCGACCGCCGCGATGTGATCGTATATGATTCCGAAGCACACGCATGCATTATTGACGGGATGCGACTTCATTTCGGGAAAAGGTTTGTTTACCCTCACAACGACATGAATAACCTTGAAAAGGAACTGGAACGCGCAACAAGGATTGTAGAAAAAACAAATGGCGGCATCCTGGTCATTACTGAAGGTGTTTATGGAATGGCTGGAGATCTTGGCAAACTCAGGGAAATTATCGAATTGAAAAAGAAATTCAATTTCAGGTTGCTGGTGGACGATGCACACGGTTTTGGAACCATGGGGAAAACGGGGGCCGGAACCGGTGAACATTTTGGTGTTCAGGATGACATTGATATTTATTTTGCAACTTTTGCCAAGGCAATGGCAGGAATTGGAGGTTTTGTTGCCGGAAATAAAAAAATGATCAACTTCCTGATGTACAACATGCGTTCCCAGATTTACGCCAAATCGTTGCCAATGGCCATGGTCATCGGTGCATTCAAGCGGTTGGAAATGTTACAACATGAACCCCAGCATAAAGAAAAACTCTGGACCATCGTAAATGCTTTGCAATCCGGATTAAAAGCCAAGGGATTTAACCTGGGAAAAACAGAATCTCCGGTAACCCCCGTTTTTTTCCAGGGTGGGGTACCTGAAGCAACTCATGTAACAAAGGATCTAAGAGAAAAACACAATATTTTCTGTTCCATCGTTACCTATCCGGTTGTTCCCAAGGATGTGATCATGTTAAGGCTTATTCCTACGGCCATGCATACACTTGAAGATGTAGAATATACCATTAATGCTTTTTCTGAAATTAAAAAAAACCTGGATAATGGTGTTTACTCGGATGGAACGATCGCTTCAATGGTGGTACATTAAAATATTTAATCTTTTATGAAACCCGGCTTTAACCGGGTTTTTTTATACTATCAACAGTGATAGGGAAATATTTAAAAATATTACATTTGCTTTTGAAAAAGCCTGAAATGAAGGAAAGCACGCGCAAAAAACTATTAGGATCAACACTATACCCAATCTACAGGCGTACCCGATTTTTAAGGTATAAGAAAAAGCTGATCAAAAAAAGAAAAAAGCAGGCCAGGCTGGAAGAGAAAGCCGAGGCAAAGGAAGTTAGAAGGAAGGTGATTGAGCAGCGAAAAAGCGAACGAGTTCTTAATAAACTTAAAAAAAGGCAAATAAAAGCTGAAGAAAAGCTGCGGAAAATCGAAGTCAGAAAAAAACTGAAGGAAAAACAAATCGATGATCTGGAACTTGCCAAAAGGCAAAAACATTTGCTAAAACTTGAAAAGAAAGAGAAAAAAAGGCAACGACGCCGGATGCTCAGGTTATTAGTTCGAAAACAGTTTAATAGTTTTATTTATGAAATCCGGCAATTCGACCGGCACTCGTTACGGAGGTGGTTCAGGTGGTTTTTGGATGTAGCCGAAAATAAGGAACAAAGAAATAACTTTTTCAACATTTCCATTAACTCTCTTGTACTATTCCTACTCTCCTACCTGTCAATTTATATTCTCAGCCAGTTAATCACGGTTTGGGTTTCCCTGAGCTTCGATTACAAAACCATATTGTATTACTATAAAATTTATTACAACATCGACACTGGGGACTGGACAGCCGAATCTGTGAAAATTCTATACAGTATCGGGCCCTTGACTGGTCTTTTGTTGGGTACGATTTACGTTATTATTTACAGTTCATTCCGCAATGAACCAGGGAGTTTTAAATTGTTCTTCCTTTGGGGATTTGTCCATGGTATGGTCATGTTTTTCGGTTCACTTTTGATGGGATCCCTTCTCAATAAAGGTTTTGGCTGGGTGATTACTTACCTGTATTACCGCGATACCGGTAAAATGATATTTTCTATTATTTCCATATTCTCCCTGGTATCGATTGGTGCGATTATAGCCAAGTCATTTCTTATTTCAGGAAATGCCTATTTCAATTCTATCACGGGTTCGAACCGTAAATTCCTGCTTTCCTCACAGGTTGTTTTTCCGGCAATAATAGGTTCTGTCATTTTGATGATTTTCAAAATACCCAATGATTTCTATTTTGGAACCACGGAAGAGATGTTTTTCGATATTTTAAAACTCTCTACAATTATTTTGATCATTATACCAATTATTGCGACTTTCAAATCATTCAATGAAATTTATTTTGACGAGGAACCCCGCAGGATTAAATTGCTTTGGCCCGCACTGCTGGTATTGATTATCCTGATCACTGCAGTTAGGATTGTTTTTAATAACGGAATTAATTTCGGCAACTAACCTAATGTAAAGCTTTGGTGGCAAAATACTCGACAGGAGCGTATTCGTCCGTCAGGACAATCCCCTGTTCAAATTCCACTGAAAATCGATGACTCAGGTACTTGTTCAATTCAGGATCGGAGCTTGAAAATGTCGGTTTTTGATCTGTTTTTAATGCCACCAATAAAAAATTCTGAAAATAATTTTTTTCCTGTCCACCTGAATTCGGGTATTGAACCGGGAAAATATAAACCTGTGGAAATATCTCTTTGTAGGTAGT
>JAFGBL010000221.1 GCA_016933115.1 Bacteroidales bacterium | reverse complement strand
TTATTAACAACAAAAAAAATGAATTTTAAAAAACAAAATGTGTTTAAATCTCCTGACACATCAAAAATGCAGGAGGTGGTTATTGATCAGAAAACTAAAATTTATATTTCTGTGGGTGCTGATCCGGAGGAAGCCCGGAAACGTTATCTCGAGAGAATGGCCGCAAAAGGAATGATAAGTATTCCGAGGAAGTAGCTTCTCTCGGAATATTGTGAACGAAAAACAATATTTAATAGTAGGATGTTTCCGTAATGGGTTCCCATAATTTTCTGTAATTCTCATCCTTGTTTCCCAAACATGCAGTTTCAAAGAAGCATTTTTTGTGAGAGCCGATTTTTACTATGGAATAAAAAGTACAGGGTTCTTTCATGCATTTTGTGTCGTGGCAAAGGGTGGCTTCATGGCAGCAACTCCGGCCGATCGGCCATAAAAAGTCGTTCATCTTTAAAATTCCATGCCCGGATTTTTTTGCTATGATCCGAATGGCTTCAATGCATTTAGCACGGATATCTTCATCAGAAGCTTGCATTTTTTTATTTAGCAACCCTTCCCTCAGTCCCAAATCCTTCACTTCCACACAACCCATTCGCAACAATACCCGCATCATATGGTAATCCATAATGGGAACCAGGTTTTCCGGATCCCTGATTTGCAATAAACCCGCATCGGTAGCAAGCTTGAGGAAAAAAGTGATCTTTTTTTTATGAGGATCGGAAAATGCTTTGAACCCGGCCAGAACTTCATAAATGCCTTTACCGTCATTGATCAATCTCCCATTACATCCGTCGATCATGGAGGAAATGCTTCCTTTGTAACGGGTTTTTACAATCGAACATATTTCCAACAGCATTTCCAGTCGTTCGTCCAGCCGGTCGAGTGTGCAATTTGTGGGGTCACCGTCAAATGAAAATGATTTCTGTAAATGCAACCTGAGATCAACATTGGAACAAATACTTAAATATCCCGGGTTCAGCAGGGCACTCCTGTTTTTCACCATCTGCAAAAAGGTGTATTCCATAAAGTACCATCCCCACAAATTCAGTTTAGGATGGTACAAGGTGTGGGTTTGATGGCAAATGGCAGCAGAAATAAAATAGACCCTGAGTTTGATTTCCCTTTCCGTATCGAATGAAAGAAATTCCCGGTTGTAAAATGATGACCTGATATCAGTGGTTCCGATAAGTTTTCCGATCTTTTCGCATTGTAACCTGTTGACAAATGCCTTTTCCATAATTTGCTCAATGCGGGAATTTACCAAAATTCTTTCTCATCCACCTGTGAAAACCATGAACTCCGTTTACCGGATCGGCAAACATCAAAATGCATTGTTTTGAAATGATGTTGTAATTGTCAGTTTCCAGGTTATTCAGGTAATCCTTATCTGCCGAACCCTGTTGCAGCCAAATGTTTTTAATGCCTTTTTGCTTTGCTTCATCCACCAGTTTTTTAGTGACATCCGGTCTGGTATTGATGACGATCCCGGATACTTCAACCGGAAGACTGCCAATGTCCGGGAAACATTTTTGCCCTTCAAATTCATCCATGTTGGGGTGTACCGGATAAACTTGTATCCCTTTTTTCTTCAATTCTTTGAAAATGGCATTCCCGAATTTCTTTGAATTTCTTGAAACACCTGCTACTGCAATATTTTTTTGAGAAGTGAATTCCCGGATATTCTCCATTGAAACCATAGGGCAACTTTTTTTTGAATACATCCAAAATTAGGAGTAATTCATAAACAGGTCAATAAGTAATGCGAAAAATTTTAAAATTTATAATCATTCCAAATTTCCCACGATTTTTCAGCCTGAAGTTGAAGCATCTCAAGCCCATTTTTAATTGAGGCTCCTTGTTGTTTTCCTTTTCGCAAAAACCAGGTCTCGGCCGGGTTGTATACCAGGTCGAACAACAAGTGATTTTTACCGATAAACTCAAAAGGGATATCGGGAAATTGACCTTCATTGGGGTACATGCCGACAGGGGTAGTGTTTACGATGAGCAAATGGGTTGAAAGAATATCTTCATTCAGGATTGAATAGCGAACCTGGTTGCAATCATGTGGAGTCCGCGACACGAACAATGTTTCTATACCATATTTGTTCAAAACCCAGGCGACTGCTTTCGCGCTTCCCCCGGTTCCCAATACCAATGATTTATGGTGATGTGGTTTCAATAAAGGGTTTATTGATTTTTCAAATCCATAGATGTCCGTATTGTAACCCTTTAATGTAACCTTTTTTTCGTTCCTATTAATTTTAATACAGTTCACAGCCCCGATTTCCATTGCCTCCGGGCTGATTTTATCAAGGTATTTTATCACGGGCCTTTTATATGGAATGGTCACATTCAGGCCTTGCAGGTTTTGGTGGTTTCGGATAAGGTCATCCAGATCCGAAAGGCCTTCGAGTTCAAACAAGTGATACCGGCAGTCACGAATGTTTTCGGCCCTGAATTTCCTGGCAAAATATTCTGCTGAAAAGGAGTGGGAGAGCGGTTTCCCGATTAAGCCATATAATTTCGTTTCTGATCCCGGATTAACCATTTTGAAGGTTTTCAGGATTTTGTATCTGCCGCCTTTTCAACTGCCCAGATGGTGACGATTCCAGCCAGCATGATAAGGATAGCGATCACCACTTCCATGCTGAATGAATCGGGAATAAATCGTTCGTAGCTGACCACGATGGGTTTGCCTTTTTTTATGACCAACCCGCCTGCTTCATCTACCATATAATTCATTTTTTGCCAGGGCCATAAGATACTCACCGATCCGAGTATGAAACCTGTAAGCAATGAAATGGTCTGATCGCGGTATTTTTTGAACACCCAGGACAATACATGTGAAAAAGCCAATAATCCTACGGCAGCTCCAATACCAACAGGGATCAGAATCCCCAGATCACGTTCATTCACGGCATCGATCATGACCAGTTGATAATTACCCATAAGAATAAGGACAAATGATCCCGAAAGGCCCGGCAGGATCATACTGCAGATGGCCACAACGCCACACAGCAACAGATAAAGCGTACTGCTGTCTTCAGTAGCCGGGTTCAATACCGAAACAATGATGGCAACTGCCGTACCGATAAGAAAAGTAATGATGACTGAAGTGTTCCATTTTTCTACGGTTTTTCCCACGAAATAAACGGATGCAAGCACCAATCCAAAAAAGTAGGCCCAGATATAAACAGGGTAGTTGGTGAAAAGAAAGTCAAATAGCCGGGCAAGTGAAACAATGGCAATTGCAATTCCGGCAAAAACTGCGATGAGAAAATACAGGTCGGTATGTTTGGCAAATTCCTTTAAACGAAATGAAAACAGCAATTTAGCAGCTTTGATATTAAATGATTTTATAGCGTTGATGAGCCGTTCGAAAATACCGGTAATCAAAGCCAGCGTACCCCCTGAAACACCCGGAACTACATTGGCGGCACCCATGGCTATACCTTTCAAAACTAAAATAATATAATTCATCATATTCGGTACTTTTTATCGGTTAATCAATGAGGTTGGTAAAATGGGGATTTATTATTCTCTATTGTTTTTTATACAATTCAATGATCCTGACCAGATTGACATCTTTCATAAGATCGCGGTCATAATCAAATATTTCCTTTGATCCTTCGGAGTCCATCATTAAAGCATCTTCCAGGATGTTGTAGGCTTCTTTATATTTCCCCGACTTCAGGGTGTATACAAATTTTCTGTACAAAAACTCCGCATTGTCCGGTTGATGGTAAATTCCATCGTCAATTATCTCAATGGCTTTTGAATAATCATCCAATAGCGCGTAAATGTGCGAATAATCAAGCCATATTTCAAGGTTTGCCGGATCAAGATCAACTACTTTTCGATACGATTCAATGGCGTCATCCAGCAGGTCGATTTTGTATTGAATATCCCCCAGCATGTACCAGTAGTCGGAATTGGTGGGTTCTATATCCAGTGCCCGTTTGATGTGATTGATGGCCACCCGGAATTTGCCTTTTTCGTCATAAATCAAACCAATTCCCAACCAGGCATCTGCCAGCAACGGATCGAGTTCAACAGCTTTGCGGTAATTTTCAAGCGACCGGTTGAAATCCTTCATTTTCTCATAACATTCTCCGATGTAATAGTAGGTCATGGCCTCGGGATCTTCGTATTGAAATGTCTCCCGGTAATTTTCAATGGCCTTTTCATACAGCTCAAGGTTGGCAAATGAATTGGCTTTGTTGAAAAATGCAGAAGAAAAAGATTCATCAATAGCGAGGGCATAATCGTAAGCATCTATTGCCTTTTCATAATTTTCGCTGTTGTTGTAAGCAATTCCGAGGTTGAACCAGGCAGCCTTCGAATAGGGGTTATTATCCAGGAATTTGGTAAAAAACTCAACGCTTTCCTTAGTCCGGCTGGAGATTTCATAACAAAACGAAAGCTCATAAATCACCGCTTCGTTCTCCGGGTTGATCTCCAGCACCTTGATGAGGTACTCAATGGCTTTTTCATATTTGCCAAGGTTTTCGTACTCAAAGGCGATGTTGGTATAAACCTCTTCCAGGTCTTCAGCTTCCTTGATTGCCTTGTTGTATTCCTCGATGGCTTTTTCGTACCGCTTCAATTGGCTGTAAATGCCTGCCTTGGTCATGAAAATTTCCGGATTTTCGGGTTCGATGTTCTCAACTTCCGAAAGCAGGTCGAGTGCTTTGTTGATATTATTGGATGAAACCAGCAACTGGGCTTTTTTCAACAGGAAAGAAACACTTTGCGGATGTTGCTCCAATGCCAGTTTGATGGCCAAATGGGTTTTATCAAATTGGTTGCTATACAGGTAATGGTCGATGATCATTTCAAATTCATCCACATCAAAAAAGTAGCGGTCGCCTTGATTGAGCATATCGTCGAACCTGGAGACCAGTCCTTCGGTTTGTTCGTCTTCTTGATCTTCAAAAAAATCCATTCCTGTTGTGAATCAATAATGATGCAAAGCTAACAAAGTAAATGTTATGAACACCAACAAAAAATCATAATTTTACAACCCAAATTATAAACAATACCCATGACATTAATAAAGTCCATATCAGGCATCCGCGGTACGATTGGCGGGAAACCGGGCGAAGGATTAACCCCGGTCGACATTGTTAAGTTTACGGCTGCTTTTGCCACTTTAATAAAAAAATCCTCTAAGTCATCCGCACTGACTTTTGTGATTGGACGGGATGCCAGAACCTCTGGCGAAATGGTGAACCATTTGGTGAGCGGCACGCTGATGGGTATGGGAGTAAACGTGATTGACGGCGGCTTGTCGACAACGCCTACCATTGAAATGGCAGTGACCGAACTGAATGCTGATGGCGGAATTATCCTCACCGCAAGCCACAATCCGGGACAATGGAATGCATTGAAATTGCTTAATGGAAAAGGTGAATTCATTTCTGCTGCTGAGGGTCAGGAGGTTCTTGAGATTGCGGAAAAGGAAGATTTTCATTTTTCGATTGTTGATCAAATAGGTAATTACCAAAAAGAAGATACCCTCATCGAAAAACATATTGATAAAATACTTCAATTGCCTTTAGTGGATGTTGATTTGATCCGTACGGCTAAATTCAGGGTTGCACTGGATGCCGTGAATTCAACGGGCGGGTTGGCACTTCCCAGATTGTTAAAGCGGCTGGGTGTTGAAAGTGTCGACTGTTTGTATTGCGATCCGAATGGCCGATTTCCCCACAACCCTGAGCCTTTACCGGAAAATTTAGGGGAGATTTGTGAAGTTGTCAGAAAAAATGGCGATGATGTCGGTTTTGTGGTTGATCCCGATGTGGACCGTTTGGCCATCATCACCGAAAAAGGCGAAATGTTCGGCGAAGAATATACACTGGTGGCAGTGGCCGATTACATTTTGCAACATAAAAAGGGGAATACGGTTTCGAATCTTTCAAGCACGCGGGCACTTCGTGATGTTACTGAAAAACATGACGGACAGTATTTTGCAGCTGCCGTGGGCGAAGTGAATGTGGTTGAGAAAATGAAAGCTGTGAATGCTGTTATCGGTGGTGAAGGAAACGGAGGTGTGATTTATCCCGAATTGCATTACGGAAGGGATGCATTGGTCGGAATTGCCTTGTTTTTGACCTACCTGGCAAAGACCGATAAAACCTGTTCCCAGCTTCGATCGTCTTATCCCGACTATTTCATTTCTAAAAACAAAATCGAACTGTCACCTGCTATTGATGTTGATGACATTTTACGGAAAATGGAGCAAAAATACCGGAACGAGCAGGTCAATACCATCGATGGGGTAAAAATCGATTTTGCCAGTGAGTGGGTTCATTTACGCAAATCCAATACCGAGCCGATCATCAGGATTTACGCGGAAAGTGGGTCGATGAAGAATGCACAGGAATTGGCGGGAAAGATTATGAAAGAAATTGAAGGCTTTAAATAAAGTCAGGAGTGATCTAAAGAGAATGTTTCTTCTTCGTTCCTCATCAGCATATTAACGTCTTTGCGAGGTAGTTTGACTAAGTAGTGCTTAAATTGCACTATAATAATTGCATAATTTACGCCATATTTTATATTTCGCAAAGCAGTTTATAATACCAACCCATATGGTATTAAAACTGAGTTGTTAAAAAGTTTTCCCATTTCCTGTTAATACATCCGTTTCGTTTTTCCTATTTTTACAAAAAATCGCTTATGCCAACAACCCGTCGCAAAAAGCGCAAAAGAAAAGTGAGGTATGCCACGGTTACCTTCAAGCTGACTGCCAAACAAAAGAAATCGTTATTGAATTATTGCGAGGCCCGCAAAACAACGCCCAATAAACTTATTAAAAAGTCCATCAAACGATTCATCAACGGGTTTGATAAAAATGTACCCGATGCATACTATGTGACAGAAAAACAACTGGACTTATTCGAATAATAAAATAATTCCGGTCATTCCGGTCATTCAAAATTCCATTTATTAATTCTCCAACCCATCCTCATACTTCGTCCGGTTCAGGATTGATCGGCCCAGGGTAACTTCATCCGCATATTCCAATTCATCTCCGATGGCAATTCCGCGGGCAATGGTAGTAATTTCAACTTCCTGGTTTTTGAGCTGTTTGTAAAGGTAAAAATTGGTGGTATCTCCTTCAATCGTGGTCGGCAAGGCCATAATCACTTCATGAACTCCTCCTTTTCCCACGCGTGTGACCAATGCAGCAATATTCAGGTCATTTGGCCCGATGCCATCCATGGGGCTGATGATCCCGCCAAGGATGTGGTAAACACCGTTGTACTGCCCGGTATTCTCTATTGCCATCACATCCCTGATATCCTCCACCACACAAATGATCTCCTTGTTGCGTTTCGGATTTGAGCAAATCTCGCAAAGTTCCGCATCGGAAATATTGAAACATTCCCTACAGAACATAATCTCTTTCCGCATCCTGATGATCGCATTTCCTAAGGCTTCGGCAAAAGGTTCCTCCTTTTTCAAAAGGTGGAGCGCCAGCCGCAATGCCGTTTTTTTACCGATACCGGGCAGGCGGGATAATTCATTTACAGCATTTTCTACCAGTTTGGAGGAGTAAGAATTCATTTCAATTAATTATGCATTTAATGATGAGCGACCCATTGAACCGTTTAAAAAAATTCAATATGTTCCGGCACAAAATTATTAAAATTACCCCTCAATAAATAAATTGTTTAGTTTTACGTTCTGTTCAACAAATTAGGTTTTTAATAAATTTATGAGATCAGGAATATTGCTGGTATTATCGATTCTGCTGAGTTTCGCTGCATTTGCACAGAACGGGTCCGATACAGTTAATCGAATCGATGAAGATGGGAATAAATATGGGTATTGGAAAAAATATAGCGAAGACGGAATCTTGAAATATGAGGGAAATTTTGTCAACGGTTTGCCCGAAGGGTCTTTTACTTACTACTACCCCGATGGGATCGTGAAAGCCAGGTCGGTGTTCAGTGAACAGGGAAATTATTCCGAGACAAAAACTTATCATCATTCCGGAAACCTGATGACAGAAGGCTTTTATATCGGGACTGAAAAGGACAGTCTTTGGAAGTATTACAATATGGGCGGAATACTTTTAAAGGAGGAATTTTACAGGGATAAAAAGAAGCACGGAACCTGGAAAACTTTTTATGAAGATGGTCAGGTGGCTGAAGAAACCTCCTGGGAAAATGACAAACAGAATGGGCCGTGGCATCAATACTTTCCTGATGGCACCCTCAAGCTTCAAGGTTATTATTCGAATGATGAAAAAAATGGCGAATTCCTCTTTTATTTTCCCTCAGGCAGACTTGAAATTACCGGCCATTATGTAAATTCCAAAAGGGTAGGGGAATGGATTTACATGAATGAGGACAGCAAGGTGATTAAAAAGGAAATTTACGAAGACGGTAAACTCATTAAGAAAGAAGAATACAAAAAAGAATAGAACATGTTGAAAGATGAACTTATCAAAGCTTTGGAGATGGATGCACAAGGCGATTGGGATGGGGCCCACAAGATCGTTCAGAAATATTACACATTCCAGGCTTGCCGGATCCACGCTTATTTGCACCGCAAGGAAGGTGATCTGGGTAATGCCGATTACTGGTACTCCAGGGCATCACACACCAGGCCGGAAATAAGCCCTGAAAATGAGTGGAATGAGCTATATAAGCACTTGAAAAATCTTTGATTATTGCTTCCTGGTGCCCAGCACCGTCAGGCTGCCCTTGAGGGTTTTTTGCAGATTTTCAGGGCCAAAATATACATCGAGTATCCAATAATAGGTTCCGTCTGCTACAGGCTTCCCATTGCGCTTGCCATCCCAGCCGGCAGGAAAATTTTCGGTTTCCCAAATTCTTTCACCCCAGCGGTTGAAAACTTGCATATGGTGTGTATTGATCCCGTTCCATCTTTCCATATCCGGTTTAAAAATGTCATTTTTCCCATCTCCGTTCGGGGTGATCACTTCCGGGACCCAAACATAAAAATAATCGATTTTCACCGAATCGGAGTTTTTGCAAGGGCCTTCGGAAACCTCTACAAAATAATAGGGATTATCAATATTGTAATTGTTTTCCGAAACCACAAAATAACTTTGCCCTGAACCATCCTGCCAAATATAGGTGTCAAAACCATCGCCTGCCTGCAGTGTGATGGATGTGCCGGGAAGCAGGACTTCGTCAGTACCAATGTCGATAACCGGCACCGGATATTCTTCAATATAAATTTCGTCAGTAAGGCTGTCGCATGGATTGGCAACAATGAGGGTGTAAGTTCCGGGTTCTGTAACCAATATTTCATTATTTCCAGGTTCTCCGTTCCAGTAATAATCAAAAGGCCCTAAGGGCGATGACAAAACAAGTGTGTCACCTGCACAAAATCCATTATCCGGACCAAGATCGGCAACCGGAAATGGATATTTTCCCACCTCAATTTCATCATAGGCCAGGCATCCGAATTCATTCGTGGTTTTTACCCAAAAAATACCTGATTCGGTCACCTCGTAAGTATGGGAAGCCGAATTATCCTGCCAGAGGTATGAAACAAATCCTTCCCCGGCATCCAACATCAATGATTGATTCCCGCAAATCAAGGTATCGGGCCCCAAATCAACAACAGGCTCCGAAACAAAAACAAAAATTTCGTCTGAACCGGAGCATCCAAAAAAATCTTCGACATAAACCGAGTAGTTTCCGGATTGATATACCGTATAATATTGCCCGGTCTGTCCATCCTGCCATTCATAAAACAGAAATCCGAAACCTGCATCAAGTATAATGGATTCGCCCATACAGATGGTGGTATCTTCTCCTAGTTCCAAATCTACTCCCTGGAAAAATTCCACAAGAACCGTATCAGAGGCCGAACAACCATAAATATCCGTAACATTAACCCAATATGCCCCACTATTACCTACCAAAAGAGTCTGACCGGTTGCTCCGGTATTCCAGAGATAATCGGTAAATCCCGGCCCTGCCTCCAATTGTAAAGTTGTACCGGTGCAAACCGCTGTGTCAGCTCCCAAGTCAAGGTTTATGGGAGGATAAAATTCAATCTCAACGGTATCGGTGGCAAATCCGCAGTTACCCGCAACCAATACCCAATATACATTAGGCTCCGTCACAACAAAAGTTGAATCGGAAGAGCCATCCTGCCACAGGTAACCTTGATATTCCCCTGGAGAGAGTGTGAATTCAGTCCCATAACACAGAGTTGTATCATTCCCGAGATAGACTGCCGGTGGAGATTCCGATGCAATATTGATGGTATCAACACCAGTACATCCGTTTTCATCTACAACCTGTACCCAATATTGTCCTTCCAAAACGGCAAAATAAACCTGGTTTGTTGTACTGTCCTGCCACAGGTAAGAAACAAATTCATCACCCGGAGATAGAAATATTGTATCACCCTGACACAATAAGGTATCGTTACCCAGGGTGACCTCAACGGGTGGATAAAAGTCTACCTGAATGGTATCGGAAGCAAAACCGCAATCATCAAGTATTTGCACCCAATAGGTTCCCGGGTCGGTAACGAAATAAGCGGTGTCCGAACTTCCGTCCTGCCACAGATACTCGTAATATGTTCCCGGATGGAGCAACAATCCCGATCCATCACATAGAATGGTGTCATTCCCAAGAAAAACCCAGGAAGTGTCATTCAAAATTTCAACTGAAACTGTATCGGAGTTGGAACACCCTGCCGAATCGGTAACCTGTACCCAAATCTCATAGAATCCTGGTTCCCAAACCAAAAACAGGGAATCCACGCTTCCGTCCTGCCAGAGATATGATTCGAAACCGGGACCTGGTGTCAGAGTCAAGGTATCTCCCTTGCAAAAGCTGGTATCCTGACCCAATTCTATGATTGGCGACTGGGTAATCTCAATGGAATCAATGACAGTACATCCGTAGTCTGTAGTAGCTATTACATAATAAATTCCCGGCAAATAAGCATTATAAGTGCTGTCGTAAGAACCGTCCTGCCACAGATAGGTTCCAAATCCCGATCCTGCATTCAGGTTGATAGTATCGCCAAAACATATGGTAGTATCCGGTCCCAGGTCTATGTCGGGCGGTGTGATCACACGAATATTATCGATCAGGATATAACCGATATCTGCCGGCATGTTTGGACTGTCATAATAGGAACGGATCACGATATTATGGATATCTGCCTCCGGATCGATCACAAACTCATAGGTTTGCCAGTCGGTATGGGAAATTAACGGGGATTGCCACAACAAGGGACCTTCCTGGCAAAGGCTGGTACTGCTGTGAAAATTCATTCTCATCGGAAAGGTTGACTGAATGATTCCGTAGTAATTGATCTCATGAAAATAAGCCAGGTCGACCTGTATTAGATAACAACTATCCTGTTTCAACGGATTTTCGAGTTCGGTCCACACGCGTTCGATCCAGGATGGTAACCAACAAATTCCCAAATAGGAAATTCCATTAGAAGGGGGTGTCGGTACATCCCAAACACCGGGCTGTGTATCGGGTGAACCGGAGCATTTTTCCCAACCCGGTGGAGGTTCATTGGGAATAGGGGCCGGTCCCTCGAAAGAGGGATTCGGGAAATACTGGCTTTTCAGCATCATCGCAGACGAAAGCAGAATTAGGAATATGATACAGGCCCTTGTTTTCATGTCTTGTAAAAGACAAAGATAAATAGTTCTGAGTTGCAGCGTACGAATTACCTGCTGTATCTCAAAATGGATTCGTATGGTGTAAAACCTTTGGGAGGCCTGTTTTTCAGGGCAGCAGGTGGTTTGTGAAATTCGGCGCTATCGTAGATTTTTTTCAATAATATATCCCTGGTTTTTGGTTCGGCCAGATGCGCTATACCTACGGCATGTTCTGCGATATTCAATCCCCTGGGGTCAAAAGCGCCGTATTCCGTCACGATGACCACCGGATCGGCTGCAATAGCTGTTGTTGTGATCCCTTCCGGACACATGTCCATGATCTTTGAAATACCATTCGCTGTTGTAGATTTCATTGCAATGATCCCATAACCCCCTTCGGAAAGATAAGAACCGCGAAGGTAATCGGCCTGGCCTCCAATGCCGCTGTAAACCTGTCTTCCTTTCAGGGAATCAGCCCAGATATTTCCATGGAGGTCCACACCGATGGCGCTATTGATGGCTACCATTTTGTGTTGTTGGGCGATTTTTAATATGGAATTGGTAATATCACATGGCCGGCTTTGAACAGAACTGTTGTAACTCAGCCAATCATACCCTGCTTTGTCGGCAGCGAGGAAAATGGATCCTATGGAAAAATTAACTTCGCAATACCGGTTGGTCACCACGCCTTCATCAATTAGTTTCCGCATGGCATCGGCGAAAAGCTCGGTATAAATCCCTAGGTCTTTCAAACCCTTATCTATTATAGCATCCGTAACGGCTTCGGGTACCTCTCCAATTCCATATTGCAAGGTTGAGCCATTTGAAATATAGAGTTCTGTGACCAACCTGGCAATTTTTCGGGCTACTTCATCCGGTTGATGAACCGGACTAACAGGCAAAGGATAATCGGTATCGAGCATGAAGTCAATATCGGATTCGTGGATGGTGGTTCCCAACACGAAAGGCATTTGGGCATTGCGTTCGACAATGACAAGTCCCCCATATTCGCGGATGGCTTGAACGGCGGAATTTACCCCTTCAACGGTAGTCCCAAAGCTATAGTTACCCCCGTTATCCGGACCTGCAACCGTAAACAGGCAAATATTCGGTTTAAGGTAATTTCTAACCTGACGCGGGATGTCTGAGAGGTGCATCAACTGGTAAGTAGCCATGCCTTTGTTGAGCGGATCGCGTGAATGAGGCCCTGAAAAAATGATGCGGTGCTTGATTCGCTGGCATGCTTCTTCGGTGAACAATTCTCCCACATCGCCCAACAATAGCACACTTAACAGATCAACATTGTAAATGTAGGGATCGCGGGCAAGTTGTTTCAATAGAACCTGCGGAACTGCTGCATTCCCAGCGGTATAGATCATACTTCCGGGTTTGATATAAGTTGAATTGATAATATCCTGAACTTTGCGAACTTTCTTCATGCAATAAATTTTTAGTATTTTTTGATTTCCAAATGGTTGAGTTTAAAGAACCGGATGGTCTCCCTTAGGTCTTCAACTACCTGACAATCCGAATTTTTAATACGGTCATAAGCCTGGTGACCATTGGCTACCAGAAGACAATTTAACCCCAAATCATTAGCAACCTCAAAATCGTGGCAGGTGTCCCCGATCATCCAGGTGTTGTTGTGTTCAGAACCTAACTGGGCTATGATATTCCTGGCATTTTCGAGCTTGCTCACTGCGAAATGGTCACCAATTCCGGAAATAATATCGAAATAATTTTCCAATCCTTTTTCTTTTACTGAATTGATGAGTGAATTGTGTTCCATTGCTGAAATCATAACCTGCCTGTAATGATTTCTTTTGAATACGTTCAACACTTCAGTGGTTTCAGGAAAGATTTTTGCCAGCGGAAGTTTTTGCCGGTAAAGATCGATGAATTCCATGGCTATTATATCGAATGGTTCGCGGCTAAAGTCAAATCCTGCTTTTACATAATAATCCTGAACCGGAAAAGTAAAAATCTGTTTGTATTTCTCTATTATGAGTTTGGGATGATTTCTTGATTCCAATAAATGGTTGATGCAATCCAGGCAAATATCCACATCATTAAGCAAAGTGCCATTCCAATCCCAAATAATCATACCGGCATATTTCATAAAAATTATCCTTATCTTTGTTTAATTGTGGAATCAATCTCAAAATCGGGTGTAAAATTATAAGAATATTTAAAATCCTTAGCCTATTTTGAGTAATTTGCAGCCATTCTTAGTAAACAGGAGAGAAATAGAATTTTTCACAACAAATCGGTCAGAATGAAATTAATAGCAGATAGCGGAGCAACCAAATCGGACTGGATGCTCATAGATGATTCAGGTGAGCAAATGAGTTTCCAGTTGGTGGGTATGAATCCTTTTTATGTTGATTCCAACGAAATTGAAAACATTATCGCCAAGGAATTGATCCCGTTTATTGATGCCAAATCTATCAACCAGGTTTATTTTTACGGTGCAGGTTGCTCCACTGTTTTCAAGGGAATGGTGATCGAAGAAGCACTGAATAAATTATTCAAACGTGCTGAAATCCATATCGATTCTGATCTGATGGGAGCTGCCCGGGCTTTATTCAATGACCGCGAGGGAATTGCCTGTATACTTGGTACAGGTTCAAACTCCTGCTATTATTATGATGAAAAAATAGTTGAAAATGTAATGTCTCTGGGATATTTTTTCGGGGATGAGGGCAGCGGAGCGCATATGGGTAAGGTTTTCCTGAAAGACTATCTGCTGGGTAATCTTCCAAAAGAGATTCATGAGGCTTTTAAGAAAGAGTACAATTATACCCGCGATAATGTGTTGGATGCAGTTTATAATCTTCCTTTTCCCAACCGTTTCCTGGCTTCATTCTGCGAATTTTATGCCGACAACCTGTCGAATAAATACATTTTCGACCTGGTGACAAATTCTTTCAGGGAGTTCTTTATCAACCAAATTGAAAAATATAAAAAATACAAAACAGTTCCGTTGAGTTTTACCGGTTCGGTAGCTTTTTATTTTGAAGCCTTGCTCAGGCAGATCGCAAGCGAATTTGATGTAAAAATTGAGAAAATCTTAAGATCGCCGATCAATGCCCTGGCCGAATACCACAAGAAGTAAATTCAAATCAAAGACTAGGGCAAAAACCTTATTCCAATCGTTAAGTCAATCCTGGACAGGTTTTCTGTTTCATCCAGTTCAACTTCTTCACCATCGATTTCTACTTTGTCAAGCCATCCCATCAAAAGAGCTGCCTGCAGACCGATGGCAAAATTATCTGAAGTTAAAAAATCTACGCCAAAAGAAAATCCGAAACCTACTGTTCTTCCGGTAATATCAATAGTTTCACCAAGCCAGGAAAGTTCTTCGTTAAATGCATAATATCCCAGTGTAAGACCCGATAACCAATGGGTATTACCACTTTTGCTGATTGATCTTCCAAAGTATGATGGCCCAATATAAAACAGACCAATTGTTTCAGATAAATCTCCCTGGGCAAGGATAATTCCATTTTCATCCAATACTACCACGTCGGGTAATGTACTCTCTGCTTGAGAATAGGACGTACTCACACCCAAAGCGTTGCCCCTGTTCCAGAAGAAATTAATATCGGCACCGCCATTGAATCCATTTTTAAGTCTTTTAATATGGCTTTCCGATTCGGAGTCCAAACCATCAGGTATTTTACCCAGGCGGTAAGTGTAACCGCCCTGAAGTGTAATCCTAGATTTAGAGGTTTTATGAAAATCCCTGCCTTCCATACCTTTAACGGTTTTCACCTGTTCGGTCCCGGTCTTGATTTCGGGTTCAGTTTTGGTTTGAGTCTCAGGGTTTTTCTCCACATCGCTTTCCAGAACTTTCTCAGTAACAACAGCCGGTGCGCTACTGTTCAGGATGGTATAATAATCATTTTGCAAATCCGGGTCGCTGAGGTAATGCATGCAGCTATTCAACGAAACCGTAATATTATCCTTATGGGCATCTTTGTTGGTACTAAGATCCATTTCGTTTTTATCGCTGCATTCATGAAATTTTTGTTTTTTTGGGGTCAGGAATTCCATGTTGAGTTCGCACTTGCTGTAAGTAAGACCTTCTTTCTCAAATTCAGTAACCCAGAGCTTTTTTATATTCAGGATGATTGGGATTTTTCCTTCCTCTGCCTTATAAGCTGTATTAAAATACAGGGTCAATTCGTCATGAAATCCGGCCTGGAAATCCAACATCACCAATTCCTGTTCATCCCCCGTTTTCACCATGCCGATGGAAGATTTTAAATCCCGGCTGTCGATGATTTCCAATATATAATAATTCAGCGATGGAGGATCGAATGCCGGATTTTTCAAGTCGATCAAACGATAATTCTGGGATTCGGAATGCAGTGACGATAGCATTATGATCGTTATTGCCGGAAACAGGAAATTGGTAATTCGATTCATAATTCAATATTTAAGTTTAATTAAAAAATATTTCGAAATCTATTCTCTATGTCGCCCCTAAATAAATAAATACTGCCATAGAGCAAATGTAATAATATTCTGGTCTAGAAGAAGCCTGATTGTTATTTTCGAATTAATATATAATGATTCTACATTATTATTAATGTTACTTGGGATTTGCAAATTGACCCCCTCCTCACTATCTTTGTAAGCCCTAAATAAAATATATGATTGTAGTAACCGGAGCCTCAGGATTTATCGGGAGTTGCCTTGTCAATAAGCTGAATAACAAAGGAATCAAAGATATCGTCATTGTCGATGATTTTTCCAGGCCTGATAAGATTAAAAATACCGAATATAAAGTTTTTAAGGAACAGGTTGGGCGAAAACAGTTTTTTAACTGGCTGGATAAAAATCACAAAAAGGTTGAGTTTGTGCTTCATATGGGTGCCCGAACCGATACTACCGAGTTTAATGCCCGGGTATTTGATGAACTTAATTTGAACTATACAAAATCGATGTGGAAGTCATGCTCAGAATATAAAATACCACTGATCTATGCCTCATCTGCTGCCACTTATGGAATGGGTGAACTGGGTTATAATGATAACCATGAAATTGTTGAAAAACTTAAACCGTTGAATCCTTATGGAGAATCGAAGAATGAATTCGACAAATGGATGCTTAAACAAACAAAACATCCCCCTTATTGGGCCGGATTGAAATTTTTTAATGTATACGGTCCAAATGAATACCACAAGGGCAGAATGGCTTCGGTGATTCTGCATGCATTCGAGCAGATACGGAATACCGGTAAGGTCAGGCTCTTCAGGTCACATAGGCCCGATTTCGAGGATGGCAAGCAACTCAGGGACTTTGTTTATGTAAAAGATGTTGTGGATGTGATCTATTTCCTGATGAAAAAGCAACCGATGACGGGCATCTTCAACCTGGGAACCGGCAAAGCCCGTACTTTTCTAGATTTAGCCAGAGCTACATTTCATTCCATGAACGAACCGGAAAACATCGAGTTTATTGACACTCCTGAAGATATCAGGGATAAATACCAGTATTTTACCGAAGCGAAAATGGGCAAGTTGCGTTCGGCCGGTTATGAAGACTTGTTTTACAGCCTTGAAGAAGGAATTGAAGAATATGTTCAGGAATATCTGATACCGGGCCGTTATTTCTGATCACAATTGATTTTTAATCTCCACAAGAAAAGTCTTTAGTTTTGTGAGCGTGTTGATGATTTCAATATTTTGATCAATTGTATCTTTATTTTGCCGAAGCTCAGCTTTGGCTCCGCTCAAAGTGTAACCCCTTTCCTTGACAAGGTTAAAAATAATGTGAAAATTATCGACATCCTTTTGGGTAAACAGCCGGTTCCCTTTTTTGTTTTTTTTGGGTTTAATGATATCGAATTCCTTTTCCCAAAAACGAATTAATGAAGTATTGACATTGAACATTCGGGCGACTTCGCCGATGGTGTAAAACAGCTTCCCCGGTGCCGGTTTGCCATTCATTGTTTAATCCATGGATTGTGAAGGGCGCGTAGACAGGTCAAGTACCTTTTCGTATTCTTCCGGTGTCAGGTCATTGAAGAAAAAATAAATGGGGTCGACCCTGTTCCCGTTTTTCCTGATCTCGTAGTGCAAATGGGGAGCAGTCGATTTGCCGGTATTCCCAACCGTAGCGATCAATTGGCCGCGTTTAACTTTTTGGCCTTTTCGTACCTTAAACTCATGAATATGCGCATACATGGTTTCATAACCGTAGTCATGATCAATTGTAAGCCGGTTTCCATATCCCCTTCTGGAATGCACTATTTCTGATACAACGCCATCACCGGTGGCATAAATTTCCGTACCCGTAGGTGCTGAAAAGTCAATACCAGGGTGGAATTTTTTCACTTTGTATATAGGATCTGTTCGGTAACCGTAATATGAAGAAAGCCTTTTCAGGTCCTTGTTGCTGACGGGTTGAATAGCCGGTATACAAGCCAGCATCTGGGATTTGTTTCTGGCCATATCATAAACCTCGTCAAAGGATTTGGATTGAACCACCAACTGGCTGTGTATCCTGTCAAGTTTTTGTGCCGTTTCGATTATAATCTCCGAGTTCTTGTATCCTTCAAGCTTATCATAACGATCGGTACCTCCAAAGCCAGCTTTCCTTACGGCTGTAGGAACCGGTTCGGCCTCGAAGATCACACGGTAAATATTATCATCCCTGTCAGCCATATCCACAAGGGCTTTATCCATCATATCCAGCTTTTCGTTCATAAGTTTATACTGCATTTTAAGCTGGGCAATTTCCCGTTTCTGCATTTTTTCCTTGGGCGAATCCAGGAATGTATAAGCGAGGAAAATAACTGCTGTTGCGAAAACCATGCCGGTAGCAATGACCGAAAGTGCTTTAAGCAACCTGGTTTTAATCGTAATCTTAACCTCTTCAAATTGAAGGGTTCTTTTGTTGAATTTATAATTCCTTTTAGGCATATTTCTTTATATGGTGTAACCTGCAGTAAGGTTTCAAAAAATATCCTGTTTCAGCTGCAAAATTAAGCAAATAAATTAATTTTGCAATCTTTTGACTTTCGAGTAATTAACAAGAATTGTTAATATTTATTAAAATGGATGTAAAGCAGGTACGTAAGGTTTTCTTTGAATTTTTCGAATCAAAAAAGCATAAAATTGTGCCTTCGGCACCAATGGTGATCAAGAACGACCCGACATTGATGTTCACCAATGCAGGTATGAACCAGTTTAAGGATATTTTCCTGGGCAATGATGCTCCTGTTGCCAAAAGGGTTGCAAATACTCAAAAATGTTTGCGGGTATCGGGTAAACACAACGACCTGGAAGAGGTTGGGCACGATACTTATCATCATACCATGTTCGAAATGCTGGGCAACTGGTCATTTGGAGATTATTTTAAAAAGGAAGCCATTATTTGGGGATGGGAATTGTTGACCGAAATCTATAAAATCAACAAAGAAAACCTATATGTAACAGTGTTTGGTGGAGATAAGGATGACGGCTTGCCGGTAGATGAAGAGGCCTTTAAATGGTGGAAGTCAATCGTTCCTGAAGATCGTATCATATATGGCTCAAAAAAGGATAATTTTTGGGAAATGGGCGATACTGGCCCATGTGGGCCTTGTTCGGAAATCCATATTGATATTCGTAACGAGGAAGAAAAGAGAAAAATTCCCGGCGATCATCTGGTTAATCAGGGCCATCCTGAGGTAATTGAGATATGGAACCTTGTTTTTATCGAATTTAACCGTAAATCCGATGGCAAACTGTTACCGCTGCCGGCAAAACATGTCGATACCGGTATGGGACTTGAAAGGCTGACCATGGTTCTCCAGGGTAAAAAATCAAATTACGATACCGATATATTTCAAACTGTCATTCAGAAAATATCGACCATTTCGCGGAAGAAATACGGTACGAACACTGAAACGGATGTTGCCATGCGCGTGGTTGCCGATCACCTTCGGGCCGTTGTTTTTGCCATTGCAGATGGGCAGTTACCCTCTAATGTTAAAGCCGGATATGTGATCCGAAGGATTTTACGCAGGGCGATTCGTTATGCGTTCACCTGGCTTGAAATGAAGGATCCATTTATTTACCAATTGGTACCTGTTCTGGTTGAGAAAATGGGGGATATTTTCCCGGAAATCAGGCAACAGCAGGATTTGATTCAAAGGGTGATCCATGAGGAGGAAAATGCATTCTTAAGAACACTTTCAATGGGAATTAAAAAATTTGAGCAATACCTGGTTGAGACTCAAGAAAATAAAATAATTGATGGCTCATTTGCTTTCGAACTGTTTGATACCTATGGATTTCCCATTGATCTGACCCAATTGATGGCCAGGGAAAATAACTGGAAGGTCGATATGGAGGGTTTTAATAAAGGATTGGAAAAACAAAAAAACAGATCAAGACAGGCTGCAACGAAGGAAACCGAGGACTGGATTGTAGTGCATCCGGGTGATGATAAAACGGAATTTTTAGGATATGAAAAGCTGGAAGCATCGGTCAGGATTATGCGATATCGAAAAATCGCTGAGAAGAAAAAGGAATACTATCAAATCGTTTTGGATAAAACCCCGTTCTATGCCGAATCGGGTGGACAGGTAGGCGACAGGGGAGTTTTGCTAAATGGAAGTGAGGTTATTCAAATTGATGATACTCAAAAAGAACATGAATTGACCGTACACATTACACATGACATTCCTGCCCATCCTGAAAATGAGTTTATTGCAAAAGTTGATGCGGAAAAACGTATACTTACGGCCAACAACCATACTGCCACACACCTGATGCATGCCGCATTGCGCAAAGTGTTGGGAACACATGTGGAACAAAAAGGTTCCCTGGTGGATGAAAACCATTTGCGGTTTGATTTTTCTCATTTCACCAAACTTACCCGGGAGGAGATCACTCAGATTGAAACCCTTGTCAATGAAAAGATCAGGGAGAATATCCCCATCACTGAAAAAAGAAAAGTTCCGATTCAGGAGGCTTTGGAAATGGGAGCAATGGCATTGTTTGGTGAAAAATATGGTGAGGAGGTGAGAGTCATCATTTTTGATGATGATTATTCGGTGGAGCTATGCGGTGGAACGCATGTTTCGGCCACCGGTCAAATCGGATTTTTTAAAATAATGACTGAAACAGCTATTGCTGCCGGAATTCGTAGAATCGAAGCGATAACCGCCAAAAAAGCAGAAAAATATATCAACGCACAGTCTGAGACGATTGAAGAACTTAAATCCATTTTTAAAAGCCAGAAAGACATCGTAAAAGCCGTAAGCAATTTAATTGAGCAAAATAGTATACTTCAAAAGCAAATTGAATCCCTGCAAAAGGAAAAAGCTCTGCAACTGAAGGACGTATTGAAAGCCAAAGTCAAACAGCTAAATGGCGTTGATTTCCTGGCAGAAAAAGTCAAACTGGACGCAGGTGCAGTCAAAGACCTGGCCTTTGCAATGAAAAACGAGTATGAAAACCTGTTTTTAATTTTGGGTTCGCAGCAGGATGATAAAGTTACCCTTACCGTTATGATTTCCGATAATTTAATCAATAATCGCGGATTGCATGCTGGAAATATCGTGCGTGAACTGGCAAAAGAAATTGGTGGTGGTGGCGGTGGCCAGCCACACTATGCAACTGCAGGGGGTAATAATCCGGAGGGATTGGAAAAGGCATTTTCCAGGGCAAAGGAGATGTTGGCTTAAGGTAATTGTAAAAAAATAAAATGTTGTAATTTTGATTGGGCGGGAAATTCGGTAAATAGGGTAATCCCGATAGCTATCGGGAGGGTAAATAGGGTAAATAGGGTAAATAGGGTAAATAGGGTAAATAGGGTAAATAAGGTAATCCCGATAGCTATTGGGTGGGTAAATACGGTGATGCCTATAGCCATCAGGAGGGTGAACAGGGTTAGAGTGTGACTTCCCATTTTTTTCTTTTGATATTCCAGTTGATTTCATAGACGGTTCCGGTTTTCATTTCATATACGATGTAACTGGATTTTCCATCACGGAAACGAAGGAGTACGTGGTGCTCCTTCCTGAATTTGTATTCTCCGTATTGGTTTGGTTTAAGGCTGAATTCTTTCCACTGCTTGTTGTCGACACTGATTTGAAACCTGAAATATTTTTCCGATTGGTTCCTGATCAAAACACTCTCTTTACCTGCAATTGGCAATTGATTAATGCCTCTTACGGGATTTTGATTATCAACAAATGGTATTATTTCGGGAGGATCAATTTTTAAGGGTTCAATAGTAAACCTGCTGTTATAGTATATTCCTTCCTGTCCGAGTTTTCTGGGGCCCGGGCCGGCAGTTTCAGCAATTAAAAAAGTCTCTCCGTTGTATTTGAGGTAGGTTAAACCCTCCTCACTCTCAGCTTTAACAGCACTTAATACATGCTTTGGCTGGTTCAAAAAAACGATATCATCCGCCGGGATGAGGTAAATCAGGATTCCCACAAACAACAAAGCTTTTGAATCGCAATCGCCATACATATCGATCAATAATTTGGGTGGTGGGCTAACACCTCCGAAATGACGCTCTTCATCTTCATAATCAGGAATTCCATAGGGAATATCCTGAACAAAGCGCATGGCCATTTCTATCCTGTCCCTCCGGGTATCACGACCATAATCACCCAGGGAATTGACAATCATTTGCGCAATTGGCGAACAGAAATTTTCAGCATAATAATCGATCACAGCACTTTTATCAACCTCAATCATGTTATCTTCGAGTATGAACAGTCCTTTTTTCATTTCCTGTTCACGCATATACTTGTTATATTCGGAATCTACATAGGGTTCAAACAGCCATTTGGGGATGCCAAATTTATTAATGGATCGTTCGGTTTGCTGCCTGGGGATTGTTAATTCAAAGGTTTGTAAATTGGCAAAATTATCTTTGAATGTGTAACTCAGGTGAAAAATAGAATCTGTTTTATCCACTTTAAATTTAACATAAGGATTTTTTTCAAAACTCTTTTGTGGGAAAAGTATTGAAGGAAATGCCAACAGGCATGCTGTCAGAATGGTTTGGCGAATGAAAAAAAAACCGGGCATAAGTTTTTTAACGCATTCCGGTCTCACATATTTTGTCACCCGAATTTAAACTTGTTGTTATCTTGTCAAAATGTCGGATAGAAACTCCTTATTATTGAATAGGTAGGTTATTCCCAATGAAATGAACCAGTATTTGTCGTCTTTATATCGAATAACACCATCGAGCCGGTCACTGGCAATGTATCTTGAAGAAGCTTCGAGTTCGATATTGAACTGACTGTTCAGTTTGTAGTTTACACCCAGACCCAAGGGGAATATCAGGTCGGTTTCGGCTTTTGTTTTATCAGGCTTTGAACCGTTCAAATTAGCATTCTCAGGAATATCATAACCATAACCACCTATAACCACATTATCTTTATCATACAGCAACACCCTGTAGTTGATAAATCCGATACCGGCAAAAGCATAAGGGCGGAATTTTTCGAACCGGAAGTTACGGTTGATCCAGTTATTGAGGATAACCTGGAAGTTCAAGCAACCTTCCTTGTATTTGTTCTCAAATGAATAGCCCTGGTCGTTACTTCCCTTTAACCCGCCAAAATTGAATTGTGCTTTAATACCACCGTTCAATATACCGGTGCCGAGTACCTGTTTATTGATCGCGAATCCTATTTCACCTGGAATTGAGATTGACCTGTTCACATCCAGGTCACCCCTGAATATTGAAAATCCCAGCTGTGCGGTTGCCGACCAGTTATCCTTGATTCCCGGTTCATTAATTGAATAATAATGACCACCACCTTTGGGTATCATGCTCCGCATTTTGTGCTCCAGTTTCCAACTGCTTGTTTCAAATGCCAACAATGAAAAAATGATGTAATTATTATCATAGTTGTCTTTGATCACTACTTTGGCTGTTTCATCGTCCCTGATGAATTTATAAGTAGCCGATATAACATGGTTATTTCCTGCCGAATTGTAATCCTGTGTTAAAATGTCAAAGGCTTTACGAATACCTTCGGTGAATGTAGATTCACCTTCCATATAAACCACATTTGACGCGTGAAGTTGTTTAAGCTGGGTCTCGGTTAGTTGGATTTTTTTCGGGCTCACATCGAAATTGGTCGAATAAACCAGGAGCAGAACCTTGTACGTTTCATCGATCTTTTCACGGTTATTGAGGAGCAGTTTGAATGAGCGCAGGACTTTATTAAGTCTTTTATTGTCAAAATAAACATCGGCTGCATCAAATACCAGAACAATTGAATTGTTGGTAGAAACAGTCGCCGTAGCCATAAAGGTTGTGTCTGCTTTAATCGCGGGCTTTTCATCTAACGGTTTATTGTCATCAAACATGATAGAGGTAGCCTTCACGGTTGTAATTTCCTCAACCAAATTGGTGGGTTTTACCTGTAAAGTGTCCTGTACAGTAATAATACCCGACCGCTCAGTACCAATATACATGGTTTGGTTATGATACCCAAAGCATGTGATTTCATCATCAGGTAAAACAGAGTTTTGAAAATCATAAGTTTTCCAGGATTCCCCATCAAACATGTTGACTCCACCGATATATGTTCCAATCCATTTGTAGCCTTTTTTATCTATCAGGATTGGACGGATATTATCATCCGTCAAATCTGAATTATTGGTGTTGAAGCTGATCCAGTAAACATCATTGAAAACCGCAACACCTCCACCTCCTGTTCCTATCCATTTATTGTTCTTTTCATCAACAGCTATAGAATAAACATAATCGCTTGCCAGCTTTGAATTTCTCTCCGTATAAACATTCCAGTTGTTTCCGTCATAAGAAGCTACTCCGCCTCCCTGCGTTCCAAGCCACAATATATTATTGGTGTCTTTTGTAATGGTTACCACCTTATTGGATAATAGTGGTGAATTTTCATCATTGAAAACCTTCCAGTTCTCACCATCGAATTTAGCCAATCCGCCAAAATAAGTTCCAACCCAAACAATTCCTTTATCGCAAAATACCGACATGACCACATTTGACGGCAACCCTGAATTTGAAGTTTTAAAAATAGTCCAGGTTTCGCCCTCTAATTTTGCCAATCCGCCTCCATCAGTTCCAACCCATTTAACATTGTTATTATCAATACAAATGGCATTAATATAATTGTGTGGCAGTTCAGAATTGGAGGTGTTGTAAATTTTCCAGGAATTGTTGTTTAAAACGGCGAGTCCTCCCATGTAAGTTCCGATCCAGGAAGCTCCGGTTGTATCAAAGGCGATGCATTTGATCGACTCATTTGGTAATTCAGAATTACTACCATTGATCTTATTCCAGACCGATTCCTGGGCAAATATTAGATTGGCGTATATAATACAGATTACCAGAAAAAATCTCGACATGTGCAAAACCTTAGTTATTTTAATACTTACACCTACTACGACAGTTGACAAAATTTAGTTACCCTAATGCGTAAAATTTTGGATTTCACCCACATGAAACACCTGGATCAAATATACACATGAATGCCTATTTTCTTATGATTTTCCGGGTTGTTACAATTTCATTTGACCTCAGGTTACATATATAAATTCCTGGCTGAACAATTCCTCCATTATTATCGGTGCCATTCCAGGGTATGCTGTATGAACCGGATTCCTGCAATTGATGCGGCAATAGATCAATAATCCTATTCCCTTGTAAATCATAAATATCAATTGAAATTGAATTCCTTTCATACAGCCGGTACGAAATAACTGTTTCTCTTAGAAACGGATTGGGAGTTATTTCAAGATTTGCCAGCTTATTTTTACTTTTTTCAATGCCGGTTGTCAATACATTAATATAATCTATTTTGATTGAAGTGTCGGTTGTAATGCCATTCCCTGCGATGAGGGAAACTGTGTACAACCCTCCGGCTTCATAGGTATATTGTGGATTTTGTTCGTACGAATCAATGGTTCCGTCATAATTGAAATCCCATTCCCATATGTTGGCTCCGGTAGATAGGTCGGTGAATTGAACTTCGAGTGGTAAAACCCCGGTTGTCGGATCGGCAGCGAAATCTGCTGACAGCAAGGCACTGTTCAATCCTCCCGAATAGCAAAATAGTTTTCCTTCTCTCCCTCCGGCTATCATTTCCATTGACCCGTCTCCATTGATGTCGGGCATGGCACTGATTCCATCAACCGGTTCACCAAAGTTGAATGAATGGATAGTTTCGCCATTTGTTCCGTCAATGAAATAACAATAATTGGTATTATAAATTGTACCTATAATCAAGTCATTGATCCCATCGCCACTGATATCTCCAATCCTGTCAATGCTATAACTTTGATCCACCAAAGTGATTTCCCAAATATGTTCACCGGAATAACCGTCTATCATCGCAGTAAATGATCCAATTTTGGATACGGCAACATCAGGATAACCATCTGCATTCACATCATCCATTTTTTCCCACCTTAAGATGATGGATGGTCCCACCGATCCATTCTGCAATGGATTACCATTCGTCACATCAATCAGATAATAATTTCCACCGAAATCTCCGGCTATAATATCCTTGAAGCCATCATCATTGATATCCTCCAACTGGACCAATGCCCAAACCGAAGAACCTGAAGTGGTATAAGTCCATTCAATGTTACCGTTAGTTCCATTCATACCGTACACTTTTCCTTCTGTTTCATTTGAATTGGAAGCGCCTCCAATCACATCCGGTTTGTCGTCGCCGGTAAAATCATCCACTCCAATCACTGAAAAGTTTGGCCCATTGGTAAAACTGTCCCAAATTTCATCACCCGTTAAACCGTCGATACAGAAAATCCTTCTCGATCCGGAAGGTAATCCACCGCTGGAGGCCAGTACATCAGTGAATCCGTCATCATTATAATCGAATCCGGGCCAGACCTGGTAGATCCATCCATCGCCGTAAGGCTCGGTACTGAAGCTCCAGATCAATTCACCTGTTTTCCCTGATATTGCATTGACCGATCCGATACCTGTTTTTCCCATGATCACATCGGGAAAATCATCATCGTCAATGTCTTCGATCATGGCAAGGTCGTTCTGGTTGGCAACACTCCCGATTTCTATTTCCCACAATACTTCTGTCGTTCCTGAGGCATTCCCATTAAAGCACCTGATAAAATAATCCTCGGAACCGACAATAACATCTTCAACGCCATCTCCACTTACATCAGGAATCGGCATGATGGCTTTCACGCTGTTGTCAAAGCTTGTGTTGATGTTATAATTCCAGAAGGGTTCTCCAATCGGATAATCCTGGTCAAATCCTGAGCCGGTCAGCTCAACTTCTATGGGATATTGCGTTGGATCGCTGTGTTCCACTGTAGCTATGCCCTCAAAAGTACCGGTAGATTCAGGATTAAACCAGATGCCGATTTCTGCTATTTGAAGTACGCCTATATTGATAGGAAATTGTACGGCATCATCCAGATAAAAGGATAGATTATCAAGGAGTATATTTTCAACCTGCAAGGTTTCACTCCCATTATTTTCAACCTGCAGGAACCAGCGCTTGGTAGCATTCAACCGTATGTCGCCATAGTTAAGCACCATCGAAATAACATTGATATGGGGCCCGGGATAAACTCCTTCGCCTGTCAGTTCAAGTTCAACTTGTGGCGTGACCGGGTCATTTGATTCAACCGTTGCAATAGTATAAAGCGGAATCGGGTCCTGGGGCTTGTAAATAAATGGGATTTCTATGGTATTCCCCGGTGTGATTGTTTGTGGAATTGGTAGATAAACAAAAATTGGTACAGCATTTTGGATGATGAGATTTTCAATGATCAGGTCAGCGTCACCTGTGTTGCTTATTTGGCAATTCCATACTGCAGAATCGCCAAAGGCTACATTACCGAAATTGTATTCGGTTACGGGTACTTCAATTTCCGGTGTGCCGCTTCCCTGCAAATCTACTTTATATATTTTGCTTGTACCTGCCCCACCATCAACATACCACAGGTATTGCCCGTCGAAAGTTATTCCTGAAGGCTGGATGTTCTCACTGGCATGGCTTTCAAGAATATTACCCGCCAAATCAGTTTTATATATCTTGTCATCATTATAGTCGGCTACCCACATGTAGTCGTTTTCCCTGCAAATATCCCAGGCCTGGGTGCCCGGTGTCTGGAATTGTGAGAGGATATTTCCATCAATATCAATTTTATAAATTACACCCGGATCGGGATAGTAGGTTGCAACCCAAAGATCGTCATTGTCATGATCTATTCCCGACATGTAGTGATCCGGCAGATCGATTTGTTGTAATAAATTCCCCGAAAAATCGAACTGCATAGCATAGGCAGGCAGCGTTGAACTGTTCGCGTGATCAGTGGTCCAAATACTCGATCCGTCGCACGACATCCCAAAGGCATCTGCCATTTCGGGTGTTGAAAATAGCAGAACGACTGTTCCATTGGAGGGGTCGAATTTATAGACTTTATCACCATCCACTCCATAAATCCCGAAATAAAAATAGGTACCATCGGTCGCCAGCCCTGAGGCCTGCCCGCTTACGTCCAAAAGCCATGATTCAAGGATGGTCCAGTCTTTGCTCCCGTTTTGTGAATAAATTTCAGGATTGATAAGAATGGTGAAAATATAAACAAGACAAAAATACTTGACTAATCTAATTGTACCAGGTAACTTACTATTTATCTTTTTCATTTCATTAAATTTTAAAGGAAAGACCTGTTGAATTGCTAAATTACTAAATTTTATGTTGCCGTTCAGGATTTTCCCTTTTAAAGATAAGGGGAGATCAATTCGGCTACGTATCTATGGCCCGATTCATTCCAATGAACATCGCCACTGATGAAGTATTCGCGCAGGATGAAATCACTACCTGCCGGATTGATAAATGCGGGATAAAGGTTGATGAACTTCAAATTTGCTTTATTGCAAAATGCTTCCCAATATTTTACCTGCACATTTTCGAGGCTTCTTTCTCTTATCAGTGCCGGCCAGGGATAAATCACGATATTGAGTTTGATTTTTGAAACTTTACATAAACCGGCCAGATTAGCCATATTTTCTCCTGCCAAATCCAAACCTTTCTTGCCCCAAATGCTATACGTTTCTGGATTGAGGCTCCAATAGCTGATGGCTGCAATAAAGTCATCGGGACTGCTTGCAACTTCATCCACAAATGCCCCGCCTTTGGCCCTGTTCCATGATTCGGTAACCGGATTTCTTCTGTTTTTAAGGAATATCTCAGAGAGGGAGTAATAAAGATAGCTATGTCCAAATAAAAACCTTTTTATATTTATGAAAAATATTTTAAGTTTATTGTTGGGATAGGGTATAAAATCCCGGTAAGTGATTTCATTCAGAGGATCACTGTTATCGATAAATACAAAAACTTCATCGATCTTCAAATGTTGCTGCTCCAGTAGATACCTGAGTTTTAAATAATAAAGCATGGGACTGTAACTTACTACTGCGGCGTTCAACAGCTCCAGTTCAGGATGTTTTTCCTGGAGAATACCCACAAAACTCTCGTCCCATGTCATACCGATTCCTTCGGTGAATGAATCACCAAGGAACAAAATGCGTTTCCTGTCGGATTGTTTATTAATATTTTTGATCTCTTTATCTTTGAAACCCAACGAATTGGTGTAAACATTAAAAATTTTATCACCC
>JAFGBL010000220.1 GCA_016933115.1 Bacteroidales bacterium | reverse complement strand
CTGCTTTTCAGGGTGGGTGATTTTTATGAAACCTTTGGCGAAGATGCAGTTAAAGCGTCCAAAATCCTTGGGATTGTATTGACGAAAAGAGCCAATGGTGCTGCTTCCTATGTTGATCTGGCCGGATTCCCTCACCATTCACTTGATACCTATTTACCTAAATTGGTGAGGGCCGGGCATCGGGTAGCCATTTGTGATCAGCTAGAAGACCCTAAACTTACAAAGAAAATTGTAAAACGTGGTGTTACCGAACTCGTTACTCCAGGGGTTACATTTAATGATAACGTTCTGGAACAACAAAAAAACAACTTTCTTGCATGTATTCATTTTACAAATAAAATATCGGGTATTGCATTTCTGGATGCATCCACAGGCGAGTTTTACCTTACCGAAGGTAATAATGATTACATCGACAAACTGATGCAGAGTTTTAAACCTTCCGAAATTATAGTTCAGAAAAATAAGCTCGATAGTGTACTTCAGGCATTTGGAGATAAATTTTATTGCAACACTTTTGAAGATTGGATTTTTACAACCGAATTTACTACCGATCTTTTACTTAAACACTTTGGCACCTCATCTCTTAAAGGCTTTGGTGTCGAAAACTTCACCAATGGTACCATTGCAGCCGGAGTTACCTTGCATTACCTCAAAGAAACCCACCACGAAAATATTCAACACATTTCAAAAATATCCCGTATTGAAGAGGATAATTATGTTTGGCTTGATAAATTTACCATCCGGAACCTTGAACTGATCTCCTCTCCTAACGAAAATGCTACCACCCTTTTAGATATAATCGACCTTACCGTATCCCCTATGGGATCCCGGTTGTTGAAGAGGTGGATCACCCTCCCGCTTAAAAACAAAGTTACCATCCAAAACAGGTTGAATATTGTGGAACATTTTATTTCCATACATGAAACACTTGCACAGCTTCAGGATTTGCTAAAATCGACAGGCGACCTGGAACGACTCATTTCGAAGGTAGCAATTGGAAAAATCAACCCAAGGGAGACACTGAAAATAAAGGACGCACTGATTGCAATTGACGAATTAAAGAAAATTCTTTCGAATACCGGCAGCGAACCGATTAAAATGTTGGCTGAAAATCTGAATCCCTTACATGCACTAAATAATTTGATTTCCAAAACACTGAAAAACGATGGTCCGGCAGTGATCAACAAGGGAGGCGTAATTGCTGAGGGTGTATCCATAGAACTTGATGAACTTCGAAAGATAATGTTGTCCGGTAAGGATTACCTCATTCAGATACAGCAAAGGGAAATAAAAAATACCGGAATTCCATCTTTAAAAATAGGTTATAACAATGTTTTCGGATATTACCTGGAAGTTACAAATACTCACAAGGATAAGGTTCCTAATGAATGGCACCGCAAGCAAACCCTTACAAATTCCGAAAGGTACATTACGGAGGAGTTAAAAGATTACGAACAGAAAATACTGGGCGCTGAAGAAAAAATTCTGGCGCTCGAAATGAAGCTTTTCAATGAACTGATACAAAATATCAATGAGTATATTGAGCCGGTGCAACTCAATGCAAGGGCTATAGGAAAAATTGACTTGTTATCTTCATTTGCATTGCTTGCGATCAATAACAATTATCAAAAACCGGAAATAAACGATTCCTATGTTCTGGAAATAAAAAAAGGCAGACACCCTGTTATAGAGCATCAAATGCCGATCGGAGAAGAATATGTCCCCAACGATATCTTCCTTGACAATGAAAAAGAGCAAATATTAATCATCACCGGGCCCAATATGTCGGGTAAATCCGCCTTGTTAAGGCAAACCGCCCTGATCGCTCTGATGGCGCATATGGGTTGTTTTGTGCCAGCAGAATCAGCAAAAATTGGAATTATTGATAAAATTTTTACCCGTGTTGGAGCATCTGATAATATTTCATCAGGAGAATCGACATTTATGGTCGAAATGAATGAAACTTCAAGTATTCTGAACAACATTTCGAACCGCAGTTTGATTCTATTGGACGAAATTGGAAGAGGAACAAGCACTTATGACGGAATTTCCATTGCCTGGGCCATTGCCGAATATCTCCACCAGCAACCGCTTTTCAAAGCCAAAGTGTTATTTGCAACCCATTACCACGAACTCAATGAAATGGCCTCCAGCTTTAAGCGGATAAAAAATTATCATGTTTCAATTAAAGAAATAAACAATAAAATCATTTTCATGCGCAAACTGGTTCCAGGAGGAAGCGAACATAGTTTTGGGATTCATGTTGCACAGATGGCCGGAATGCCACAAACAGTGATAGAAAGGGCTAAGAAGCTTTTGACGATACTGGAAAAATCGCACAGCAGTGACGAATTGAAAAAGTACTCTAAGAATATTAAGGTTGAACAAGATAACTTTCAGTTGAGTTTCATCCAGTTAAACGACCCTTTGTTGGAACAAATTAAAGAAGATATTCTCAATATTGATATAAATACGCTCACCCCGGTTGAAGCCCTGATGAAGCTGAACGAAATAAAAAAATTAATCGGAAAATAAACCGAAATTTTAATGCTGAAAATAAAAAATATTTATATTTGCACCCTCATTTTAGCAAGCGAAAGTAGCTCAGCTGGTAGAGCATAACCTTGCCAAGGTTAGGGTCGCGGGTTCGAATCCCGTCTTTCGCTCCAAGTTAAAAACAGGTATCTCTCCTATACGAGAGATATTTTTTTGAAATCTTGCCCGGGTGGTGGTCCCGATAACTATAGGGATGGTAGACACGTTGGACTTAAATTCCGGGCTGTTTTGTTCTTTTAATTTAATGCCCGGGTGGTGGAATTGGTAGACACGTTGGACTTAAAATCCAATGGCCATTGCGGCCGTGCGGGTTCAAGTCCCGCCCCGGGTACAAAAAGGCGCTTATTGCGCCTTTTTAATATATATACACCTCTGTTTTACAATTCTTCTTCTGCAATTCCAATTACACCACAAGATACTCTTTTACCCGCATTACCGGTAGGTTGCTATTTGAGGTCGTCTTCACCTGCATGTACAATAATACCCCTGCCAATAATTGAATGTGTTCCCTCGAATGAAATCACCGTATCAGTCATAATAAGTGTGGCATTTCCCATTTCGTCGGCTTCAATATTTCCCAAATCACCCACATGCCGGATAGCATCGTTTGGCCCGCCATGTTCACGGTTATCAGGATTGAAGTGGCCCGCAGTTGATGTTCCATCTTCAGCCGAACAATCGCCCCACTGGTGTACATGGAAACCGTGTTTTCCAGGCGAAAAACCTGTCATATGAGCTTCAACTTGTATTCCATCTTGCATTTTTGTAAATATTACAACACCACTGGCTGAATCGCCGACAGTCGGGTGCAGGACACAAACTGCATTGGTAATTTCAGAAAAATTTTTAGTTGAAGGCTTTAGCTGACAAGAGGTAATTACCAATAGCCAAAAAAAACAGCTATCAAACGGATTGAGATTCTCTTTGATTTCATTTTAATAAAATTTTAAGCTTATCAAGCCTTTATTTAGTTTTTATCAATTTCCGTGGAATCAATAAACCTGATTCAGTTTTTCCTCATTTCTTCTATTGCTTTCTTTTTACTTCCGGGTTTATTGTTGACAGCTTGTATGGCATTTTTTATAACATAAGTATTAAATCCTTTTCTTTCGGTGTCCAGAGCGGTTTCCTTCACACAATATTCAATTGTTAAACCGGATAATATTTTACACAGAATGAGGTATTATGCCTCAAGTATAGAGTTGAACCCTGTAAAATTCAATTTCCGAACCTTCTTCAACACAATGAACAGGCAAGCCCGAAAAAACACTTTT
>JAFGBL010000219.1 GCA_016933115.1 Bacteroidales bacterium | reverse complement strand
CATGCCATTTGCGCCTGTGAATTATAATGCCGTCTGATTTTTATTACTTAGTTTTAAGAAGATTTTTTAAATGTATGAATAGTAAAGTTTTAAGATGGTCACTGATTGTGGCCCTGGGTGGCTTTCTTTTTGGTTTTGATACAGCCGTTATATCAGGTGTGGAAAAATCGATACAACAACTCTTTAACCTGAATTCTTCCTGGCATGGCTTCACCATATCATCTGCATTAATCGGGACTGTTATCGGTGCCCTTACGGCCGGAAAACCGGCTGATAAATATGGCCGCAGGATCATACTGTTTTACATAGCAGGATTGTATACTATATCAGCTTTTGGCAGCGCCATGTCATCAAATCTCTGGCTGTTCATCTTTTTCAGGTTTATCGGGGGATTGGCCGTTGGCGCTTCATCGGTAGCAGGACCGATGTATATTTCAGAAATATCACCGGCTGACAAGCGGGGACGAATGACCGCCCTGTTTCAGTTTAATGTGATTTTTGGGATTATGATGGCCTATATATCGAATTATCTTTTAACAAATACCGGTGCGGAACCGTGGCGGTATATGTTGGGAGTAGAAGGTGTACCGGCTATATTATTCTTCGTATTATTATTTGCCGTTCCACGAAGCCCGAGATTTTTAATTAAGACAGGTCGCAATGAAGAAGCAAAACGGGTGTTGCTCATGATTGATCCGGATGATGTGGATAATCAGATAAGGGATATCCAGCAAAGCCTGAAGGATGGGAAATCATCGGCGAGGCATCTTTTTGATAAGGCCTATTTCAAGCCCATAACAATTGCTTTCCTGGTTGCCATGTTTAACCAGTTTTCGGGTATCAATGCTATACTTTACTACGCTCCCCGAATTTTTGAAATGACGGGCCTTTCAAAAACCATCTCCATGTTTCAACCGGTAATCATAGGTATAACTAATGGCCTATTTACCATACTTGGTTTGGTGATCATTGATAAGGTTGGAAGAAAACCTTTGTTGATAGTGGGATCGATTGGGATGTCGTTGTGCCTGGGTTTAATCTCCAGGGCTTTTTATTTGCAGGATTTCACAGGGTACAGTATATTGATCCTCCTGGTGGTTTATATCATATTTTTTGCATTTTCAACGGGGGCAGTCATATGGGTATTGATTGCGGAGGTTTTCCCTAATCGAGTTCGCGGTCAGGGGCAATCGCTTGGAAGTTTCACACACTGGTTTTTTGCAGCGCTGATCACCTTTATTTTCCCGGTGATTGTGGAAAGTGGAAACTATGGGAACGCATTCGCTTTCGGTTTTTTTTCTGTCATGATGATAGTGCAGGCAGTCATCGTATGGAAATTTTTTCCCGAAACAAAAGGCAAATCGCTTGAGAAACTGGGTGAAGAGATGAGTGGCAAATTATAAATGATTCGGGACGATAACCGGGTATGAAAAATAATTCTATCCTTCACAACTTTTAAGGGAATCTTCCGGGAATAGGGATTTCTACCTTACGGAATTTTTTATTGATTTCTGGCATTTAG
Source organism: Bacteroidales bacterium (assembly GCA_016933115.1). Classification (GTDB taxonomy): domain Bacteria; phylum Bacteroidota; class Bacteroidia; order Bacteroidales; family JAADJA01; genus JAADJA01. Next base: position 1,214 of record JAFGBL010000219.1, on the reverse strand, counting down.
TTGTAAAATGATAGAAATCCAGCTTTATCCAGCATTACCTTTCTTCGGGAATCATCATTAAGCGGTTCAAAGGGGATCCATCTTTTAGCCAGCACATTTCTACTTCTTTTTTGGTGCAAAAGCGAGGTTTGTTTCTTCCATTTGGGTGTGAACCATAACAGTATCGAAGGGATAATTTCTGGCACCTTTTCAGATAAGGTAAATTGAGGCAGCTACGACTTAATCTGAAAGTAAGGGATTAATTTAAAGAATTGAAGCTAATTGTTAATCCCTTAAACTGTCGGAATTTCCTTGGTCAGCCTGCATCCTTCTTCGGCATTGGATTACCATCAATTTGTTTATAACTAACTGCAAAAATATATTTAACCTGCCTTGTTGCTTCTTATCATCAACATGTGATAATGGAGAAATGTGTTGGATTACTTGTCTTTTTACTTACAATATTTGACTTTGTATATTGGAATAAAAACTTCCAATATGCAAAGTTATATTGACCGATTAGTTGAACCTGTACTGGAAGAATATTTCAATATTTTTCCGGTAATAGCGTTGCTCGGGCCCCGGCAATGCGGTAAGTCGACCCTCGCAAAACACATAATTGAAAAATACACTGACTTTATCTATCTGGACCTCGAAAAACCATCTGATTTGAGAAAGATGGAGGATCCCGAATTATTCTTTCAGAGCAATGAAACTAAAAGAGTTTGTATTGATGAAGTACAATACTGAGCGGATCTATTTCCGGTATTAAGACCGATTATAGATGATAACAGGCGGAACGGTCGTATTTTGATACTCGGATCGGCTTCCAGGGATTTATTGAAACAAAGTTCCGAAACCCTCGCCGGGAGAATCGGTTATGTGGAAATGACTCCGTTTATACAGCAGGAATTAATAGGTCAGGGCAAGTACATTCTCAGAGAACATTGGCTTAAGGGGGTATTTCCGGAAATTTATCTTCATGAAAAAGCTGAGAACAGTGCGATTGGGAGAGAAAATTTTATAAAAACCTATGTAGAACGAAATATTCCGCAACTAGGGCTAAACATACCTGCACTTACTTCACGAAGGTTTTTGGCAATTTGTGCTCATAACCAGGGACAGGTTCTGAACAGCTTAAAATTAGAGGAGGCATTGGGTGTTACCCACCATACCATTAAAAATTATATTGATTTTCTTGAACATACTTTTTTAATCAGGGTGCTCCCTCCATT
>JAFGBL010000218.1 GCA_016933115.1 Bacteroidales bacterium | reverse complement strand
GAAAGGTTAGCAGCACCTGCTGTTCCTCCCTGTTTATCAAGGAGCATGTGCAAGTCGTCGATAAATAGTATTGCCTTGCTAAACTGCTGAATCTCGGAAATGATATTTTTCAAGCGGTCCTCAACCTCGCCTTTGTATGAAGCTCCGGCAATTAATGCTCCATAGTCGAGTTCAAAAACAGCAACCTCGCTTAAAGCCGAAGGTACTTTATTATCGATTATATTTTGCGTAAAACCATTCACTACCGAAGTTTTACCAACTCCGGGATCGCCAAGGATGAGGACATTTGATTTATGCCTGCGACCAAGAATTTCAGTTATTTTCCTTATTTCGTCATCACGGACAACTACCGGGTCGAGTTTCCCTTGTACAGCCTGCTCTTTTTTATCGAGGCAATATTTAAGCAGGGCATTATGAACCGTTTTTTGCTCTTTCTCCTGCCCTTTTCCCTCGGCAACACCAACAACATTCTGTAATCCAGTTTTTTCAAGAAGGCGGCCTAAAATTAGTGCCGGCGTAAGTGTAAAGGTTTTTAATTGTTCATAATTAAAACCAACTCCGGGTGTGCTAATTGCTACCAATACCGAAACAGCATCGGTATCATCTTTTGATAATTTAATCCTGATATTCTCGGCTTCCCTGAAAACAGCTTTCACACTGTTGTCTCCCGAAGGGCTTTCCGGTATTTTACCAGCTTTAGGGCATGATTCTATCCGCACTTCAGCCCATTCTTCAAGATAAAATATATCCTGGTCAAGCGACATCAGCAATTCAGTCAATCCGATATCTTTATGCAATAATGCTTTTAATAAGTGAGCCGGCGAAAATTCAGCATTCGAGAATTCCTTTGCCAGCGATTGAGCAATACTGATAGCTTGTTTAAGGTCATTACTGAAATTCATGTGTAAACTATTTTAAGGTTTAATCCAGTTTTCACCATAGCTTCAAATTAACAATTTACTAAATAATATCATATTTGCAAAATGTTAAGGAACAGGATTATTCTAATATTTATATTAAAGTAAATCTTTTAAGAAATACAATTGAGGAACATTATTTAACAAGGATAGGATTCGCCTTTGGAATCAGTAATAGATTCAATCCTAAAATAATTAGCGCAGGATTTCCTTCCCAAAATGATCAACTATCCGGTTATAAGCTTCAGCGGCGGCTCCATTCCCCCAATCGTAAATTGTAAATTCACCAATACCAATTCCGTCTTTGCTTGTAACACCGCCGTGTCCGTAATTTTCCATCATAAAGCCATAATCCCCGGGACCGAAAAAGGGCCAGACTTTTTCCCACTGTTCTTTTGTTTCCGGATTTTCGGGGCAGTACATCATTTCAAACGAAGCGTATAATGCAGCAATGCCCCTTTCGATATATTCGCTGCGGTTAAGTAATTTTCCGTATTTCAGGATGAGTTCGGCAAACAGGCTTTGACGGGAATCGTTCCATTCACCATCGGAGTTCATTACTCCAAATCCGCCAATTGCCCTGATATAAATATATAGAGGCTGCCAGGAAGCCTGGTACATCAACAATTCATCAAGTGTGCGCTCGCCATATTTCAGGTATTTCTCCTCACCAGTTAACTCGTAACATTCGAGCAATGATTCAGCAGTCCAGAAAATTGAAAGCGTATTCTGCTTGTATTGATTATTCCTTTCAACTTTTTTACCTACCAATTCTTCTGTACCATATCGCGAACACGACCAGTATGTTTCAAAATCTTCCCACCTGCCCTGTCTGATTATTGAATCAATGATCCCATCCATACATTTTAAAGCAGGAAACATATACTTCTCATTTTTAGTAATTTTATACAGATTGAAAAGAAATGTTGCTGAAACCGCAGACTCTGGTGATTTATTCAAATGTTGTTTTGGCTCAAGTGTTTCCTTATCTAACCAGCCCGGAAAAAATCCGTCATCAGTTTGTTTTTCAAGTAAAGCATCAGCATAAGTCAAACAATAACCCAGCAAGCGCTGGTCATTCTCAAGATCGATGTACCAGCTTAGCATTTGGGTTGCTGTAAAACTCATATCAAGGATGTGGTATGGTGCAATGCTTGCATTCCATGTATAAGGATTCCGGTTCGAATTTCCAAAATAATATGTATCCCAGCCTTTTGAGCGGTTATACTTTTTACCATTAATTTCGACATCATTCATTTCAGCAGCTATTAATCCGGGGAAAAATCCTTCGGTCTGAGGAAAAGCCAATGCGAGTTCTTTGGTTTTTAAAGCATAGCCAAACAGTTCTTTATTCCCGGTCCGTTTTGCATAGCGATATAATCCGGAAGCTGAACGCAAAGAACAAAACCAGGCCTGGTTCCAGATTGAGCGAAATTACCGTTCGTTAATTTCGCCCTGATAATTCGGGCTCTGGGTTGTGTTAACAATAAAAACCGGCGCTCCTACTTTTTTACCATCCAATAAAAATTCCTGCCAAACACTTTTCTTCCATGAATCAAATGCCCAATTGTATGTGTGTTCAATATATTTTTCAGGATCGGAGTGCCCTTCCAAAACTTTTTTAAATTCGCTACTTCCCCATCTCTCCCATAAAAAAGAGGCAACCTTCCTCCATGGATCAATAACATCCTCATTTTTATCAGAAAAAAGAATATAAAATCCAAATTCAACTTTCCCGGGAGGATAAACAGCTCCTGAATCCCTGACAAATAATATATGATCATCAACCTTCGACTTGCTAAGCCCAAGCGAGAGGACATTGTTTTCTGCATCCATGTCCATATACCAATCAACCGGATTTTCTTTTTTGAGGATATCAAGGTCGGGAATAACAGCAAGTTGTTTCGAACCGGAGCTAATAACCATTGCCGGCGCCCGGAATACATGCTGAGCAATAATGTGGTTGCCCGTTGGTGTAAGGTGGGGTGCCCAATTAAATTCCGGGATAAATGCCGGAACCACATTTACCTGCCAGTCGTCCTGTTGTAAAGTATCAGTAATATAAAATTGTACATTAACCTTTACAATTTGTTCTGACACATTTGAATACCTGATTTCCGGATTCGAATTCCCAAGCTTTCCAAAATTAATGG
>JAFGBL010000217.1 GCA_016933115.1 Bacteroidales bacterium | reverse complement strand
ATGCTTTTGTGCGGGTGGTGGATGTTTTTGTGGATGCCATTGATATTTAGATGAAGATTTTTTTGGCCGTTTAAGGGAATGTTCTATTTTTACCTCTTCAAATAATATGGGGAATGAGTACTGATCAGGAAAAGCACAGGATTTCGAAATGCATCAATGTATATTTATGCCCCTGGTAAAGTTTTACAAATCCGATGTTTCTCTCCAATGGATTGTAAAACAATTTGAGACAATAAGACACAACGAACCCAATCAAATTCTTTCCGATAAGTTTATCCCCAGGCCCGATGCGGCAATTGTTTTTCATTTCAAAAGCATTCCTGAAATTGTTATGCCTGTTGGTTTCCGGCTACAACCATGCTTTGTTGCACCTGTTGTATCGGTTCCAAACCTGTTGCAAATGGAGGGCGAATTGGATGGTTTTATTGTTGTTTGTAAAGCAACCGTCCTATCCAGAATTTTTAAGTTGGATATGCTCGCAAAACCGGACAGGATCGTTGAACTGCCTGCTGAAATTTTTACTCCACTTTGGAAAAAGCTTAAAAATATCACTTCCGACCTTGAAAGGATTGAATGTTTTTCGGAATTTATACAAAGTTTTGCGCCCCACGGATACACCCCCGACTACGTGGATTTAATTTACAACGACATCGCAGAAAATATTTTAAAGTTCACCCTGCATGATATCAATGAACATTCATTTCAATCCATAAGCAGTTTGCAACGGAATTTCAACAAAAGGGTTGGTGTGAGTATGAAAAGACTTGTGCGGATTTCCAGGTTAAATTACATTTTTAAGGTCATGCTTAATGGCCGGAGTTTCGATGCGAAAAATTTAATGTTTGACGGAAATTATTACGACCAGTCCCATTTCATTAAAGATTTTAAAGAACTCACCGGCGAGACGCCCAAACAATTTTTCAGGGGCAATACTGAATTATGCAGAACCCTTTCCGGAATGTTTAAAGGCGATCTTTCAGCCTGGATAAATTAATACAGAATGCGGTTTTTCTACAATTTTAAGAATGCCGGCCTATGTATTTTTGCCTATTTATCTAAAACAAGTATATTATGATGAAATTACCCTTCTTTCTATCCATTTTCATTTTGTTGTTATATCTTGCATCATGCAGCAATAACAACAAAACACAACCTGACGGGAATACGCAAGTGGAATCTTTTATTGAGGAAACAGACAAACTTCCTGAGAGTACCGCCGTGAGCAAACAATTGTTTGCTGTTGAATCGGCATATATAAAATTTTTAAGCAAAGCAGCCGGACAGGAAATAACAAGAGAATGGCGATTCGACCAATATGGCGGCCGTCAGTACGAAGAAAACTACATGCTCGTGATGGGGCAGAAAATGGGTGATAAAACAATTGTTGTTGATGGTTTCCAGTATAAATGGAACTTCGATTCAAATGAAGGAAGAAAAAGTAAATTTTATCAAACGGCAACTGACTACGATAAGATTTCGGAAAAGGACATCGAACGGTATGGCATAGCAAAACACGGATACGAAGAAGTTCTTGGGAAAAAATGCCTTAAAGTTACCATCGAAAGGCCCGCTAAATCAACAATTTGGTTGTGGAATGGCATAGCCCTGAAAACAGAGGCTGTTTTTGGCGGTAACGAAGTGCATATGGTAGCGGTTGAAATTGCTGAAGAAGCAATCGACAATGCTTTTTTTGTGCTTCCCGATGACGTAATATTTCCTGATGTGAATTAGCGCATCCCCTTGTTCACGCTTTGGGAAAAGCAATTTCCCTGAATAAATTATTTCAACAGGTAAAAGGACAAAAACATTTTAAATTTAATAAAGAAAGAAGGTTATATGAAAATCAGATTTTTATTGTTGATATGGACGTGCATAGTATTAATATGTAATTCAGCTTACAGCCAGGATAATACAACACAGCTTGAATCGTATTCCAATTATGATTTTGTTCCGGGCGACCAGGTCCTTTATTACGAAGACTTTTCGCAGGACGCCATTGGAGATATGCCAGCACTTTGGGCAAGTAACGGAAGCGGCGAGGTAAAAACCCTGAACATAGCCGAAGGAAAATGGTTCCACATGAACGGGGAAGATGCCGTGTATTGTTATTCCAAATCAATTGAATTTCCTGTTAATTTCATCATGGAGTTCGATTTTATACCCGATGCTGATTATGCAGATGGAAGCATTTTAACCTTTTACCAGGAAACGGATGATAGGGAACTTAATGACGAACTCTATCCCGGAATCAAAGGGCTTCATGTTGTTCTCGGAAGTGAAGTGTGGGAAACAAAAGGTTATGATATTGAACAAGATGAATGGCTTGAGGGGCAGGGAAAGAAAGCAACAGTGAAGAAAGAAAAAGTCAATCAAATCATTATCTGGGTCCAAAATCGCCGGGTTCGGATCTACCATAAAGGCGAAAAAGTAGTGGATATGGGAACCAATATTTACGCGGGAACCCAATTTAACCGTTTTAGGTTTTCAGGTTGGGACAGGGCCAGTTTACCCTATATCAGCAATATCAAGATTACCTCCGCCTCCCCGGATACACGGAGTAAATTATTAACCGAAGGCAAACTCATTTCCTACGGGATCTATTTTGACTCGGGTAAAGATGTTGTAAAACCTGAATCTTACGGTTCAATCAAGGAGATTGCCAATGTGTTAAAAGAATACCCTGACCTTAAGATTGAGATTATTGGGCATACCGACAGCGATGGAGATGATGCCTCAAACCTCGGCCTCTCCCAACGCAGGGCAAATAGCGTGAAAGATTATCTTGTCAGCCAGTTTCAGATTGAGGATTCCCGTATGCAGACAGACGGCATGGGAGAAACCAAACCCATTGAAGACAATAGCACACCCCAGGGAAAAGCCAAAAACAGAAGGGTAGAATTTATAAAACTTTAATTCATGAAATATTTATCCTGTTTAATCGCAATTGTATTTTTACTTATTTCGTTAACAAGCGTTGGACAAAACATTCCACGCAAAGCAGAGGAAATTCCGTTGTTCCCGGGTTCAGTAACCGATATGGAGAAACAACAACAAGCGCTGAAAGATTACCAGGAAATATTTGCCGGGGAACAACTCAGCGATCTGCGTGTGAGTGTTTACAAGGTTAAGACTATTCCCGACGATGTCTGCCGTTTTTATATCGAAAAACTGAATGCCGGTGAAGGTTTCCCGGATGATGACTACGACTCGCCACATCCTGATAAAAACATTAAACCCTGGTATGAAGTGAGCTATTTCGATAATAGCTGGTTCAAGGACCAATATGAGGGCAATATTAAAATCCAGGATGGAAAATGGATCAAAGCCGCCTTGTCGGAACGCGAACAATGGATACAGGGAAAATGGCTGCAAGGTGCCTATTTTGAATGGACGGTTACACTCGAAAATGGTGACTGGTCGCGCCACTTTGTCGATATTATTGATGACAACAGTTTCGATTCGAGAGCAAAAACAGTGAACAATAAGACCATTATAACCATAGTCAGCCAAATAGGGACATCGGATGACGAAATAGATGATGATTAGCGATCCGGAAGAATGTTTTGTCTTAAATACATACCTGGAATTTCCGGGTGAATGATTACCCCTTGGCTCTTTCGGATTTGCAATCTGAAAGTTAAATATGAACAGGATTTAAAATCCCCATACAGCTGCAAATTTCTAACATGTGGTAATTAATCATTAAAATACCTCCTGGCTCAGCCACGAGGTTATTTATTTTAAGGGGATTGCAGCCCACTTCAACTTTTGAGTAACTTTGACAGGGCTGTACTTCAAATCCGGCAGCTATCGGATCGGCAACAAAAACATACAGCTAAACCGTTGGCATTTATTGGAGTAAAGCTGCTACCAAAAATTTATAGTATAGACAATATTAATAAATATGTAAAATAAAAATTATCAATTAAAAAAGGGAGGATACAAATGAGACAAAAACGTTTAAATTTAATTGCCCTGCTCATGTTAGGACTTGGACTGACAGGATTACAGGCACAAACAGTTCAGGACATTGACGGCAATGTATATAAAACTGTAACAATTGACGCACAAGTTTGGATGGCTGGGAATCTGAAAACCACCAGGTACAACGATGGCACGGCTATACCTTTCGTGACTAACGATACAACATGGAGTGAGGTAGTTACCCCCGCCTATTGTTGGTATGACAATGATACCTTAACAAACAAAAATACTTACGGAGCATTATACAATTGGTACACAGTAAGTACAGCTAAGTTATGCCCAACGGGTTGGCATATACCTTCTGATACTGAATGGACAGTATTAATCGAATTTCTGGGTGGTACTTTAGTTGCCGGTGGCCTACTAATGGAAACCGGAACAACCCATTGGCCAAGTCCAAACATCTTTGCAACTAACGAAAGTGGCTTCACAGCTCTTCCGGGTGGTAGCTGTATCGGGGGCTATTGCTTCGGCATTGGTGACAACGGCAGTTGGTGGAGTTCTACAGAGCTTGATTTCAGTGAGGCATATTTCAATGAACTGTCCCACTACCTTGGGAGCCAGGTAAGCGGGAGTGCCGTTAATAAGGGTAATTTTTATTCTGTTCGGTGTATAAGGGAATAATTCGGCTATTTGACCAATTGGAGTTTGAGGCCTTGGCTCTTTCGTTCTTGCAATCCGAAAATTAAATATGCACGGGATTTAAAATCCGATACAGCCGCAAATTTCTAACATGT